>JBBAVU010000270.1:0-3306 GCA_040397565.1 Pirellulales bacterium | reverse complement strand
TCGTGCAGGCGCCCATCGCGATCACGTACTTCGGATCGGGCATGAGGTTGTAGAGACGGCGGACGCGGCTGGCCATCTTGTAGGTCACCGTGCCGGCCACGATCATCAGGTCTGCCTGCCGCGGCGTCGCCCGGAAGGCACCCGCGCCGAAGCGGTCCATGTCGTAGCGGCTCGCGCCGGCGGCCATCATCTCGATCGCGCAGCACGCCAGGCCGAACGTCATCGGCCAGATGCTCGACTGGCGGGCCCAGTTGATCGCCTGCTCGACGGTCGTCAGGACCATGTTTTCCTCGAAACGACCCTCGATCCATGGCTTCGGGGAGGCGGGCCAGGTCTGTGTCATGGTGGGCTCCGGTGCGTTGTTTTCACGGTCGATCAACGGTGTTCGATCAACAGGGATTCGATGCCGAAACGCCTCCCGACGCAACCCCTTCAACCGCGTGCACGGTGAATCGGCAACAGTCGTCGCCGTCCAGCCGGCATTCGGAGAGCTTCACGGGAGCGCCCACAAGGTCCTCGAGCATGAGCCGCTCCGCCGCGCAGACGCCCCGATCCTGCTCCGCGAGCTGAGGGTATGGGCAGGCATGGCTCGTGAGGACCGGCAAGCCCGGCGTGGTGCGATCTCGGCGGCGCGGCTGCCCGGGCGATTCCGCAGCCGAGCAGGACACTCCGACGGAGCAGGGGATTTCGCGGTCTCGCAGCAGCTTTGCGATGCTTTCGAGCCGGTCGGCGGCGGTCGTACCGCGAACCGCATCGCGATAGAGCCCGGCGAGCCGCTCGCCGATCCTGTTGAACAGGCCACGGCGGACTTCCGGCTCGCGCACGTCGCGGATCTCGTGCCAGAGCACCATCGCGAGGTCGCGGAAATTGTCGCCGCCGAGTTGCCGGCCGCGGGCGGTGAGCCCATAGGTGTGGGCCGGGCGGCCGCGGGAACGACGCTGTCCCGGAGCAGCGGCGGACTTCTCGACGATGCCCGCCCGGATGAGCCGGTCGAGCCGCTGGCGGACGGCCGTCGCGGTGACGCCGAGAGACGAAGCCAACTCGTTGATCCCGCGAGCCGGCTCGGATCGCAGAAGTTCGACGAGAGCTTCGTCGGAGGCGTGCTCGAGCTGTGTATTTCGAGAATTCATACGTCTTTATCTTAGGACGCGATGGAATTTCGGCAAGTCGGCATGTGGAAAATGCGTCCGATCGCTGGGACGACGTCCCATGGTGGCGTTCGGACGGCATCCTCGCATCCCGGTTGAAAAACGGCTCGCCGATCCGTGACACTCTGGCCGCCAGGCGGCGGCACGGCACGGATCGTGGATCACGCACTGTGGATCGCGGATCGTGGAGGTGGCTCGCATGCATCTGGTCGTTCGCTACCGCGCCGAGTACGCGTATGACGCCCCGGCGTCACTCTCCACGCAGGTGCTGCGGATTTTCCCCAGGCCCTGCCCGCACCTCGTCGTGCTCCGGCAGTCGTTCGAGACGGTCGAAGCCGCGGTCGTGCAGTTTCGTCGTGACCTGTTCGACAACCTCGTCGCCACCGCCTTTTTTCCTGATCTCCTGACCGCGCTGCCGGTCCATCTCGATCTCGACCTGGAGGTCCGCGAGCGAAATCCGTTCGACTTCCTGCTCGAGCCACGAGGCCTCCGGATGCCGTGCGTCTACACCGATGCCGAGCGGAGGGTGCTCGCGCCCTTCCTGGCGATCACCCGCGCCGTCGAACTGCCCGAGGCTCTCGCGACGGCGGGAAGGCCGATGGTCGACGGCATCGTGTCGATGACCCGCTGGATCGCCGAGTCGATCCGGTACGAGCGGCGGGACGAAGGGGATCCACTGACCGCGCAGGAGACGCTCCAACGACGGAGCGGAGCCTGCCGCGACGTCGCCGTCCTGCTGGCGGAGTCGCTGCGGTACAACGGCGTCGCCGCGCGGCTCGTGTCGGGGTTTCTCTTCGAGGGTGATGCCGAGGAGGGGGAGCGACGGGCGGCCAGCGCGATGCACGCCTGGGTCGAGGCCTATCTTCCCGGGGCCGGGTGGGTCGGGCTCGACCCCGCGCACGGCGTGCTCTGCGACCACTGCTTCGTTCCGACGGCAGTGGGGCTTCGGCCGGCGGACATCGCGCCAGTGAGCGGGGACTACTTCAGCGACGTGCCGGTCGGGAGCAGGCTCACGACGGCTGTCGAGGTGACGCGGCCATGAGCGCCGCCCCGGCCGCACATGCCGGAGCGGCCGCGAGGATCGACGAGACGTTCGAGCGTCACAGCGTGCGGCTCACGCCGGGTGACTTCACGCTCGATCTGCGGGTGGGGTCGACCGGCCCGGAAACGTCGTCCGCATGACGTCGAGGAACTCCTCGCGGGTCGTCACCCGGGAGACGCCGCCGCGGAAGTCGCGTGCGCCCGGCAGCCCCTGGGCGTAGGCACAGGCGAACTTCCGCATCAGGAGCGTGCCCCGCTCGACGCCGAAGCGGGAGCAGACGAGATCGTAGTGGTGCATGACCAGTTCGTACTGCTCGGCGAGCGACGGATCGGGAGGGCAGGGCTCCCCACGCAGCACGGCCGCGATCTGTGAGAAGATCCAGGGGCGGGCGAGCGCCTCACGGGCGACCATGATGCCGTCCACGCCCGACTCACGCAGCCTTCGGACCGCGGTCTCGGCGGAGTCGATGTCGCCGTTGCCCACGACCGGCATGCGGGAGACGCTCCGCTTAACATCGGCGATCGCCGACCAGTCGGCCTCGCCCTTGAAGAACTGCGCGGCGACGCGGCCATGCACCGTGAGGCAGCTGGCTCCCGCCTCCTCGATCCGCTGCGCGACCTCGACGCCCGTGCGGCAGCTCTCGGCACAGCCGAGCCGGATCTTCGCCGTCACCGGCACGCCGTCGCAGGACTCGACCACCCGCCGCACGATCCGGCCGACGCGGTCGGGATCCCGCAGGAGCCACGAGCCGCTGTGGGCCTTGTCCGTGACCTGCCGCACCGGGCATCCGAAGTTGAGATCGACCACGCTCACGCGAAAGTCCTTCGCGAGCCGGCGGCCCACCGCGGCCAGGTTGTCGGGATCGTTGTCCCACATCTGCACGGCCAGCGGACGCGGCTCCTCGCGGACGCCCCAGAGCCGGTCGGGATGCTCGCCGCGGTGCGTCTCGAGCCAGGTGGCGCTGCGGGCGGCGATCATCTCGGTGGCCAGGAGGCCCGCCCCGCCGAACTCGCGGACCACCTGCCGGTAGGCGTAGTTGGTGTAGCCGGCCATCGGGGCCTGAAGCACGGGCGGGTCGACCGCAAGCGGGCCGATCGAAAGCGGCGGGACCGCGCG
>JBBAVU010000269.1:0-3327 GCA_040397565.1 Pirellulales bacterium | reverse complement strand
GTGTATCCTCACCGTAGCGACGATGCGTCCGCTCCCCCGGCGGCAATGCGGTGTCATGCAAGCAAGCAAAAAAACAGCCCCGCCGTGGGGCGGGGCTGTTTGTAAGCTAGCAAGCGTGAATCAGGCTGCGGTCAGTCGTCGGAGGAGCCGGCGGCCGACTCGGTTTCGACGGCGATGACCTCGTCCTTCATGGCGAGGATCTTCTCGCGAAGCTGCTTCGCCACGGCGGGGTTGTCCTTCAGGAACTGCCTCGCCTTCTCGCGTCCCTGGCCGAGGTGGGTCTCGCCGTACCGCAGCCAGGTGCCCGTCTTGTCGACGAGCTTGGCGGCGATCGCGAGGTCGAGCAAGTCGCCCTCGATGCTGATGCCGTTGGCGTGCATCATGTCGAACTCCGCCACGCGGAACGGCGGCGCGACCTTGTTCTTCACGATCTTCACGCGGACCCGCTGGCCGACCACGTCCTCGCCGTCCTTGAGCGTGCCGATGCGGCGGACGTCCACCCGGCACGACGAGTAGAACTTGAGCGCCCGGCCGCCCGGCGTCGTTTCGGGGCTGCCGAACATCACGCCGATCTTCTCACGGATCTGGTTGATGAAGATGACGGTCGTCTTCGCCTTCGCGATGGCACCGGTGAGCTTTCGCATCGCCTGGCTCATGAGCCTCGCCTGGAGCCCGACGAACGAGTCGCCGATCTCGCCGTCGAGTTCCTTCTGCGGCACGAGGGCCGCCACGGAGTCGACGACGATGATGTCCACGGCGTTGCTCTTGATGAGCAATTCCACGATCTGCATCGCCTCCTCGCCGCTCGTCGGCTGGCTCACGAGCAGCGTCTCGAGCGAGATGCCGAGCTTCTTGGCCCAGCTGGGGTCGAGGGCATGCTCGGCGTCGATGAAGGCCGCGATCCCGCCGGCCCGCTGGGCCGCCGCGACGGCGTGGAGGGCGAGCGTCGTCTTGCCGCTCGACTCTGGTCCGAAGACCTCGATGATCCGCCCCTTCGGGAATCCCTTGCCGCCGAGGGCCAGGTCGACCGAGAGGCTGCCGCTGGAGATGCCCTCGATCTCCTTGTGGGTCTCGCTGCCGAGGGGCATGATCGACCCCTCGCCAAACTCCTTCTCGATCTGGGCGAGCGTGTTCTTGAGGAGCGGGTGGTCGTCCACGAACGATGTCGCCGTCTTCGCGGCCGCGCCACGCTTCTTCGGGGTTTCCGCCCCTTTCGCTGCCGCCGAGGCCCTGCTTTCCTGGGCCTTGCTTGCCTGAGCCGTTCTGCCTGCCACTGCTGCTGTCTCCTTTGTTCCTAACTCCTTCGCGACACCGTTCGTTGCTGCGATTCCCACCATGGCCTGATTCTCCTACGTCGTGCGGCGGTCTGTCGGGGTGGTTGCTTCGCCACCATAGGTCGAGCAGACGGACGCGACGACGTGTACTGAACGCTGGTATAGTATCGGGTTGCCGTGGGCTTGGCAAGCAGAATTTTTCGGGTGTTTTTCCGGCCGTCACTCCTCAAAACGAGAGCATTTTCCGGTATTCCTTGAGCCGGCCGTCGAGGTCGGCCCGGTTGATCCCCTCCAACCGGTCCAGGCTGAAATCTTCCACCGTGAAGCTTGCCGTGACCACCCCGTAGGCGAGGGCCTCCTTGAGGGCCTGGGGGTCGCTGCGGCCGAGGGAGGCGAGGTGGCCCATCATCCCCCCGGCGAAGCTGTCGCCCGCCCCGGTCGGGTCGAGCACCTGCGGGGTCGGGTAGGCCGGCATGACGTACGTCTCGTCGGCGCTGAAGAACATCGCCCCGTGCTCCCCCTTCTTGATCACGACGAACTTCGGCCCCATGGCGAGCACCTTCCGGCCGGCCCGCACGAGGTTCTCATCCTCGGCCAGGAGCTTCGCCTCCGAATCGTTGAGCACGAGCCCGTCGATCCGCTTCAGGAGTGCCTCGAGCTCGTCCCGCTGGATGTTGATCCAGAGATCCATCGTGTCGGCGACCGTGAGCGTCGCCCCCTTCGCCTGCTCGAGCACCTCCATCTGCACCGTGGGCGAGGCGTTGCCGAGAAAGAGGAACTTGCAGTCACGGTGGTTGCCGTTGAGCTTCGGGCGGAAGGTCTCGAGGACGTTGAGGTGCACCTCGAGCGTCTCCCGGTCGTTCATGTTGGGGAGATACCGGCCCCGCCAGCGAAAGGTCCGCCCGCCGGGGATCACCTCGAGCCCGGCCGTGTCGATCCCCTTCCCCTCGAGCAGCTTCGTGTGCTCGGTGGGCCAGTCCTCGCCCACCGCTCCGATGAGCTTCACCGGCGAGAAGAAGCTTGCGGCGTAGGAGAAGAACACGGCCGACCCGCCGAGCACGTCGTCCCGCCGGTCGGTCGGGGTCTCCACGCAGTCCAGGGCGATACTACCGACGACGAGCAGGGGCATCAGGAACTCCATCCGTGGGCGAGGGGAAACACGAGCCAGATCGTAGCGGCTGGAAGGTTCGTTCAGCCAGTCCCGCCCGTCAGACGGTGGCCTCGCACGCCGGCAGTGCCCGCTGGATCCGGGCGAGCGATCGCTCGCGGCCGAGGATGGCGAGGCAGTCGTAGAGCCCGGGCCCCACGGTCTTGCCCGTCACGGCCACGCGGACGGCATGCACGAGATCCCCGACCTTCAAGCCCGCGGCCTCGACCACCTGCTTCAGCGCCGCCTCGAGCCCCGGCGGCTCGAACGGCTCCACCTCCGCGATCGCCTCCGCATAGGCTTCGAGGAGGGTTCTCACGCCCGGCTTCGCGAGCCGCTGCTTGGCGGCCGCGGGGTCGATCGGCGGCTCGTCCACGAGAAAGAAATCGGCGTAGGCGAGGATGTCGCCGGCCACCTTGAGCCGGTCGCCTGAGGCCTCGATCACCTGCCGCACGACCAGCTTCTGCCCGGGCGTCGGCGGATCCGACACGAGCCCGGCCCGCGCGAGAAACGGCAGCATCATCGCGAGCTTCTCGTCGGTCGGGAGCAGCGACATGTAGTGGTCCTGCACGGCCCAGAGCTTCTTCGGGTCGAAGCTCGCGGGGGAGGCGTTGATCCGCTCGAGCGTGAAGTGCTTCACGAGTTCGTCGCGGCTGAAGAACTCGGTCTTGTCGTCGTACGACCAGCCGAGGAGCGAGAGGTAGTTGTCGATCGCCCAGGGGAGGTAGCCCACCTCCCGGTAGAAATCGACGATCACGGGGTTGAACGTGTCGGCATCGGCCGAAAGGCCCATCCGCTCGGCGATCCGCAGGC
Source organism: Pirellulales bacterium (assembly GCA_040397565.1). GTDB lineage: Bacteria > Planctomycetota > Planctomycetia > Pirellulales > UBA1268 > UBA4655. Next base: position 93 of record JBBAVU010000269.1, on the reverse strand, counting down.
CGTGGTCCATCACCTGCTTGAAATCCTGGTTCTTCAGATACTGCGAGAGCTTCCGCTTCGAGAGCTTCGTGCGGCTCCCAGGCTCGGCCACGA
>JBBAVU010000268.1:0-3346 GCA_040397565.1 Pirellulales bacterium | reverse complement strand
AGGAGCATCAGGTGTATCCTCACCGTAGCGACGATGCGTCCGCTCCACCGGCGGCAATGCGGTCTCCAGCAAGGACCGCGCGCACAGCCCCCATTCACTACCGGAGCCGGAGTTCGGCCGCGAGGAGGGTGTTGGAGAGGAGCATCGCCACCGTGAGCGGACCGACGCCGCCCGGCACGGGCGTGATCCAGCCGGCGACCTCACGGACGGCGTCGAAATCGACATCGCCCACGAGGCGGCTTTCTCCCGAGGCCGACGTCACCCTGTTGATCCCGACGTCGATCACGGCCGCTCCTGGCTTCACCATGTCGGCCGTGACGAGGCCCGGGCGGCCGACGGCCGAGATGAGGATGTCGGCCCGCCTCGCATGTTCCGCGAGGTCTGCCGATCGGCTGTGGCAGATCGTCACCGTCGCGTCGCCGCCGGCGCCGCGGCCGGAAAGCAGCAGGGCGAGCGGCCTTCCCACGATGTCGCTGCGGCCGATCACGACGGCGTGGCGGCCGGCCGTCTCGATCCCGGCGTCGATGAGCATCCGCTGGACGCCGGCCGCGGTGCACGGAATGAACCGGGGCCGACCCTGCGACAGGAGGCCGGCGTTGACCGGATGGAAGCCGTCGACGTCGCGGTCGGGTGGCACGGCGTCGAGGACGGTGACGGCATCGACGCGTGGCGGCAGCGGCAGCTGCACGAGGATTCCGTCGACCGGTCCCTGCTCGTCCCGCGCGAGCCCCTCGACGAGTTCCACGAGTTCGTGAGTCTCGGCGAGTCCGTGCCGCTCGACGAGGAGCGAATCGATGCCGACCCGTTCCGCGGCCCGACGCTTCGCAGCGACATAGGAGGCGCTCGCCGCAAGGTCGCCGACGAGCACGACCGCGAGCCGCGGCCGACGTCCGACCATCTCGCTGAACGTCGACACCTCCGCTCGGAGGTTCTCCTCGATGCGGGCGGCGAGAAGTTTCCCGTCGAGCAGCTTGGCGGTCATGGCCTGTCTCCCCCGGCCCACTCTCGCCACCGCCGCTCGATACCCGCAAATTCAGCATCGCCCTCGTGGAACACGAATCGATACCGCAGCCGCAGCGTTCCACCGTCGGCGAGCGTGTGGCTGCCCGAGCCGGGAGGTTCGCCGGCGAAGTCGTGCAGCCCGAACGGATTCGCGGCGAAGAGGCCGTAGCCGCGGGCGTGCCACCTCGTGGGGTGCCGCAGGTTGCCGGGGTGGTCGAAGACCGCGATCCCCACGGGCTTCCCGTCGATCGTGCCCGAGTAGTCGACCCACCGCGCGGGCCTCCCCCAGGCCGTGGCGCCGCGTTCCCCCTCCGAGTTGACCACGTTCCCCGCGGCCCCCTTCGAACCGTCGAGATCCTCGAGTTGGAGCGAGTGATGCACACGGATCGCCATCGTGCCCTCCTTCGTGTCGCCGAGGACGACCTCGCCATGGTCGGCCCGCAGCGTGATGTCGTAGTCGATGCCCCGCGCGGACGAGCCCGCCGCCCCCGGGGCACCCTCGGCCCAGAATCGAATCCGCCGCGAGTCGGTCATCACGATCCTTCCGTCGTGCCGCCGCCACTCGTTTCGCGAATCGATCGTGCCGTCCGGCTCGGAAATCTCGATCGCCGTCTGCCTCACCTCCGGCAGCCGCCCCGCCTTGTCGGGCTTGTGGGCCCAGAAGTCGACGCCGTTGACGTCGCCGTGCATGAACCAGAGCGATTCGTGGTGGGGATGGTCGTGCGGCTCGTTCGGAACACCCTTCACGATCGGCCACGACCGCGTCATCGGCACTCCGCCAGGACCGATGATCGGAAACAGGATCGGCTTCACATGCCCGGCGAACACGTATTCCGTGAACGGCCTGCCGCCGAGTCGCACGACGATCCGGTCGGGCCGTCGCTGGAAGGAGATCCGGGTGGTGTTCGGCGACTCGGAGACGTTCAGGAACGCCGCGAGAAGGCCTACGGCGAGAAGGGCCGAAAGAATCCTCCAAGCCGGGGAACGCTCGTTCACGGTGCGTCTCCGCCCGACTCGATCGACACTTGGAGCCGTCCCTGGTGGAGGACCTCCTCGAACAGCCGCGTCTCGTCGTTCGTGCGGTTGCCACGGGTCTTCTCCTCGAGCATCGCGATCGTGTCGATGAAGTGCCGGGCCGTCGGAAGATTCTTGTGGGCCTTGCCGGTGATCGGGTTGGGAATGCGGCCCAGCGCCATGAGCGCCTGCGTGAAGAGCGTGTGCACCAGGAACTCGAGCGTGGCCGGCGGGGGCGGTCGGTCCGTCGCATCGTCGTCCGGACGCAGTTCCTCGGCCATTCAGACCTCCGCGACCCAGGCGCTGCCGGCATGACGCTCGACCGCCGCGGCGACGAGCCCGGCGAAGAGCGGGTGGGCCTTCGTCGGCTTGCTCTTGAACTCGGGATGAAACTGGACCGCGACGAACCAGGGATGCTCGGCCATCTCCACGATCTCGACGAGCGAGCCGTCGGGGCTCGTCCCGGCGATCACGAGACCGGCTGCTTCGAGCTGTTGCCGGTACCGGCTGTTGAACTCATAACGGTGGCGATGCCGCTCCGAGATGGTCGTGCGGCCGTAGGCGGCGGCCGACCTCGTGCCCTCGGCCAGCACGCACGGCTGGGCTCCGAGCCGCATCGTCCCCCCCTTGTCGACGACCCCCTTCTGCTCCTCCAGGAGGCAGATCACCGGATGGGGCGTGGAGCGGTCGAACTCGGTGGAATGGGCCCTGTCGAGGCCGGCAAGGTGCCGCGCGGCCTCGATCACCGCGCACTGCATGCCGAGGCAGATTCCCAGGAACGGCAGCCTTCGTTCCCTCGCGAACTTGATCGCCTCTACCTTCCCCTCGATGCCGCGTTCACCGAATCCACCCGGCACGACCAGCCCGTCGAAGCCCGCGAGGAGCCGCTCCGCGCCCTCGCGCTCGATGTCCTCGGCCCGGATCGGCTGGACCCGGATCTGCGCCCGCTGGTCGATGCCGCCGTGGTCGATCGCCTCGTAGATGCTCTTGTAGGCGTCACGGTGGTCGGCGTACTTGCCGACGACGGCGATCGAGACCTCGTGTTCCGGGTTCCGGAGCCGGTGGAGCAAATCCCGCCATTCCTCGAGGTCGGCGGGCGGAGCCTTGATGCCGAACCGCCGGAGCACGAGCTCGTCGATCCGGTTCGCCTGGAGCGACAGCGGCACCTCGTAGATCGAGAAATCCTTGTCACGCTCCTCGATGACGCAGTCGAGCGGCACGTTGCAAAACAGCGCGATCTTCTCCCGGTCCGAAACGTCGAGGGCCCGCTCGGTTCGGCAGACGAGGATGTCGGGCTGGATGCCGATCTGGCGGAGGATGCCCACCGAGT
>JBBAVU010000267.1:0-3411 GCA_040397565.1 Pirellulales bacterium | reverse complement strand
TCGCGGCGGCGAGATTGCTTCACACGCCGACGAGCTTTCGCAGATCGGCTTCGAGGGCGTCGAGGCGGCCGGTCAGCAGCCGCTTTGTTTCGGCGAGGGCGGCCGCGTCGCAGGGTGGGGCGACGGCGAAGAGGTAGAACTTGATCTTCGGCTCCGTGCCGCTGGGCCGAGCGGCGACGGCGTTCGAGAGCGGCTCGAACCGGCCGGCAGCGAGATCCGCCGCCGTCGCCGGCGGCAGGCCGGGCAGCCCATCGAGATCGAAGATCACGACGTCGCCCGCCGTGCCTGGGAAGGGCTTGGCCGGCTGGCCGGGAACGGTGAACGTGAGCGACGCGAGATCGCGGATCCGACGGACGGCGAGGCCGCCGATGGAGGACGGCGCGGCCGAGCGGAGCATCGCCATGATTTCCCGCATGCGGTCCATGCCGGCGGCGCCGGGGAGCGTCACGGAGACCTGCCGCTCCAGATGGCAGCCGTGGCGGCAGGAGAGACCGTCGAGGTGCTCGTGGAGCGAGTGGCCGGCGGCTCGCAACTTTGCCGCGAGCTCCGCAAGCAGGAGCGCCGCGACGGAGGCGTCCTTGTCGCGGACGTGCGTGCCGGCGAGGTAGCCGTGCGACTCCTCGCAGCCGTAGACGAACCTCTCCGGTCCGATCTCGTCGATCGCCTTCCCGATCCACTTGAAGCCGACTTGGAGCATGTCGATCACCGCCGCGCCGTACGACTCCGCGATCCGTCGCACGAGGCCGCTCGTCACCATCGTCGTGACGACGTGGTCCTCGCCGCGGAGCGTGCCGGCGGCCGCGCGGGTCGCGAGCACGTGGTCGCAGAGGAGCGCGGCGAGCTGGTTGCCGGTGAAGGTCCGCCATTCAGCCTTGCGGTCAAGCGTCAGGGCCGCCGCTGCGCCGAGCCGGTCGCAGTCGGGGTCGCTCGCGAGCACGAGGTCGTCGCCGCGGCCCTTCGCCTCGTCGATCGGGCCCGTGAGCACCGCGGGGTTCTCGGGATTGGCGACGTGGCCGGGCACGTTTGGGAAGTCACCATCGGGCTTTTCCTGGGGTCCGTAGAGCCTTAGCTTCTGGAAGCCCGCATCCTCCAGCACCGGCACGACCGCCGTCGCGCCGACGCCGTGGAGCGGCGTGTAGAGGATCGAGAGATCCCGCGGGCCCGGCGTCGACTGCGCGAGCACGGCCTCGACGAACGCCGGATCGACCGTTTCCTCGATGAACTCGACGCGGCCCGCCCGCACGCCCTCCTCGAAGCTCTGGCGGCTCACCCTGTCGACCTTCATGACGCGGTCGATGATCCCCTTGTCGTGCGGCGGCAACACCTGCACTCCTCCCGCCCAGTAGACCTTCACCGCGTTGTCGCTCGGCGGGTTGTGGCTCGCCGTCACCATGATGCCGCAGGTGCTTCCCGTGTGACGCACGGCGAACGAAAGCTCGGGCGTGCTGCGGTAGCCTCGCAGGAAGAACACCTTGAACCCCGCAGCCAAAAGCACCTCCGTACAGAGCTTCGCAAAGTGCTCCGAGCGGTGGCGGGTGTCGTAGGCGATCGCGCAGGTGGGCGTCTCCCCCACGGCCATCACGGAGCGGACGTAGTCGGCGAGGCCCTGCGCGCTCTCGCCGATCGTGCGGTCGTTGATCGCGTTCGAGCCCACCGGGTACATCGTGCCGCGGCGGCCTCCCGTGCCGAACGGGATCACCGTCCAGTAGACGTCGTCGAGCTCCTTCCAGGGGATCGTGCCCGCGACGCAGGCGTCGATTTTTTCGGCGAGCGTCGCCGCGAACTCGGCGTACCTCGGCTCGGTCAGCCAGTCGCGGATCGTGCGGGCCGAGTGGTCGGTGAGCGCGCCGGCGGCGTGGGCGGCTTCGACGGCGGCGAGTCGGGCGGCGTGGGTGTGCGGCATGGGGTCGCTCCGGGGGTGCGGAGGCGTTTTATACACTCCTGATCGCCGTGCCTTCGCGGCGGCTTTTTCGGTACGTCAACTGTGGTGGGTTTGGGGTTGCCCGTATCCCCTCGCCGGACGTTCGCTGCGGTCCTCCAGACCTTCGCTCACTCGGAGCTGACTGGCGCTTCGGCATCCTGCCTGCGCTGGTCAGCTACGCCGTCTCGGGCACACGGGCAGCCCCTCACGGTCCACTCTGGATCGGGATGAAGGGAGCCCGTTCGCTATTGGGCGATAAGTTTTGCGGCGACGCGCCGGCAGATTGCTTCTGCCGCGGCGGTGTCGGCGGCTTCGGCGACGATCCGCACGATCGGCTCGGTGTTGCTCGCCCGCACGAGGGCCCAGGCGTCCGGCCAGTCGAGCCGCAGGCCGTCGAGGCGGCTTGCCGTCGCGTCCTGGAACGCCGCCGCCACGGCGTCGAGCGCGGCGGTGAGCCTCGCTCCTTGGAGGTCCGACGACACCTCGACTTTCGTCTTGTGCATCGTCATTCGTGGGAGCCGCTCTGCGAGCACGTTCACCGGGGTCATGGGGTCGGTCGCGCACATCGCGTCGAGCACGATCGCCATCGCGACGAGGCTGTCCCGCACGAGCACGACCTTGGGATCGATCACGCCGCCGTTTCCCTCGCCGCCGATCGCGGCTTTGCAGCCGAGCATCGCGTCCACCACGTTCGCCTCGCCCACGGCCGACACGTTGCATTCGCGGCGGAGCGACCTCGCGATCGCGGCCGTCATGCCGCTCGTCGAGCAGTTCACGACCACCGGCCCCGGCCGCTGCGGGAGCGCGTGGGCAACGCAGAGGGCGAGCGTCGCCTCCTCGCCGATGTAGGTCCCATCGGCCGTCGCGATCGCGAGCCGGTCGGCGTCGGGATCCTGGAAGAATCCGACGTCGGCCCCGCTCACAGGGATCTGCGGCAAAAGCCGGGCGAGGTTCGCCGCGGTCGGCTCCGGCTCGTGGTCGAACCGTCCGTCTGGCACGTCGCCGACATGCGTCACCCGGCAGCCGAGTGTCTCGAGGAGTTTCTTCGCGCCGACGCTGCCGGCGCCGTGGCAGGAATCGATCCAGACGTGGGGCCGCAGGGCGCGGATCCGAGGCACATCGACGGTCGCGGCGACGAGCCGCACGTGGTCGTCGGTGCCATCGACGCGGCGGATCTCGCCCCGACGGGTCTCGAGCGCAGCCGGCTCGCCGGCCTGGAAGCGGGCGAGCACCTGCGAGCCTGCCTCCTTCGTCAGCACCCGCCCCTCGGCCGCAAAGAGCTTCATGCCGTTGTAGCGGGCAGGATTGTGGCTGGCGGAGATCTGGATGCCGCCGGCCGCTCGCTCCCCTCGCACGACGATGCCGACGGTTGGTGTCGCGGCGATCCCGCAATCGACGACATCGCGGCCCGACGACGCGATCGCCTCGGCGATCTTTCCAAGCAGCACGGGGCCGCTCTCCCGGCCGTCGCGGCCCACCACGATCGGCCC
>JBBAVU010000266.1:0-3509 GCA_040397565.1 Pirellulales bacterium | reverse complement strand
CAGCCCCGAACCCAGCACGTTTGACGTGCCGAAAATCGCGTCAGGACCGGGCATCCACGCGGGGCTTCCGGGAACGCTTTTTGCCGTTGGCCGCCCCGGGGCAGTCTGATACCGTCCCCGCCCCAGCCTTCCCGGATTTCCCGCATGTACAAGCTCCTGCTCTGCTGGCGGTATCTCCGCACGCGTTGGATCGCGCTTGCGAGCGTGATCAGCGTGACGCTCGGCGTGGCGACGATGATCGTCGTGAACGCCGTGATGGCGGGCTTCTCCCACGAAATGCAGACCCGGATCCACGGGATCCTCTCCGACCTCGTCTTCGAGAGCCACTCGCTCTCCGGGTTCCAGGACCCGAAGTGGCACATGGAGGAGATCAAGCGGGCCGGCGGCGATGCGATCGAGGGCATGACGCCGACGGTCGCCGTGCCGGCGATGCTCTCGTTCCAGATCCGCGGCCAGTGGGTGACGCGGCAGGTGATGTTCATCGGCATCGATCAGGCGACGCACGCGGGCGTGAGCGACTTCGACCGCTACCTGCAGCATCCTTCCAACCGCGAGCAGCTGTCGTTCGATCTCCGCGAGGGGGGCTACGATACGGTCGACAGCCAGTTGAACGACCCGCGGCCCACGCGGCCGGCGCTCGCGAATGCCGGCTGGCCGCACCGCCGTGAACGGGTGGAGCGGGAGCGGATCTGGCGGGAGAAGCTCGACGACGCCGCCGCGAATGCCGGCGACGAGTCGGCGAAGCCGGTGCGGCCGATCGACCAGCAGGTCGATGCGGTGCTCGCGGCTACCGATCCCGCGGAAGCCACGGCCGACTCTGGATCGCCGCGGCAGAACCCGTTCGCGGCCGCCCGGCCCGAGGAGGGCCGCACGATGGATCCGGCGAAGGAGCAGTTCACCGGCATCGTGCCGGGGATCGGCCTCGCAAGCTTCCGCGACGGCTCCGGGGTCGACCGTTTCCTCGTGCTGCCGGGCGACGACGTGAAGATCACGTTTCCGACCGCCGGCACGCCGCCGAAGGCCGTGAGCGACACGTTCACGATCGTCGATTTCTACGAGAGCAAGATGAGCGAGTACGACTCGAACTTCGTCTTCGTGCCGATCGCCGAACTCCAGCGGATGCGGGGCATGATCGAGCCGCAGACGGGCATCCCGAGCGTCAACTCCATCCAGGTCAAGCTCGCCCCGGGGGCCGATCTCGACGAAGTCCGCGACCGTCTCCGCAAGGCGTTTCCGGCCGAGCTCTACGCGATCTCGACCTGGCGTGACAAGCAGGGCCCGCTCCTCTCCGCGGTCGAGATGGAGATGGCGGTGCTCAACATCCTGCTGTTTTTGATCATCGCCGTGGCGGGCTTCGGCATCCTCGCGATCTTCTTCATGATCGTCGTGGAGAAGACCCGCGACATCGGGATCTTGAAGTCGATCGGCGCCCGGGCCTCCGGGGTGGCCGGCATCTTCCTCGGCTACGGGCTCTTCCTCGGCCTCGTGGGCGCCGGGGCGGGGCTCGCCCTCGGCCTCGCGATCACCTGGAACATCAACGGTATCCGTTCGGTCGTCGAGTGGTGCACCGGGGAGAAGGTGTTCGACCCGTCGATCTACTACTTCTTCAGGATCCCGACGATCGTCGATCCGGCCACGATTGCCTGGATCATCGCGGGTGCCGTCGGGATCGCCGTCGCCTCGAGCGTGCTGCCGGCGATCCGGGCGGCGAGGCTGCACCCCGTGGAGGCGCTCCGTGCCGACTGAAGTTTGGATGAGAGAGGCCGTCGTGGACGAAGCGATCGAGCGCACGCCCGTGATCCTCGGACGGGCATCGGCGCCGACGGTGATGCGGGCCCGCGGCCTGCGGAAGACCTACCGGAGCGGAGGCAACCCGCTCGAGGTGCTCAAGGGCGTCGATCTCGACGTCCGCGAGGGGGAGTTCGTCGCCGTCACCGGCCAGAGCGGGTCGGGGAAGAGCACGCTCCTCCACCTGCTCGGCCTGCTCGACCCGCCCGACTCGGGCGAGGTCCGGCTCGGCGAGGAGCGGATCGACGACCTGCCGGTGGCGTCCCGCGACGCCCTGCGGAACACGTCGATCGGGATCGTGTTCCAGTCGTACCACCTGCTGCCGGAGCTGACCGCGCTCGAGAACGTGCTCTCGCCGCTCATGGTGCGGCACGGAGTGTTCGAGTGGCTGCGGCGGCGTTCCGCCGCGGTCGCGCAGGCGACCGAACTGCTCGACCGGTTCGGCCTCGCCGGCCGGCTGCGGCACAAGCCGAGGCAACTCTCCGGTGGCGAGATGCAGCGGGTCGCGATCGCGAGGGCGCTCATCTCGGAGCCGCGGGTGCTCTTGGCGGACGAGCCGACCGGCAATCTCGACGTCGAGACCGGGGCCGGCATCCTCGACGCGCTCGGCGAGTTGAACCGGCAGGACGGCCTATCTATAGTCATGGTCACTCACGACCCCTCGATCGCCGCCCGTGCCGATCGGATCGTGCGGCTGGTCGCCGGACACGTGCTCGGCGGCTGAAGCTCTTCCCGGCCGACTTCGACCATGTCCCGCATCATCTTCATGAACGACCGCCTCGTACCCGAGGAAGAGGCGCGGGTGAGCGTGTTCGACCACGGCCTGCTCTACGGCGACGGCGTCTTCGAGGGGCTCCGCAGCTATTCCGGCCGCGTCTTCCGGCTCGACGCCCACCTCGACCGGCTCTACGCGAGCGCTCGGGCGATCTGTCTCGAGATCCCGTTGGCAAAGGAGGCGGTCGCGAAGGCGGTCGTCGACACGCTCGCAGCCAACAAGCTCTCCGACGGCTACGTTCGCCTGCTCGTGACCCGCGGCGCGGGATCGCTCGGCCTCGATCCCAACCGCACGAAGAACCCGCAGGTGATCGTCATCGCCGACACGATCAGCCTCTACCCGCGGGAGTTCTACGAGAAGGGCCTGCGGATCGTGACGGCGGCCACGCAGCGGGTGCAGTCGGCGGCGCTCTCGCCGCGGATCAAGTCGCTCAACTACCTGAACAACATCATGGCGAAGCTCGAGGGCCTCCAGGCGGGCTGCGTCGAGGCGCTCATGCTCAACCACAAGGGCGAGGTCGCCGAGTGCACGGGCGACAACATTTTTGTCGTGAGGGGCGGCAAGCTGCTCACGCCCCCGCCCGACGCGGGCATCCTCGAGGGAATCACGAGAAACGCCGTGATGGAACTGGCCCACTCGGCCGGCATCGATTGCCGCGAGGCGACGCTCGTGCGGCACGACCTCTACACCGCCGACGAGTGCTTCCTCACCGGCACCGCCGCCGAGGTGATCCCCGTCGTCGAAATCGACGGCCGCCGCATCGGCCAGGGCCACCCGGGCCCCGTCACCGCCCGCCTCACCGCCGACTTTCACGCTCTGGTCCGCGGCTGAAGCCGGCACGCCCTCGTCCGCAGCTGAAGCGGGCACGTCCGGTGTGATGGTTTGTAGGACACCGCATTGCCGCCGGGTGAGCGGACGCATCGTCGCTACGGTGAGGATACACCTG
>JBBAVU010000265.1:0-3564 GCA_040397565.1 Pirellulales bacterium | reverse complement strand
TCACACAGGCACTTGGATGCTGAACGCCGGGGGAGCGGACGTTGAGGAGCATCAGGTGTATCCTCACCGTAGCGACGATGCGTCCGCTCCCCCGGCGGCAATGCGGCGTCGTTCAAACGGGTTTCAGACCGGGTCCCCACTCACGGGGCCGCGGGAGCAGCCGGGGGCACCGGGCCGACGGCCGATGGGTCGGCGAGGTCGACCGGACGGTAGCCCTCGTACGCCGGCATCTGCCAGAGCTGGCCGGGGTCGGGCGAGCCGGAGTTGGTCGTGAGCGAGGCGATGTCGAGTTGAAAGTTGACGCCGGCGACGGGCCACGAAACCTCGATAAGCCTCGGGAGCGCGGCGCCCGAGGTCGGATCGACCCGGTGCCGGCTCGTGCGGACGCTCGCGAGGCGTTCGCCCGCGGGGCTGAAGAGGTGCTGCTCGACGACGAGGCCGGTCGTGCCGTCGAGCAGCGTCGAGCGGACGAGTTCGCCGTCGGGCGAGGCGATCCGGCTGCGGACCTCGATCCGGCCGTCCGGCAGCTGGAATGGGCCCTCGTGCCGATCCTCGGGACGGAACTCCACGAGCCCAAGCAGCTCCGGCATCCAGTCGGCGCGGATCGGAAGGAGCTGCCGCGCCGCCGCCTCCTGGTAGCGGTCGTGGCGGCAGTAGAGCATCACGGGCGGCTCGTGCCGCCGGATCCAGAGCCAGAAGAGTTCGTCGTTGGAGCCGATGTCGAGCTCGTTGCCGGTGACGGCGGTCTGCGCCCGCAGCCGGAACCGCCGCGGCGGCTCGCAGGCGACCTGCGACGAGAGCCTCGGCACGCCCGGCACCGAGAGCGTCGCCTGCGGTGCCATGTAGCTGCGAACCCGGTGCGTGTTGTCGTGGACGGCCGCGACGATCTGCTCGAGCGTCGGATGCGCCGGAAGCGCCCGCGGCAGCGGCATCGTGCCGTACTGGTAGCCGCGGAGTTGCTGCGGGCAGGCCGCGCCCGTGGCCGAGACCGCACCCACGAGCACGGCGAGGAGGAGAACGTGCGAGTGAACGCGTCCGGTGTTCATGCCGCCTCCCCCGACCAGAGCAGTTCGGTAAGCTTGTGGGCGACGTCGTCGGAAGCTCCCTCCACGGTGCGGATCCGGTATTCGGTGGCACGCCGCGGGCAGCTCACCCGAAGCGTCGGCGGGCCGCCCTCCTGCGGTCCCCCCTGCTCCGCCACCCGCAGGACGCGGCGGCGGACGAGGAACAACGCGAGCAGGTATCGGAGCCGTTCCTCGTCGTCGTCTCCCTCGAGCCGCTCGAGCACGTCGAGCAGGACGTCGGGCGAGGCGAGCGACGGCCCCTTCGCCCGCGGCTCTGGCATCGTGGATCTCCACCAGGCGATGGTCCTTTCCGGCGGTCCGCGCCAGGCGTCGGCCGCGATGTCGACCCGCTCGATCGAGCCGTCGCCCCTGACGAGCACGGAATAGAAGGTCTCGCCCGGTTCGATCGACCGGCCCGTCTCGGCACACTGGCATGTCGGGCGGCGGATGGTGAGGTCCATGGCGGTTCCCGGAGGGGTCGAGGATCGTAGGGACCCGCCGGGGCCCGGTTCAAACCCGGTTTTGCCGTCGTTGCCGCGACGGGTGGCCCCCTGCGAAAACAGGAGAAGATGGGAGCCCCGTCCCCAGGCCGGTCAGGCCAAAATCCAGTCCACGACCGCCGCAATGCCCCCATCGTCGTTCGTGGGCGCCACCCGGTCGGCGGCCGCGATAGCCTCGCTCGTCGCGTTGCCCATCGCGACGCCGAGCCCGGCCCCCTGCAGCATCGGCACGTCGTTGACGTCGTCGCCGACCGCGCAGATCTCCGCCGCCTCGATCCCCCAGCCGTCGGCGAGTCGCTCCACGCTCGACCATTTCGTCACGCCGGCGGGCGCGATCTCGCACATCCAGTGGCGGTACCGCGGGCTGCGGATGACGTGGAGCGACAAGGCATCGGGCAAGGCGGACACGAGTTCCTCCTCCACGGCGACCATCGCCTCGCGGCTGCCCATCGTGAAGCCCGCGAACGCGCCCGCGGGCGGTCGCTCGTGGAGATCGGGCACGACCCGTGCGACCGGCCGGTTGAGTTCGAGATACTCCCGGATGCCAGGCTCCCGCGAGAGCTCCGTCGCACAGTGGAAATCGAATCCGTCGGAGAAGCTGTCGGTGTAGACCACCGCCTCGTGCCCGCGGGCCGCGATCCTCCCGAGAACACCTTCCAGCACGCCCTCGCCGAAGGACGCCCGGTAGAGCGTGGCGTGCCCGCCGCCGGAGTCCTTGACGAGCGCGCCCGACGCGGTGACGATCGGCCCCCTCACCCCGATCGCCTCGGCGACGCCGAGCGTGTCGCGATACCTCCGTCCCGTGGCGAGCACCACCCTCACGCCCGCGTCGATCGCGCGGCGAACGGCCGATGCGGTGTCGCGGGAGACCTCGTGGCGGCCGTCGAGCACGGTCCCGTCGACGTCGAGAACAAGCAGGCGGATCGGTCGGTTCTGCATTCCCGCTATAGTAACGGCATGCAGGAATCCAGTCCCTTCCTCCCGGTCGCCCGCGTGGGTGAGATCCCGGCCGGCACCGGCAAGACCGTCGAGGTCAACGGGCGGCTTGTCGCCGTCTTCTTCGACGGCGAGAAGTACTCCGCCATCGACGACCTCTGCCCGCACATGGGGGCCTCGCTCGGCGCGGGGGTCCTGCGGGAGGGCACGGTCGTCTGCCCCTGGCACGCCTGGCGGTTTCGTCTCTGCGACGGGGCCTGGTGCGACAGCCCAAACCTCAAGGTCGACGTCTACGAGACGCGTGTCGTCGGCGACGTGGTCGAGGCAAGCGTCCCGCCGGCCGAGTCGCCGGCATGATGCCCGTCATCCGACGGAGATCGTCTCGCCGGGAGCGAGCACCCTCGCGTCGGCGAGCTTTTGCGAGGTGATCGCGGCGGCCCAGGCGGCGGCATCCTGCTCGATCGGCGGCCAGGTGCCGTAGTGGCTCGGCAGGGCCAGCTTCGGGTGGAGCAGCCGCACGGCCTCGACCGCATCCTCGGGCCCCATCGTGAAGACGTCGCCGATCGGCAGGATCGCGGCGGCGAGGCCGACCCGGCCAATCCGTTCCATGTCGGAAAAAAGCGACGTGTCGCCGGCGATGAAGATCCGCGTGCCGCCGAGATCGAGCAGGAAGCTGCCCGGGTTGCCCCCGCTCGAGCCGTCCGGGAGCGTCGAGGAGTGGAAGGCGAGCTCCATCTTCGCGGTGCCGCCGGGCACCTTCACGCGGCCGCCGTGGTTCATCGGCTGGCAGTGGGAGACACCGTGCTTCCCGAGCCACTGCGTGATCTCGAAGTTCGCGACCACCGGCGCCTTCGTCCGCTTGGCGATCGCGACGCAGTCGGCGACGTGGTCGAAGTGGCCGTGCGTGAGCAGGATCGCGTCGCACTCGACGTCGGCCGCCCGCATCGACGCCGAGGGATTCTCGTCGAGAAAGGGATCGACGATGAGCCGTCCGGCGGGCGTCGTCACGAGCCAGGTCGCGTGGCCGAGCCAGGTGAGTTCGGTGGGCATGGGTCTGTCTCCTT
>JBBAVU010000264.1:0-3603 GCA_040397565.1 Pirellulales bacterium | reverse complement strand
CGGCGACACACGGATTTTCAGTCCGTTGCTCTACCAACTGAGCTACCCGTCCGGCCACGGCGAACGCAATCGCCGCTTCGGATGCTTTCGTAGGGGGAAACGGGGCGATTGTCAACGAGAATCGGGTGTTTTCCGCGGTATTTCAGGTTTTCGACGGACCGTCGCCGCCGAGGGCGGCCGCGAGGCCGAGCGCGACGGCCATCCCAAAAAACACGACCGTGGCCACCGACCAGAAGTCGAGGAAGCCGAGGCCGGACTCGTCCCAGGATTCGCCGAACAACGCACGAAGAACCGACGCCGCGAGCCCGAAGAGGAACGCGACGCCCGCGGCCGCGGAAAGAACACGGCCGACCGTGCCCAGCCAACGGTTCATCGATTCGGCGATCCAGCGCGAGATTGCTGCCGGCGGCGGGACGAGCCCGTCGAGCGATCCCATGCTGGCCCGTTCGGTGTCGAAGCCGGCCTGCAGCCAGGCGGGCGTCGAGAGCGAGCCACCGAAACTCGACTCCCCGTGCGACCGCCCATCGTCGAAGCCGTCGTCGAGTGAACCGTCGCCGAAGCCTTGACTGGGCGAACCCGCTCCCGCGTCCGATCCGGACCTCGTCGCCCTGCTCGTGGCCCGCGGCAAGCCCGGCGGCCCGCCCGCCCGCCCGCCCTTGCGACGGGCCGGCCGCAGCATCGCCACCGGCTCGGCCGGCGTCCACGGCCGCAGCAGTTCCACGACCGCGTCGGCGGAGGGCACCCGGCGCCGGGGATCCTTTTCCATCATCTCCGCGATCACCTGCTCGAATTCGACGGTGATCTGGGGCGCGACCGCACGGACGGGCGTCGGATCGTCCGACAGGTGATGCTTCGCCTTTTCCTGCCGCGTGCCGCCGGGAAAGGGCACGCGGCCGGCCACGGCGAAATAGAGCGTGCAGCCGAGGGAGTAGATGTCGGCCGATGGGTTCACCTGGTCGGGATGCCGAATCTGCTCCGGGGCCGTGTAGTCGATCGTGCCGATCACCCGCTTTGCGCCGAAGTCGTCGCCCCGGTCGAGCAGGGAGCCGGCCAGCCCAAGGTCCGACACCTTCACCCGACCATCTTCCCGCACGAGGATGTTGCCCGGCTTGACGTCGCGATGCACGACACCGGCCGCATGGGCGTAGGCGAGGCCACGGGCCGCCTGCGCGATCACCGATGCGGCCATCACCTCGTCGAGCACGCCATGCCTCGTGATCTGGCGACGCAGGTCGAGGCCCGGCACGATCTCCGTCACGAGGAAATGCACTTTCCCGTCGTAGCCGGCGTCGAGGGCCCGCACGAGATTCTCGTGGTCGAGTTGGCCGAGCACCTCGATCTCGCGGCGAAACGCCGCCTCCGTTTCCGGCGTCGACTTCGCCCGAGGCAGCACCTTCACGGCGACGAAGCGGCCCATCATCCGGTGCTTTGCCTTGAAGACCTGCCCCATGCCCCCCTGCCCGAGCTGGTCCACGATCACGTACTGCCCGAGCGTGAGCTTGCTGCGGCCGAGGAGCAGCTGCTCCACCTGGAAGCGGGTGAGCTTCTCCTGCTCGACGAGCACGTCTCCGGTCGCCGCGTCGATCACCGCGTCGCTCGTGGCCGCCGCGCCGAGCCGCTCGCGGGCGATCTCCTCGGCATGGTCGAGCTCGGGCGGCGCGAGCAGGCCGCTGGCGATGGCGGTGTCGCGGAAGCGGCGACGGCCGCGTGCCGATGGTGAGCCGGTGGGGTGCGACGACATTGCAGGTGTCTTCACGTCTCGGCGGCACACCCGCCGAGGAATGCCAGTCTATCCTCGCGTGTCGGCGATCGCGGCGATGAGCGGGGCGAACCGAGGCCGCCACGCCTCCGGAAATTCCGCCAGGATCCGGCAGGGCCGGCCCGTGGCGGGATGGTCGAACGCGAGCTCGCGGGCATGGAGCGCGATCCCATCCGGGAAAGGCAGTCTCGCGCCGTACATACGGTCGCCCACGATCGGACACCCGTGGGCGGCACACTGCGCCCGCAGCTGGTGTCGCCGGCCGGTGAGCGGTCGAAGCTCTACGATCGAGACCTCCCCGAATCGCTTGAGAACCCTCGCCCGCAGCTCCGCCGGCAGCCCCCGATCCTCGCCATCCTCGTCCGCGTCCGCCGGCCGGGCAGCCGAGGCGTGCGGTCGTCCCCGCCCCGCCCCCGGCCCCCGCGCCTCCTCGGGCCGCTCGATCACGTCCCGCCAGGTCACCCACTGGCCGACCGCCGCGGGAAACCGCCCCTCGACGATCGCGTGGTAGGTCTTCTCCACGGAACGGCCGCGGAACTGTGCGGCGAGCGACGCGGCCGCGGAACGCGTCTTCGCGAGCACGACGACGCCGCTCACCGGCTTGTCGAGCCGGCTGACGACGCCGAGAAACGGTTCGCCGGCCGCGGCTCCGTCAGCCGCCTCCGCCCCGGCCGATGGCAGTTTTTTCCGGGACTTTCGCGCGAGCAGGCTTCGAACGAGCGAGAAGACGCTCTCCTCCCCCGCCGGCACGTTCGCCGTCGCGATCCCCGCGGGCTTGGCAACCGCGATGAGGGAATCGTCTTCGTGGAGTATCGTGGGGGAGGCCATCATGACAACGTCGCCTCGAACCATCGTTCTTGCAAGCCGGTCGCCGAGGCGGCGGGCGCTCGCCGAGTCCGAAGGCTGGATCGTACGGGTCATCGAGCCCCCGGAGGAGGCGGAGGCCGACGAAGGACCGATCGGGCCGGGGGAGTCGCTCGCCGACTACGTGATCCGGCTCGCCTGGGCGAAGGCCCGGGCGGTCGTGACGCAGGTGCCGGAGGGGCTGCTTGTCTCCTGCGACACGGTGAGCGAGGTGGCCGGCGAGATCCTCGGCAAGCCGGCCGACGAGGCCGACGCCCGGCGGATGCTCGAGCTGCTCTCCGGCAGGAAGCACCGGGTCATGACCGGAACATGCGTCTGGCCGAGGCCAGAAGGCGAGCCCGTATTCGCAGCCACCGAGAGCGAACTGGAAATGAAACCGCTCTCTGCCGCGGCAATCGACGCCTACCTCGCCAGCGGCCTGTGGCGAGGAAAGGCGGGGGCATGCGGCTACCAGGACGAGGCGATCCCGCTCGAACTCCGGGCCGGCAGCGGCTCGAACGTCGTCGGACTGCCGCTCGAGACGCTCCGCGAGATTTTCCGCCGGTTCTAAAAAAACAAGCCACCCCGCGTCGCAGGCCTTGCGGCCGCAACACGGGGTGGCGTTGTAAAAAATCCGGCGATACCTACTCTCGCGCTTTGGGCACTACCATCGGCTCTGGAAGCTTAACTACCGTGTTCGGGATGGGAACGGGTGTGACCTTCCAGATATGTTCACCGGAAATGTTGCCGAAGCTCTTCGCGTGTCTGCACCCAATCGCATGGATGCGATCGAGCGAAAAACGCGAAGCGAAGCTTCGCAGTTTCCCTTCGCCCACGAGGGGCGAAGGGAAACCATCGATGTTGTGGTAATTGGTGTTTGCGGCTTCAGCCGCGCGAGCACTTGATACGAGTGGTCAAGCTTTCGTCCGTTAGTACCGGTTGGCTCAGTGCATTGCTGCACGTACACGTCCGGCCTATCAACCTGGTCGTCTTCCAGGGGA
>JBBAVU010000263.1:0-3640 GCA_040397565.1 Pirellulales bacterium | reverse complement strand
TCTCCAACTGCATCAACAGCGGCGTGCAGCGGATCTACGTGCTCACGCAGTTCAATTCCGTGAGCCTCCATCGCCACATCCGCCGCACCTACACGTTCGATCCCTTCAGCGGCGGCTTCGTCGAGATCCTCGCCGCCCAGCAGACGATCGACAATTCCGGCTGGTACCAGGGCACCGCCGATGCCGTCCGCCAGAACCTCCGCTACCTCCACCAGCCCGACATCAAGCACGTGCTGATTCTCTCCGGCGACCAGCTCTACCGGATGAACTACGCCGACATGCTCGCCACCCACAAGGCCGCCAATGCCGACGTCACGATCGCCGGGATCCCCGTGGCCGCCGAACAGGCCTCGGCCCTCGGCATCATGCGGGTCGACGACTCGGGCCGAGTGGTCGGGTTCCTCGAGAAGCCGCAGACGCCCAAGGAGCTCGAGCACGTCCACACCGACCCCGCCTGGATCGACCGCCATGGCGTGCAGGCCAAGGGCCGCAGCCTCATCGCGAGCATGGGCATCTACCTCTTCAACCGCGACTGCCTCGTCGAACTGCTCAAGAAAACCGACTACCAGGATTTCGGGCGGGAGGTGTTCCCCACCGCGATCCGCGCGAAGCGGGTCCACGTCCACCTCTTCGACGGCTACTGGGAGGACATCGGGACGATCCGTTCCTACTACCAGTGCAACCTCGACCTCGCCTCGGCCGCCTCGCCGTTCGAGCTTTCGAGCG
The DNA here is from genome assembly GCA_040397565.1 of Pirellulales bacterium. GTDB lineage: Bacteria > Planctomycetota > Planctomycetia > Pirellulales > UBA1268 > UBA4655. The sequence goes on along the minus strand of JBBAVU010000263.1, from coordinate 2,914 downwards.
CGGAAGCCCCGCTCTACTCGCGGGCCCGCTTCCTTCCGCCGTCGCGGATCGAGGGGGCGAGCGTTCGGGCGAGCCTCATCTCCGACGGCTGCGTCGTCGAGCAGGGGGCGGTGATCGAGAACAGCGTGATCGGCCTGCGGTGCCGGATCGGCCGCAACGTGGTGATCCGCAACTCCGTCATCCTCGGCAACGACTTCTACGAGTCGTCCGACGAGATCGCCACCGCCGCCGCCCGTGGCATCCCGACGCTCGGCATCGGCGAGGGCACGATCGTGGAGAACGCGATCGTCGACAAGAACGTGCGGATCGGCCGCCGGGTTCGGGTGGTCAACGACCATGGATGGGAGTCGACGCCCGACAGCGACCTCTTCACGATCCGCGACGCGATCGCCGTCGTGCCGAAGGAGGCCGTGCTGCCCGACGGCTGGGTGCCGGAGCCCGGGCTCGCGAAGACGTCGGTCTGACGCGGCCCGCCCTCAGCGGACTTCCGACTCTTCGAGTTCAACTTCCTCGGGCTCTGCCGAGGATTCCGCCGGGGCGACGAGGTTCGGATCCGGCAGTTCCGGCGCCTCGGCGATCCGGAGCACGGACTCGGTGGCCGTCGGCTCGGGCCCCACCTGCTCGGAAGGTGCCGGCTCGCCCCCCGTATCGTCTCCGCCACTCGCATCGACGACCATCGGCCACGGCCGCGGCTTGCCGCCGATCGGCAGGATGCCATTGGACCTCGCGCAGAAGTCGTTTTGCGAGACGGCCCCGTTCGGGACCGGCCCGGAGTAGTCGAAGGGATCGGGGCACATCGTGCAGCCGGCCGTCCCCACGGCCAGAAGCACCACGACCACGGTTGGCAGCACGCGGCCCGGCCTGGTGGCCGCCCGCGTCCCACGTTCCACACCCATCGCCAAGTCTCCGGGCACAGGTCCACGAGTCAGCGGCTGTTCCCCCCCACGGAGAGAATCTTCGGCACGGCACGACCGGAATATTGAGAAAAATCGCTCCAAACGGTCCGTGCCGAGGACCCCGTCGCGGGCTCGGCCGGCCGCGGCAGCCGTCAGAGATCGACGCCGGCCCGCTCCATGAGCCGCTTCATGTCGTCCCAGACGTCCCGCTTCGCGGCGGGGTTCCGAAGCAGGTACGACGGGTGGTAGGTGCAGATCACGTCGGCGTTGCCGTGGCGGTGCCACCGGCCGCGGAGCCTGCCGATCGCCTCGGTGGTCTGCAGAAGAGCCTGCGCGGCGGTGGTGCCGAGGCAGACGACGTAAGCTGGGTCGATGACCGCCAACTGCCGCTCGAAGTAGCCCCGGCAGTGCGAGACCTCCTCAGGCGACGGAACCCGGTTGCCGGGTGGACGGCACTTCAGGACGTTCAGAATGAAGACCTGCTCGCGCGACAGGCGGCAGGCTTCGATGATCTTCGTGAGCAGTTGCCCGGCTCGACCGATGAACGGCTCGCCGCTGGCATCCTCGTCGGCACCGGGCGCCTCCCCCATGAAGCAGATCCTCGCGGCGGCATGTCCCGTCCCCGGAACGGTGTGCTTCCGCGCCGCGGCGAGTTCGGAGCACAGCGTGCAGCCTGCGACCTCCTTCCGAACCTCGTCGAGCCGTCGCTCGCGGTCGGCGAGCGCCGCGGGATCGAGCACCGCGAGCGGCTGGAAGGGGGCGGCCGTCGGCGGTGGGACAACCGACACGGGCAGGGCGGCGGCTCCACGCGGCGAGGCACTCGGCTTCGGCAGCTGCTGCACGCCGGCCATCGCGAGGCTCTCGAGCCTCTGCTTCAGCTCGATCGGCCGCGGTTCGGGGGTGGAAGCCTCTTCGTCCATGATCGGGCCTGCGTCACTCGGGCCTGCGTTGTTGCGGCGGGACCGTCGAAACCTAGAGTGCGCGCCGGAATCGCTTCGGGGCCCTGCCCTTGCCGAGCAGCGGCGGCCCGGTCGGCTTCTTCGGCTCCGGCGGCGGCGGCTCCTGCGAGGCGGCAGCCCCGTCGCCAGGACCGCCCGCCGGACGGCCGTCGGCGTTCGGGTCGATCGCCGCGAAACCGGCAATCTCGTCCCGCTCGAGCAGCTTCTCGATCCGCATCTCGATCCGGGTCAGCTGCGGCCCCTCTTCCGGCGACACGAACGTGTAGGCCACGCCCTCGCGGCCCATGCGGCCGGTTCGGCCGACGCGGTGGACGTAGTCGTCGCAGAACTCGGGGATGTCGTAGTTGACGATGTGCGACACGCTCGACACGTCGATGCCGCGACCGACCACGTCGGTCGCGACGAGAATACGCACCGTGCCCTCGCGAAACTGCCGCATGACCCGGTCCCGGACGCTCTGCGCGAGGTCGCCGTGGATGCAGGCGACGTCGTTCTCCCGTGAGCGGCGGCGGGCGAGCCGCTCGAACACCTTGTCGGTGCCCCGCTTCGTCCGGCAGAAGACGATCACCTGCCGGGGCTGCTCCCGCTGGAGGAGCCGGTCGAGCAGCTCGAATTTCCGCTTCGGGTCGACCGTGAAATAGAACTGCTCGATCGTCTCGACGGCGATCTCGCGGGTCGAGAAATCGAGCGTCTCGGGATCGCGCATGTACCGCTCCGCGATCTTCGCCACGGGCGGCGGCACGGTGGCCGAGAGCAGGAGCGTCTGCCGGCTCTCGGGGCAGCGGCGCAGGATCTTCTCGATGTCGGGCCGGAAGCCGATGTCGAGCATCCGGTCCGCCTCGTCGAGCGTCACGATCTCGAGGGAGTTGAATTGGATCGTGCCCCGGCTCATGTGGTCGAGCACCCGCCCGGGCGTGCCGACGATGACGGCCGGATGCTTCGCGAGCTTGTCGATCTGCCCCTTGATCGGCTTGCCGCCGTAGACGGCCACGCAGTGGATCCGCGAGCCGTGGGCGAGCTTCTCGAACTCGTCCCGGACCTGCACGGCGAGTTCGCGGG
>JBBAVU010000262.1:0-3644 GCA_040397565.1 Pirellulales bacterium | reverse complement strand
GTATGCAGACAAGCGAAGCAAGGATTGCGCAGCGAAGTCTGCATCCGAGCGAGCGCAGCACAGGATGAGCGTAGCGAGCGTCCGGCGAGCGGCATACGGGCAGCCCCGAGCCCGAAGTGAGCGAGCGTCCGGCGATCGGCACGGGCAGTCCCGAACCCGCAGCACGCTAGGACCTGCCGCGTCATGCTCCCGCGCGGCGGAGTTTCTCGCGGGCCTTCGAGAGCGCGGGGCCGATGGAGCCGAGCGGCAGGCCGGTGAGCCGGCTGATCTCGCCGTAGCTTCTCGCCTCGATGTGGTGGAGCCTCACGAGCAACGCTTCCGAGTCGTCGAGCAGCGAGAGGAGCCCCTCGACCTCTTCCTTCCGCGATGCGGTGGTTGCCGGGTCGGCGGAGGTTCCCCGGGGGGATCCCGCGGTTTCCACGACGCGGCGGGCCGGAATCACTGGGATCCGGTGGAGTTTTCGCACGACGACCCGACGGGCGATCACCGCGAGGTAGGCGGCCAGCGACGATCGACCGGCGAAGCCCCGCAGCGCCGCCGCGTCGTTCCGCAGGATCTCCAGGAAGATCTCCGCGACGAGGTCCTCGCACTGCACGGCCGAGGCCTGCCGCCGCTGCTGGGAGCAGGTGGAGCGGACGACGTGGTCCAGGAGCCTCGCAAACCGGCCGACGAAAGCTTCCCAGGCCCCCGGGGCCGCCTCGAGGCAGGCCCGGACGAGTTCGCGATCGTCATCGGGAAAGGTCACATGGCACCTGCCAAAGATGGATCGCCTGCCTGCCGATATCGTAGGAAACGCCGGTCGCCCGGGCCAATCCCAATCGGCCCGGAAACGGCCGCGCCGCAGGGTCTCGGCATCGTTGACAGCCCTCCGGGTCCCACCTACCATTCCGCGGTCGAGTCCCACACGCTTCAAGGAGAGAATGCCCCATGACGCACGTCGTTGCCGAACCCTGCTTCGCATGCAAGTACACCGACTGTGTGGTCGTTTGCCCGGTGGAGTGCTTCTACGAGGGTGACAAGATGGTCTACATCCACCCCGACGAGTGCATCGACTGCGAGGCGTGCGTCCCCGAGTGCCCGGTCGAGGCGATCTTCCACGAGGACAACCTCCCGGCCGACTGGAAAGATTTCACGGCCCTCAACGCCGAGATGGCCCCGCAGTGCCCGGTCATCACGGAAAAGAAAGACCCGCTGTGTTAGCTCTTCTGGGCTAGCGGAGGTCGACGAGCCAGTAAGCACTGTCCACGAAGCTCTTCCAGCTCTGGTACTTCGGGTTGCCGAGCTTGATTGAGAGGAGTGGGCTCCGCTTCGGCCGAACGGGCTGACGGATGAGATGCATGCGGGCCTCGGGCGGCGTGCGGCCTCCCTTGCGTACGTTGCAGCTCACGCAGGCGCAGACGATGTTCTCCCAGCTCGTCGTCCCGCCGCGGCTGCGGGGCACGACGTGGTCGAGCGACAACTCGCTCGTCGGGAAACTCCGCCCGCAGTACTGGCAGAGGTTGCCGTCCCGGGCGAAGACGTTGCGGCGGTTGAACCGCAGCCCCTGCCTCGGGCCCCGATCGCAGGAGAGCAGACGGATCACCCTGGGGGCCTGGAGTTCATATCCCACGGCCCGGATCCAGTCCTCGTCGGGGCCGCGGAAGCTGGCCCGCATCGCGGACAACTCCCGCCACGACTCGAACGAATAGGCGGCGAACTGCCCCTCCTCGGTGTGCACCACCTCCGCGAGCTGGCGGAAAAGGAGCGTCAGGGCTCGGCGGACGTTGACGATGTGCACGGCCACGAAAGACCGGTTGAGCACGAGCACGCTCAGGGAGAGGGGCGCCGTCTGGGACGTCATGGAGATGCCGTTCATGGTGGAACCGATCGACCGCGGGATCGTGAGGCTTCTCTATCTTCTCCGAGTGTAGCGCGGATCGCTGGCCGTTGCCAAGTTTTTCCCAGGCCGGTTGCATGAAACACGCCACGGCGGCCGCTTCGTCGGCCGCCGGACCCCTCGCGGTGAACGCCTCGACACTTGCCACGCCCGGAGGATCGAGGCAGACTCACGGAAAGACGCAACCGATCTTTCCTTGGCCACGTTCCGGAGAGCCATTCATGCTTCATTATTCGTGCGACCTCTGCAAACGGCCGATCGACATCCGCGCCGAGGTGCGGCACGTCGTCAAGATCGAGGTGTTCCAGGCCGTCGACGAGGGGCGTTGCGACGACGGCGATCTCGACGAGATCGATCACCTCGAGGAGGTGCAGGAGATGCTCGAGCGGATCGAAGAGTCGCAGCTCGACGATGAGTGCGACGCGTTCGACGACGATGCGACCCGCGTCTTTCGTTTCGATCTCTGCGAAGGCTGTCGGACCCGGTTCCTGAAGAACCCGCTCGGCGGCCGTCACGGCAAGAAGCTCGACTTCAGCAACAACTGACCTCGGCAACCACTGATCGATCCCCGTCCACGTCCAGGAACCATGCATGGCAGCCGGCAGCCTTTCGATCGCGTCCATCCCGGGTGATGGAACGGGCCCCGAGGTGACCGCCGAGGCGATGAAGGTTCTGGAAGCCGTCGCGAAGCTCGAAGGTTTTTCCTACGACGTCGAGACGCTCGACTGGGGCGGCGATCGATTCCTGCGGACGGGCGAGATCATTCCCGAGGGCGGGCTCGACCTGCTCCGCGGAAAGCACGCCATCTTCCTGGGCGCGATCGGCCACCCCGGGGTCGCTCCCGGCATCCTCGAGAAGGGTCTCCTGCTCGAACTGCGGTTCAAGCTCGACCAGTACATCAACCTGCGTCCGGTGAAGCTGCTGCCCGGCGTGGAGACGCCGCTGGCGGGGCGGGGACCGAAGGACATCGACTTCGTCGTGGTCCGCGAGAACACGGAGGACCTCTACTGCGGCGTCGGCGGCCACCTGAAGAAGGGCACGGCCGACGAGGTCGCCGTCCAGCAGGCGGTCTACACCCGGAAGGGATGCGAGCGGTGCGTCCGCTGGGCCTTCGAGTACACGCGGAAGAGGAACAGCCCGAAGAAGACGCTCACGCTCGTGGCGAAGACGAACGTGCTGACCTTCGGGCACGACCTGTGGTGGCGGACCTTCCAGGAGGTGGCCAGGGAATATCCCGACGTGAAGACCGACTACAACCACGTCGACGCCTGCTGCATGTGGATGGTGAAGAACCCCGAGGCCTACGACGTGATCGTCACCACGAACATGTTCGGCGACATCATCACGGACCTCGGCGGCATCATCCAGGGCGGCATGGGCGTGGCCGCGGGGGGCAACCTCAACCCCGATATGTCTTCGGACGGCAGACGGGGCGTGAGCATGTTCGAGCCGATGGGGGGCAGCGCTCCGAAATACACCGGCCAGGACGTGATCAATCCGATCGCGGCGATCAACGCCATGGCGATGCTGCTCGAGCACTCGGGCCAGCCGGCCGCGGCGGCGAGGATCGACCGGGCGGTCGCCCACGTCACCGGCACGAAGATGAAGAGCCAGGCCGCCGGCAAGATGGGCCACGGCACGAAGGCCGTCGGCGACCTCGTCGTCGCGGCGTTGTGATTCTCGCGGCACTGCACCCGGAAGCCCTTGCAGGACGCCGCATTGCCGCCGGGGGAGCGGACGCATCGTCGCTACGGCGAGGATACGCCTG
>JBBAVU010000261.1:0-3680 GCA_040397565.1 Pirellulales bacterium | reverse complement strand
GCCGCCGCGTGTGGGGCCGCCGCGTGTGGGGCGGCCGCGAGCGGGCTTGCCGGCGACTAGTCGCCTCCCTACCCTCCCCGCCCCACGGAGTCCGTTCCCTGACATGTCCGACATCCTCGAATCCCCGAGGCACTCCCGGTTCGGACGGGCCGTCGGCTTTCGTGTCGTCGGCATCGGCGGCTTCGCCCCGGACAACGTGGTCACGAACGCCGACCTCGCCCGCCTCGGCTGCGACGCCGAGTGGATCGAGACCCGGAGCGGCATCCGTGAGCGGCGGCATGCCCCGCCGGAGATGGCCACGAGTGACATGGCCGTCGCGGCCGCCGAGCGGGCGATCGCCGCCGGATCGGTCGACCGCCGCTCGATCGACCTGCTCGTGCTCGGCACGTTCACTCCCGACATGCTGATCCCATCGACCGCCTGCATCGTCCAGGAGAAGCTCGACCTCGACGCCCCGGCGATGGACGTCACGGCCGCCTGCGCCGGGTTCGTCTACGCCCTGGCGACGGCGGCGCAGTTCCTCGCGGCCGGTTCGAGTTCCATGGCGATCGTGATCGGCGCCGATGCCAACTCGCGGCTCGTCGACCCCGACGACCTCAAGACATGGCCGCTCTTCGGCGACGGCGCGGGCGCCGTCGTGCTCGCCCGCGAGGAGCCCGCGGCCGCGGGCGACGTCCGGGGCCTGCTCGCCTTCTCGCTCGGCTCCGACGGCCGCGGCGCGGGCCTGCTGGCCTGCCCGATGAGCGGCTCCCGCGAGCCGATCTCCGTGGAAGGCGCGCGGAATCGCCGACAGTTCATGCAGATGGACGGCAGGGCGGTCTTCAAGTGGGCGATCCGGCTCGCCGAGCAGAACGTGCGGGAGGTCGTCGCCCACGCGGGCCTCGCGCTTTCCGACATCGACTGCTTCGTCCTCCACCAGGCCAACGCCCGGATCGTCGAGGGGGCCCGCGAGGCGCTCGGCATCCCGCCCGAGAAGTTCGTGATGAACCTCGACCGCTACGGCAACACGTCGAGCGGCTCGATCCCGCTGGCGATGGACGAGGCCTGGCGGTCCGGCCGCATCGGCCCCGGCAGCACGGTCGTCGTCTGCGGCTTCGGCGGTGGCCTCGCCTGGGGCAGCGCTGTCTGGCGGCTCTAGAGAAATGCCCGTGCACGGGCCGGCTTGACGTTGAAATGCTCATGAGTAAATTCACCTATAGGTGAAAACGCAGATCTCCGCATCGCTGTTTTAAAGCCAATTGAGCAAGGTGCTCCCTTGAGCCTCTCCCGATCGATCCTGCCCGCCGTGGAGGAAGATCTCGGGGAAAAAATGGTGTTCGTCGGCGGGCCGCGGCAGGTGGGGAAGACGACGCTCGCCCTGTCGCTGCTCGGACCGAAGGCGACCGCCTCTTCGTCCGCGTATCTCACGTGGGATTCGCTCGAGGACCGAGACGCCATCCTGGCCGGCCGCCTTCCCGCGGGCGGCTCATGGCACGGCGGTAAGTCGCTCGTGATCCTTGACGAACTGCACAAGTTCGCCGGCTGGCGGACGCTCGTGAAGGGTTGGTTCGACAAGCATCGGACCACGACCGCGTTTCTCGTGACGGGATCCGCACGCCTCGACTACTACCGCAAGGGGGGCGACTCGCTCGTCGGCCGTTTCCACTACCACCGGCTGCATCCCCTCTCGATCCGAGAAGCCGGCTGCGGCGTCGCCGAACTCCTTCGATTCGGCGGCTTTCCCGAACCGTTCGTGAAAGGGCAGGAGCGATTTCACAGGCGGTGGCTACGGGAGGTGTCGGCGAGGATCCTTCACGACGACCTTCGGGATCTCGAGCGGGTGCGGGAAGTCTCGCAGCTCGAACTGCTTCTCCACCATCTGCCTTCCTGCGTCGGCTCGCCGCTGTCAGCCAATTCGCTCGGCAAGCTTCTGCAGGTATCGCACGCGAGCATCGAACGCTGGCTGGCGATGTTCGAGCGGCTGTACCTCATCTACCGGATCGAGCCCTTCGGCTCCCGGCGCATTCGCGCGGTTCGCAAGGAGCGGAAGCTCTATTTCTGGGACTGGTCGCGGGTGACGGAGCCCGGCCCGCGGTTCGAAAACCTCGTCGCGAGCCACCTCCTCAAATACTGCCATGCCGTGGAGGACTCGGAGGGTCGGGCGATGGAGCTGCGGTTCATTCGCGACACGGACCGACGCGAGGTCGACTTCGTCGTGCTTCGGGATGGCCTTCCGGAGTTTGCGGTCGAGTGCAAGACCGGCGAACGGGAACCGGCACCAGGGTGTCGGTATTTCCGCGAACGCACCGACATACCGGCCTTTTATCAGGTGCACTGTGGCGAGAAAGACTACGGGAACCCGCGATCCGGCACGCGAGTCCTGCCCTTCGCCCGATTCTGCACCGAACTTGGCCTGCCGTGACGGTGGCCCGCGCAGGTGGCTCGATAGGAGCACCCCGCGATCCCGCTATGATGCTGGGCCCTCACCCCGGAGCCCGACAATCGATGACCGCACGCACGCTGCCAGCCCGGAAGGACGTTCCCGCCGGCGACACCTGGGACTTGAAGAGCCTGTTCGCCTCCGACGGGGAGTGGGAGCAGTCTCTGGCCTCGTGGGAGAAGCGGATCGAGGGCTTCGCCGCGTTTGCCGGCACGCTCGGCTCGTCTGCCGGCCGGCTCGCGGAGTGCCTGGCGTTCGACCTGGCGATCGACCGCGACGGCGACCGGATCGGGACCTACGCCTTCCTGCGGGCGAGTGAAGACCAGGCCGCACAGGACGCCCAGCGGATGGTGGGGAGGTTTCAGCACGTCGCCACGCTCGCCGGGGAGAAGGCGAGCTTCATCCGGCCCGAGATCATGGCGATTGACCCCGCCATGCTCGCCCGCTGGATGGACGAGCCCTCGCTTTCGCCCTACCGGCTCATGCTCGAGCGGCTCGTGCGGACGCGGCCGCACGTGCTCTCGGAGCGCGAGGAGCGGCTGCTCGCCATGCAGGGCACGTTCGCGGGCACCGCCGCGAAGGCGTTCCGCCAGCTCACCGACGCCGACCTGAAGTTCGGCACGCTGCGAAACGGCCGCGGCCAGGAGGTGGAGCTGTCGAACGCCTCGTTCATGACGTTCCTCCACGACGTCGATCCCGCGGTGCGGAAGGCCGCCTTCCACCAGTACTACCGCCAGTACGAGGCCCATTCGAACACGCTCGCGGCGACCCTCTCCGGCTCGAACGAGCGGGACGTCTACTCGGCGAGGGTCCGCAACCACGCGACCGCCGTCGAGGCCGCGCTCTTCGCCGACAACGTGCCGATCGCCGTCTACGACCAGCTCATCGCGGCCGTGCGGGCGAACCTCCCGGCCGTCCACCGCTACTACGCCCTGCGGAAGCGGGTGCTCGGACTCTCCGAGATCCACCACTACGACACCTACGTGCCGCTCGTCGCCGAGCTCGAAAAGCGGCACGGCTGGAACGAGGCGGTCAGTCTCGTCGTCGAGTCGCTCAGCCCCCTCGGCGGCGAGTATTGCTCCAGGCTCGAGAAGGGGCTCCGCGGCCGCTGGTGCGACCGCTACCCCAACGCCGGCAAGCAGTCGGGTGCCTTCAGCTCCGGCACCTACGACTCGGATCCCTACATCCTCATGAACTTCGAGGAGGAGGTGATCGAGCACGTCTTCACGCTCGCCCACGAGGCGGGCCACTCGATGCACAC
>JBBAVU010000260.1:0-3691 GCA_040397565.1 Pirellulales bacterium | reverse complement strand
GGGAGAGGACGTTGAGGAGCATCAGGTGTATCCTCACCGTAGCGACGATGCGTCCTCTCCCCCGGCGGCAATGCGGTGTCCTTCAGTCGCGCTCAACGCCGCTTGCGGGGCCGGCGATGCTTGTCGCGGGGCGGCTGCGGAGGCGGGCGTTGGCGGCCCGTCCGTTCCTCGAACCGGAAGTCGAGCGTGCGACGCTCGAGGTCCACCTTCGCCACGACGACGCGGACTCGGTCGCCGAGCCGGAACGAGTTGCCCGCCCGGCGGCCGACGAGCGTGTGGCTCGTTCGCTCGTAGCGGTAGGAGTCGGGCGGCAGGGCCTCGGCGGCGACGAGTCCCTCGGCCGGCAGTTCGATGCCCTGCACGAACAGACCGAAGGGCTCGACGCCGGTGACGACCGCCTCCATCACCTGCCCGATCCGTGAGCTGAGATAGAGCAGCAGCTTGAGCTTCACGAGTTCCCGCTCCGCCGCCTCCGCCCGCCGTTCGAGGTCGGAGCAGTGCTGCCCCAGTTCGCGAAGACCGTCGCCCGCCGGCCGCCTGCCGGCGGTCACGCGGTCCACGAGACGGTGGATCGTGAGGTCGGGGTAGCGTCTGATCGGCGAGGTGAAGTGGCAGTAGCATTCGCTCGCAAGCGCGTAGTGGCCGTCCTCTGCGGGCCCGTAGACGGCCCGCGACAGGCTCCGGAGCACTGCGAAGTGGATCGCGTGCTCCTCCGGCCGGCCTCTTGCCATGCCGAGCAGACGCTGCAGTTCGAACCGGCTTTCGAGGGAGTCGATCTCGAAGCCGAGTTCCGAAACGAATTCCGTCAACTGCCTGAGCTTCCTCGGGTCGGGCGGCGGATGGATGCGGCGGAGAAACGGAATCCCGGCCGCGGCGATGATCGACGCCACCGCCTCGTTCGCCGACAGCATGAACTCCTCGATGATCTGGTGGCTTTCAGTGTTTTCCTGGACGTGCGCGCCCGTCACCCGCCCGTCGCGGTCCAGGTCGATCTTCACCTCCGGCATGACGAGTTCGAGCGATCCCTTGCCCCGCCTGCGGCTGCGGAGGATCCGGGAGAGGTCCCGCATGCGGCCGAGGAGGCCGCGGACCTCGTCGCTCATCGACACCTCCGGCGTCGACGGGTCGGCGAGAAAGACGTCCACCTCCTCGTAGGTGAACCGCCTCGCGCTCTTGATCGCCGACCTCTCGACCGTCGCATGCACCGGGATGCCTTCCGGCGAGAACTCGATCCAGCAGGTCCGAGCGAAACGCACGCGTCCGGGCTGGAGGCTCGCGAGGTTGTTCGAGACGATCTCCGGGAGCATCGGGATCACGCGGTCGGGGAGGTAGACGCTCGTGCCGCGGGCCCGGGCCTCGACGTCGAGCGGCGAGTCTTCCCGGACGAAGTGGGCGACGTCGGCGATGTGCACGCCGAGGAGCCAGTGGTCGCGTTCGATCCGGACGAGCGAGATCGCGTCGTCGAAATCGCGGGCGTCCACCGGATCGATCGTGATGATCACGTCGCCGGTGAGGTCGCGGCGGTCGGAAGGAACCTGGTCGTCGGCGGTCGCCTCCGCGAACCGTCCGGCCTGCTCCCTCGCGTCGTCGAGCGCGTCGGCGGGGAACGGCCCCGGCAGGCCGAACTCGTGGATCACCGTGAGCGTGTCGATTCCGGGCTCGCCGGCCTTGCCGAGCACCTCGACGATCACCCCCTCCCCGTCGCCGAGGTCGGAGGGGAAGCGGACCATTTCCACGACGACCTTGTCGTTCTCCCGCACGCCGCGGGCGCCGGGATCGCCCACCGCCACGGGCCTCGCGAAGGCCGTGCCGTCGATCCTCACCCATCCCGCCTTCGCGGCCTCGAAGTAGGTGCCGACGAACCGGGTCGACCGTCGCTCGACGACCTCGACGATCTCACCGGCGGGGCCCTGACGGCCCCCCTCGCGGGCCCGTCCCAGCCGCACCTTCACGCGGTCGCCGCTGGTGGCATCGATCGAGGAGCCCAGAGGAATGAAGATGTCGCCGCTGCGGTCGGCGGGGTCGGCGCCGACGGGCTTCACGAAGCCGTAGCCGCCGGCGGTCTTCTTGAAGGTCCCTTCGACGGTGCCCTTCGCCCCGCCGCGGCTCGGACGGCCGGCGGGGCGATCGCCGGCCGCGCGAGGTTTCCCGGTCTTGCGGGGTCGCTTCATGCGGGGCCCGCGCCCTCGTCGGTCGGGCGGTTACCGCGAAAGTACTTCCGCCCCTGGTTCGCCTGGTACTGCGTCCAGCCGCCGTCCATCGAGGCCTCGCCCTGGAGGAGTTGGATCGTGCTCGCGAGCTGGGAATCCATGAGATCGATGTGGTGGAGCGCGAGAGCCTCGAGCGTCATCGGCAGCTTCGGCGCGCCGAACTCGTAGTGGCCGTGGTGGCTCGCGATCATGTGCTTCACCCGGACGGCGAGTTCCTCGTCGAACTCTCCGCCCATCCGCTCCCTCGCCTCGGCGATCTTCCGATCGACGATCTCGAGGCCGAGTAGCACGTGGCCGAGCAGTTGGCCGGCGTCGGTGTAGGAGAAGCCCTTGCGGCTCTCGAGCTCGCGGGTCTTGCCGACGTCGTGGTAGAGCACGCCGACGAGCAGGAGATCGCGGTCGACCGCCGGGTAGATCGGCGCGATCCTCTCCGCGAGCCTCAGGAGCGAGACGACGTGGTCGAGCAGTCCGCCCGCGTAGGCGTGATGGTGCTTCACGCCGGCGGGGCTCCGTCGCAGCGCCTCCATGAGGCCCCGGTCGGCGACGAAGGCGTCGCAGACCGCTTTCAACTGCGGATCGGCGATCGACTCCACGATCCCGATGAGCTCCGCCTCGAGCCGGTCGAGGTCCCCCTCGAGCAGCACGCGAAACTCCGACTCGTCGATCCCCCGGGAATCGACCCGGTCGATCGACTGCGCGATGATCTGGATGCCTCCCTGGTAGAGCTGCGTCGTGCCTCGGACGCGGACGTAGTCGCCGTCTTCGAATCCGCCGAACTCCTCGTCGCCGGCGTTCCAGAGCCGTGCCGTGACGATGCCCGTCCTGTCAGCGAGCTCGACCTGCAGGTAGAGCTGCCCGTTGCGGTTCGGGCGAAGCTGCTTGTGGGTCGCGAGGAAGACCTGGTCGACCGTTCCCTGCGGCGGAAGTTCCGTGATGAACCGACGCCGGGAACCCCGGGGTCGGGCCGCGAAGGCCGCCTGGGAAGGCGGCTGCGATGATGCTGCCATGGAAAAAGCCTCGCACGAAAGTGTATGGTCGCGGCCCACGAGCCCGCAAACGACGTTCTGCGGATTCCCCTCCCCTTCGAGCCGACGCCATGCCCGAACATGCGATCTCCCCGACCCGTGCCGAGGACTATCCCGAGTGGTACCAGCAGGTGGTCCGCGCGGCCGATCTCGCCGAAAGCTCCCCCGTCCGTGGCTGCATGGTGATCAAGCCCCACGGCTACGCGATCTGGGAGCGGATGCAGGGCATCCTCGACCGGATGTTCAAGGAGACCGGCCACCGCAACGCCTACTTCCCGCTCTTCATCCCGCTCTCCTTCCTCGAGAAGGAGGCGAAGCACGTCGAGGGCTTCGCGAAGGAGTGCGCCGTCGTCACGCACCACCGGCTCGAACTCGGCCCCGACGGCAAGCTCATCCCCACGGGCAAGCTGGAGGAGCCGCTCGTCGTGCGGCCCACGAGCGAGACGATCATCGGCG
>JBBAVU010000259.1:0-3695 GCA_040397565.1 Pirellulales bacterium | reverse complement strand
GCCTCGCGGGGGCCCGTCGTGAAGCCGATCTGGTTGTTCACGATCACGTGGAGCGTGCCGCCGGTGCGGTAGGCCTCGAGCTCCGAGAGATTGAGCGTCTCCTGGATGACCCCCTCGCCAGCGAATGCGGCGTCGCCGTGGACGAGCATCACCATTCCCCGCTGCCTCGAGAAGTCGGCCGTCCGGTCCTGGCGGGCCCGCGAGCGGCCGATGGCGACGGGATTCACGAACTCCAGGTGGCTCGGATTGAAGCAGAGCGAGAGGTGCACCGTCCGGCCGTTGGCGGCCTTGTAGTCGGTCGAGTGGCCGAGGTGGTACTTCACGTCGCCCCGCCCGACGTGCAGCTCGGGATCGAGGTCGGCGAACTCGCGGAAGATCTTCTGGGGGCTCTTCCCCATGATGTTGGCGAGCACGTTGAGCCGCCCGCGGTGCGCCATCGCGAGCACGACGTCGTCCACCTCGTGCTGGGCCGCCCGCTCGATCGCCATCTCGAGCAGCGGGATGAGCGTCTCCGAACCCTCGAGCGAGAAACTCTTCGCGCCGAGAAACCGCTTCTGGATGAACTCCTCGAACACCGCGGCCGTCGTCATCTGCCGGTAGATCCGAAGCTGCTGCTTGCGGTCGAGCTGGATGCGGTTCTCCGTCCCCTCCATCCGCACCTGCAGCCACTGCCGCACGCGGAGGTCGTCCATGTGCATGAACTGCACGCCGATCGAGCGGCAGTAGGTGTTCCGCAGCCGCTTGATGATCTGGCGGAGCGTCATCGACTGCGGCCCCTCGATCGTGTCGGTCGAGAAGACCCGGTCCATGTCGGCTTCGGTGAGGTGGTAGAAGTCGGGGTCAAGTTCCGGGAGGCCGGGCCGCGGACGGCCGAGCGGGTCGATCTCCGCCATGAGATGGCCGCGGACCCGGTAGGCCCGCACGAGCTGGTCGACCCGATCCTGCAGGAAGGCGAGCCGCTCCTCGGCGGAGGTCGTCGCAGGGAGCGGCAGTGGCTTGTCCTCGCCCGCCGGCGCGTCGGGAAGCCGCACCTCGCCGTTGGCGACCGCCACGGCGTGCCCCGTCGGGATGCCATCGGGGGCGACGAGTTCGGCCACGCGGCTCCCCGGCGGCTTCGCGCCCGGGCGGCCATTCCCGCCGATCGACGCGGACCCGATCGACGCGGCGCCGTTCGTCCCATGCGGCCCGCCGGTTCGACCGGCGACGGCCAACGGCCTGCCGAGCGACTCGAAGTATTCCCGCCAATCGGCGGAAACGCTTTCGGGGTCGTGTTGGTACTGCTCGAAAAGCTCTTCGAGAAACGAGACGTTGGCCGTTCCGGCCGACTCTATGGTGTTCACGGTGCTCCGAAACCTCACATGGCCAACAGCAGTCGGCCGGGACTCTCGAGGTAGCCGATCACCTCGTTGAGGAACCTCGCCGCCATGGCGCCGTCGATGATCCGGTGGTCATAGGAAAGCGACAGCGGCATCATCAAACGAGGCTCCACCCGGTCCTCGACCACGACCGGCACCCTGCGGGACCTTCCGACCAGAAGAATGGCGACCTCCGGCCAGTTGATGATCGGCGTGGAATAGGTGCCGCCGATGGCCCCCAGGTTGCTGATGGTGAAGGTTCCCCCGCGGAGGTCCTCGAGACCGTACTGCGAGTTCTTCGCCTTCTCGGCGGTCTCCGCGATTCCCTGGGCGATCTGCGGGATCGACTGCTGATCGACGTCTCGGAGCACGGGCACGACGAGCCCGCGGGGCGTGTCGACCGCGAGGCCGATGTTCACGTAGTCCTTGTACGTGATCTCCCCCTTTTCCGTGTCGATCGACGCGTTCACGGCCGGGTGGATCCGCAGCGACAGGCTCACCGCCTTGATCACGAAGGCGAGCGCCGTGAGCTTGACGCCGGTCTTGGCATGTTCCTGCGCGCTCGCCTTGCGGAGCCGCTCGAGCTCGGTGACGTCGGCATCGTCGAAGTTGGTGAGGTGCGGGATGGTGGTCACGCTGCGAACCATGTTCGCCGCGATCGTCTTCCGCATGCGGGACATCGCCTCGCGGCGGACCGGCCCCCAGTCGTCGCGGTCGGCCGCGCCGGCCCCGGCCGCAGCCGGCCTCCGCGACTGCGGAGCGGCGCTCGCCTGTCGGACCGCAGCCACCACGTCCTCCCGCACGATTCGGCCGCCGGGACCCGAGCCGGCCACGCGGGCGAGATCCACGCCGAGTTCGCGGGCGAGCCGGCGCACCGCCGGCCCGGCAGGCGTGACGCCCGCCTCTGCCGGTGTGACCTCTGCTGGCGCGACCTTTGCCGGCGCGACCTCGACCGCCGCGGCCGCGGCCACTTGCACCGCAGGGACTGCAGCCGGCGTCGGCGTGGCGGGGGCCGCTGGAGCAACCTGAGGCGGAGCGGCCGGCTGCGGGGATACCCGCGGAGCCGCTGCGGCAGGAGCGGAAGGGGCAGCCGCGGAAGGAGGGGCGGCCACAGCAGCCCCCGCGGCCTCGAGTTCGACGAGCGCCTGCCCGACCTTCACGGTCTCGCCCTTCTTCACGAGCACTCGGGACACGCGGCCTCCCGGCGTGCAAGGCACCTCGATGACGGCCTTGTCGGTCTCCACTTCCAAGAGCGGCTGGCCCGGCCGAAGCACGTCGCCCTCCGACACGAACACGCTCACGACGTCGCCGCTTGCGATGTTTTCGCCGAGATCCGGAAGCTTGAATTCGGTCGCCATGATGTCGGTGGAATCCTGCTGGTGATGGTCCTGTTGGTGATGCCCTTGGCCGCCGTCAAGCCGAGGCTGGATCGATCTTGTCGGAGTCGACGCCGAGCGTCCTGATCGCCTCGGCGACGACGTGCGAACCGACGGCGCCGCGGGCGGCCAGCCTCGACAGCGTCGCGACCGCGATGCACTCCGCATCGACCTCGAAATGGCGACGCAGCGCCCCGCGGGTTTCGCTCCGCCCGAATCCGTCGGTGCCCAGCACGAAGAGGCCGCCCGGAATCCACGGATCGAGCTGCTCGGGCACCGCCCGCACGTGGTCGCTCGCCGCCACGAACAGCCCGTCCTGCGAGCCGAGCTGCCGCTCGAGATGGCTTTGCCTCGGCGAAGCCTCCGGATGGAACATGTTCCAGCGACGGCACTCCTGCGCTTCCCGCCGGAGTTCCTTCCAGCTCGTCACGCTCCAGACCGTGCTCGCGACGCCATATTGCCCGGCCAGGATGTCGGCGGCCCGAATCACTTCCCGGAGAATCGTGCCGGAGCCCAGCAGGTGGACCCGTGGCAGCGGCCCGCCGCCGACCGGCGGCGCCACCGCCTCGACGTCCTTCAAGCGGTAGAGGCCCTTGAGGATGCCCTCCTCACACCCGACGGGCATGTGGGGCATCTCGTAGTTCTCGTTGTAGAGCGTGATGTAGTAGATCCAGTCCTCGCCGAGGGCGTACATCCGCCGCATGCCGTCGAGCATGATCACGGTCGTCTCGTAGACGAACGCCGGATCGTAGGCCTTCACGGTCGGGTAGGCCATTGCGAAGAGATGGCTGTGGCCGTCCTGGTGCTGCAGCCCCTCGCCGTTGAGCGTCGTGCGGCCCGCCGTGCCGCCGAGGAGGAAACCCCTGGCCCGGCAGTCGCAGGCGGCCCAGACGAGGTCGCCGATCCGCTGGAACCCGAACATCGAGTAGTAGATGAACATCGGGATCATCGGCACGCCGTGGCT
>JBBAVU010000258.1:0-3697 GCA_040397565.1 Pirellulales bacterium | reverse complement strand
CAAAACCGGCCCGTGAAGTTCAGCCCCGTGCGACGTGCACGAGCATGTCGGCGGCTGCGTCGACTTCCTCGAGGTCGATCCACTCGTCGGCCGTGTGGGCCTGCGCGATCGAGCCGGGACCGAACACGACGCACGGCACTCCGGCCGCCGCGTAGACGCTCGCGTTGGTGCCGTAGCGGGCGGCGATCCGCTTTGCACGCCTGCCGATCGCCTTGCCTGAGGCGAGCAGGGCCGCGGCGGAACCGCCGGCCGCATCCTCGGGGAGGCCCGAGCTCTCGAGGAACGGCTCCTCGTGCTCGATCCGGGATTCCCCGCCGACTGGCTTGACGGCAGCCGCGATGCGTTCGATCACCTCGGCCCTCGCGTCGTGCGGCGACTCGCCCGGCACGACGCGGCGGTCGATCTCGAGCACGACCAGGTCTGGCACGAGGTTCACGCCCGTGCCGCCGTGGATGGTTCCCACGCTCAGGGTCGGCGGGCCGCAGGGGTGGCCGGGGAAGCGGGCGAGCAGCTCCTTTGCGAGCGACTCGATCGCGAAGACGGCGCGGGCCGCCGGGTAGATCGCGTTGTCGCCCTCCTCGGGAAAGGCACTGTGGCAGGCACGGCCGTGGACGAGGATTCTCCAGCGGATCGCCCCCTTGTGGGTCGTGACGACGTCGAGCGACGTCGGCTCCGCCACGATCGCGGCGGCGGGCCGGACGGGGAGGAGTCGCCTCGCGTGCTTCTCTCCTTCCGAAAGCGTGGACGGGTCGGCCGGCGTCGTCCAGAGCCGGGCGACGGCCTTCGCGCCCGTGAAGCCGAACTCCTCGTTGACCGTCGCGGTGAAGACGACGGGGCGATGCCTGCCGCCGGCCGCCACGAGACGGTCGAGCGCGACGAGCATCGACGCCATGCCCCCCTTCACGTCGCAGGCGCCGCGGCCGTAGAGCCGGCCGTCCTTCACCGTCGGCGTGAAGGGCTCGATCGTCATCCCCTCGACGGGCACGGTGTCCTGGTGCGCGTCCCAGAGGAGCACCGGGCCGTCGGCCGGTCCCTCGGGCGGGTCGAGACGGGCGACGACGTTGTCGCGGCCGGGCGCGACCGGCTGCCTCGCCCAGGGGATGCCCGCCGCCGTGAACCGCTGCACGAGGTGGTCGGTGACCCGCCCCTCGAGATAGTCGGGGCCGGCGACGGTGCGGCCCATCGGGTTGACGCTCGCGCGGCGAACGAGGTCCGCGAGCGTGGCGACGTGGTCTGGCATGAGGTCAGCGGAGCTCCCGGTCGAGAAAGACGTAGCCGAGGGCATCCATGAAGGCCCTCTGGCGGTTGTCGGCGGCGCCACCGTGGCCGCCCTCGATGTTCTCGTAGTAGAGCACGGGCGCGCCGATCGCGAGCAACCGGGCGGTCATTTTCCTGGCGTGGCCGGGATGGACGCGGTCGTCGCGGGTCGAGGTCGTGATGAGCACGGGCGGATACGGTCCCTTCTTCTCCGCGACGAGGTGATACGGGGAGAATCCGCGGATGAACGACCACTGCTTGGGATCGTCGGGGTCGCCGTATTCGTCCATCCAGCTCGCCCCGGCGAGCAGCGTGTGGTAGCGGCGCATGTCGAGCAGCGGCACCTGGCAGACCACGGCCCCGAAGAGATCCGGACGCATCGCGAGCATGTTGCCGACGAGCAGGCCGCCGTTGCTGCCCCCCTTGATGCCGAGGTGCTCCGGTGACGTCACCTTCCTCGCGACGAGATCCTCCGCCACCGCGATGAAGTCCTCGTAGGCCCGCGGCCGTTCAGCCTTGAGGGCCGCCTGGTGCCACCTCGGGCCGAACTCGCCGCCGCCGCGGATGTTGGCGATCACGTACACGCGGCCCTTTTCGAGCCAGGCAGCGCCGGCGATCGGCTCGTAACCGGGCACGAGCGGGATCTCGAATCCGCCGTAGCCGTAGAGCAGGGTCGCCGTCGACCCGTCCATCGGAAGCGTCGCCGGGCCGATCTGGAAATAGGGGACCCGCGTCCCGTCCTTCGACACCGCCTCGTGCTGGGTCACGCGGAGCCCCTTCGCATCGAAGAAGGCGGGCGAACGCTTGAGCGGCTCGACGGCCCCGTCGCCGACGCGGCCGAAGGAGAGCGACTGCGGCTCGAGCGAGCTGGCCGTCACGAGCAGGAACTCGTCGCTTTCGAGATCATCGACGGGGATCGCCGAAGCCGTGCCGTTTTCCGGCACGCCCGGCAGCGGTTCGCGATGCCACCTGCCGTCGCGGAAGGTCATCGCCGCCACTCGGCTGCGGACGTTGTCGAGCGTGGCGACGAGCAGGCTCGTGCGGGTCGGGGCGGCCGCGACGAGCGAGGACCGCTCGGTCGGCTCGAAGAGCGGCTCCATGACCCGCTCTCCGGCGAGGAACTTCTCGAAGGGAATGGCCAGCAGCGAGCCCGCGCGGTAGGTCTTTTCCTGCGGCCGCCAGTCGCTTCGCAGTTCGAGGAAGAGCCATTCGCGGTGGATCGTGGCGGTGGCGTCGTCGGGCTTGTCGATCCGCACGAGCTTCCCGTCCCGCCGGAAGAAGAGCTCGTTGGAGTAGAACGTGACCTGCCGCAGGACGAACTCCCGCTCGAAGCCGGGCGTCGGATCCCGCCAGGCCATGACGCTCATGTCGTCGTGACGCCCCTCGAAGACGGTGATCGCCGCGGAGAGCGGCGTGCCGCGGGCCCACTCGCGGACCGTCCGCGGGTAGCCGCTGGCCGTGAGCGACCCCGGCCCGAAGTCGGTCGCCACGAACAGGCTGTCGGCGTTTCGCCACGTCACGCGGCTCTTCGCCTCGGGCAGCGTGAAGGGCTTCCCGGCCTCCTCGACGAACGCCTTCCGCTCGAGGTCGAACTCCCGCACGACGTCGGCATCGGCGCCGCCCCGCGACAACGCGACGAGACAGCGGCGATCCTCCGGTTCGAGCACGGTCGCACCGTGCCAGACCCAGCCGACCCCTTCGTCCGCCGCGAGCTTGTCGAGGTCGAGCACGGTGTCCCAATCCGGGCTTGGCGTGCGGAAGCTCTCGAGGGTCGTGCGGCGCCAGAGCCCCTTCGGGTGCTCGGCATCCCGCCAGAAGTTGTAGAAGCGGTCGCCGATCTTCGTGACCATCGGGATCCGGTCCTTGGAGTCGAGGATGGAGCGGATCCTCGACTCGACCGCCGCGAAGTCGGGCGAGGCGGCAAGCGCCCCGGTGGATTCGGCGTTGCGGGCGCGGACCCACTCGAGCGGCTTCTCGCCGGTCACGTCCTCGAGCCAGAGAAAAGGATCGTCCATCGGCCCTCGATCGTCGGCCGCCGCCGGCTCCGCGGCCCGGAGGAGGAGCCCGCAGGCGGCCACGACGGCCGCCTTCAGGATTCCCGCCGCGGCGGACCGACCGCTCTGTCGACGCGGCGTGATCATACCGCCGCGATCGCCGTTCGGAGCTTCGCGTCGACGCAGTCGAGGAAGGCCTGCGTCTCGAGGAACGGCTGGCTGGGTCCGACGAGGATCGCGAGATCCTTCGTCATCTTTCCCTCCTCGACCGCCTCGATGCAGACCCGCTCGAGCGTCTCGGCGAAGCGGGTGACCGCCGGCGTGCCGTCGAGCTTGCCGCGGTGGGCCAGCCCCCGCGTCCAGGCGAAAATCGAGGCGATCGGGTTCGTGCTCGTCGGCTTCCCCTGCTGGTGCTGCCGGTAATGGCGGGTCACCGTGCCGTGGGC
>JBBAVU010000257.1:0-3768 GCA_040397565.1 Pirellulales bacterium | reverse complement strand
ACGATGGCGAAGCTCGCCGAGGAGATGACGGCCGACTACCTCGAGAACCTCGCCAGTCTCGGCGTGACGAGCATCGACCAGATGCCGAAGGCGACGGAGCACATCGGCACGATCATTTCCTTCATCGAGGGGCTCGTCGCGAAGGGCTGTGCCTACGCGAGCGACGGCGACGTCTACTTCGACGTGACGAAGGACGCCGACTACGGCAAGCTCACGAATCGCTCCGTCGAGCAGATGCAGGGCGAAGGAGGTTCGACGGCCGATCGCAAGCGTTCGGCGGCGGATTTCGCCCTCTGGAAGGCGGCGAAGCCGGGCGAGCCCGCGTGGGAGAGCCCGTGGGGCAACGGCCGGCCCGGCTGGCACATCGAGTGCTCCGCGATGAGCAAGGCGATCCTCGGCGAGCACTTCGACATCCACGGCGGCGGGCTCGATCTCGTGTTTCCGCACCACGAGAACGAGATCGCCCAGAGCGAGTCGCTCCACGACCTGCCGATGGCGACCTACTGGATGCACAACGGCCTCATGCAGGCGGCCGGCGCCGCGGGCAAGGTGGGGGGCAGGCCGCGGGCCGACGGTGGTTCGGCGGACGACGCGGCGGCGCAGGCGGCGACGAAGATCTCGAAATCGACCGGCGCCGAGCCGTTCAAGAACCTGCTTGCCCGCCACGACCCGCGGGCGATCCGGATGCTCCTGCTTTCGACGCACTATCGCAGCCCGATCCACTTCGGCGAAGAGCCGCTCGGCGAGAGCGCGCGTGCCATGGAGGCGTTCGAAAGGCTCTTCGCCCGCTACGAGCGGGTGGGCGGGAAGCCCTTCCACTCACTCCCCTGCCGCGGCCGACGCGAGGGGGACGGTGGGGTCGTGGCCGCCGGCTCCGATGTGAAGCCGCTGCGGGAGAAGTTCCTCGCGGCGATGGACGACGACTTCAACACGGCGATCGCGATCGCCACGCTCTTCGACCTCGTTCGCGTCGTGAACAAGTTCATCGACCAGCATGCGCTCGAAACGAAGAAGCCGGCAGGCGAGCTGGCCACGCTCGACGCGATGATGCTCGTGCTGCGGGAGCTCACCGGTGTGCTCGGCCTCTTCCTCGAGCCGCCCCGGGCGAAGGCCGGCGGCGCCGACGAGGCGCTCGTCGGCAAACTCATGGAACTCGTCATCGAGATCCGCGCGAATGCCCGGAAGGCCAAGGACTTCGCCACGGCCGACCTCGTTCGAAACAAGCTCACCGAGGCGGGCATCGTGCTCGAAGACCGCCCCGACGGCACGGGCTGGGCGAGGAAGTAGCCGCAGCCGATGCCTTCCCCCTCGCATGGTCATCTTGCCGGTGTCGTCGCCGGCATCGTGGCTGCGGCCGCAGCCGCGGTTTCGTATCTCGTCCTGCGGCACCACGGCAATCGGACCGCCGACGGGAGCAGGCGGCTGCTCGTGCTCGCGCACTTCGTGATGGGGCTGGTCTGTCTGCCGCTTGTGTGGATCTTGTGGCCCGCAAGGCTTCCGGCGGCGGCCGAGTCGCTGCCTCCGCTCTTCGGCGCGGCGGCGACCTACCTCGCCGGGCAAGCGATGGTGTTCGCGACGCTCAGGCGGATGCCTGCCTCGCGGCTCGCGCCGCTCCTGGGGCTCAAGATCGTGCTGCTCGCCGCGATCGTGTCGCTCATGCCGGGCGACCGCCTCTCCGGGATGCAGTGGGTCGCCGTCGGCGCGAGCGTGGCCGCGGCGGCGATGCTCGATCGCAGCGGGGCCGCGGCATCGCCGGCAGCCCTCGCGGGTGTGCTCGCGGCCTGCCTGATGTTCGCGATCTGCGATCTCCTCAGCGTGAGATTGATCGACGTGCTCGAATCGGGCGGGACGGGCTGGTGGTCGCGGAGCCCGAGATTGCATGCCGGCTCCTTCGCGATGGCCGCGACGTACGTTGTCTGCGGCGGCGTCGCCGCCTGCGTCCTGCCGTGGACGACGCCCTACGACCGCCGCGAATGGGCCGCCGCATCGCAGTATTCCCTCGCGTGGCTCGTGGGCATGGTCGCCCTCTACGCCTGTTTTGGGTTCGTGGGCGCCGTGTTCGGCAACGTCCTCTTCTCGACCCGCGGAATCATGGCCGTGGTGCTCGGAGCCCTGCTCGCCCACCTCGGCTGGCACGACCTGGAGGAGAAGGTCGACCGCGGCACGCTCCTGCGCCGCCTCGCCGCCGCCGTGCTCATGACCGCCGCGATCGCCGCCTACGTGGCCTGAACGGCCCTCCGGCCGGCCCCTCCTCCGCGCGATTGTGATTGCGGACCTGTTGGTATCATGTCGGTCAATTCATCGCTCGATCCCGCCACGGCGATTCATCCTGAAGGAAAATCGATGCTCCCTTCCATCCCCTTCGTCCGATTCCTCGTCGTCCGCCTCGGTATCGCGTTCGTCTTCACCGCACTGCCGCTCTCCCGGGCGGTCGCCGAAATGCCACCGTCGGCCGACCTGCCGACGATCTTCAACGGCAAGGATCTCTCCGGCTGGGAGGTCGTCGGCGAGCCCTACTGGAAGGTGGTCGACGGGAGCATCGTCGGCGAGAGCGACGCCGGGCAGAAGGCATCGATGCTCTACACGGAGAAGGCCTACGGCGACGTGATCGTGGAGGGGGAGGTCCGGTTCACGGGGGAGATCGACAGCGGCATCATGGTCCGCAAGCCGGAGTTGCAGGTGCAGATCGGTGTCTCGCGGAGCCTCAAGCGGGACATGACCTGCTCCTTCTACACAGGCAAATACCCCGAGGAGGCGCGGGCCCCGAAAGCCACGGAACTCCTGAAGCCCGGCGAGTGGAACCGGATCCGCATCGAGGCGAAGGGCGACACGTTCACCGTCTGGCTCAACGGCGAGCGGGTGTCGCAGTACACGAGCGACAAGTACCGCGAGGCCGGGCCAATCGGCCTCCAGATCCACGCGGGGCTCCTGATGAAGGTCGAGTTCCGCGACCTGCGGGCGAAGCCGCTCTGATTTTCTTCCGAGCGCAAGCGGTAGCCGCACGGTGGTGCTCTGCGGCGCGGGCGCGTGCATGGTGCAGACTGGCAGTCTGCACCTACAGGCAGCGGCTCGGGCGTCGAGGGGATCAGGGCAGTTGGATCGCGACCGGCTCGCTCGGCGTGCCGGCCACGGCCTGCTCGCCGGCCATCTCCCGGATTTCCTGCGTGATCTTCATCGAGCAGTACTTCGGCCCGCACATGCTGCAGAAGTGGGCGCTCTTGAAGGTCTCCTGCGGGAGCGTCTCGTCGTGGTACTTCCTCGCGGTCTCGGGGTCGAGCGCGAGCCGGAACTGCTCGTTCCAGTCGAAGGCGAAGCGGGCCCGTGAGAGCGCGTCGTCGCGGTTTCGGGCGTTCTTGCGGTGGCGGGCGAGGTCGGCCGCGTGCGCCGCGATCTTGTAGGCGATCACCCCCTGCCGCACGTCCTCCGCGTCGGGCAGGCCGAGGTGTTCCTTCGGCGTCACGTAGCAGAGCATCGCGGCGCCGCTCCAGCCGGCGAGGGCTGCGCCGATCGCGCTCGTGATGTGGTCGTAGCCGGGGGCGATGTCGGTGACGAGCGGCCCGAGCACGTAGAAGGGGGCCTCGTCGCACTCCTGCATCTGCCGCTTCACGTTCATGTCGATCTGGTCCATCGGCACGTGGCCGGGGCCCTCGACCATCACCTGGCAGCCCTTCTTCCAGGCGCGGCGGGTGAGCTCGCCGAGCACGTGCAGCTCCGCGAACTGCGCCTCGTCGCTGGCGTCGGCGATCGAGCCGGGCCGCAGGCCGTCGC
>JBBAVU010000256.1:0-3801 GCA_040397565.1 Pirellulales bacterium | reverse complement strand
GGACCGCGAGCACGGCGCCGCCGAGGCCTGCGAGTTCGTGCAGAACCTCGACTTCCGTCCGAGCGGCCGTCAGTTCGATTCGGCCTTTGCCGAGGCGGAGTAGCCGCCTTTCATCATGCGACGGCCGGAACGGGCGATGCTGTTCGGGGCGTGCCTTGCGTGGATGCTCGCCGCGGGCATCGCCTCGGCGGCCGACGCGACGAGCCCATCGCTCGACGAACTCTCGGCCCGGGCGAGACGGGGCGGGCATGAGAAGCTCGCCGAGTTGATCGCGTCGTGGGACCTCCACGAGTTCGTGGATCGCCTGCCGGTGCTGCGGATCGAGCCGTCGGGCGGGGAAGGTGCATGGGCTATCCCGCCGGATTGGGTGACGGGAGAGGAGGCGGCCGCCATCTGGCGGTCGTTCGTCGAAGCCCGCAGGGCACGTGCCGCGAGTTGGGTCGAGCGGGCTTCGAAGACCGCTCGTGACGCTGCCGTTGGCGGTGGCGGCGACGAAAGCGTCGCGATGCTTTTTTGCGCGATCCGTGAGGACCCAGATTGTCCGCAGGCCCGCGCGGCGATCGGCTGGGTTCGCCGCGACGGTCGCTGGGTCTGGCCCGAGGTGGTGAGGCGGCTCGACCGCGGCGAGGTCTTCTCGCCGGAGTTCGGCTGGCTTCCCAAGGCACGACTCCCGCGGTACGCCGCCGGTGAGCGGTATTCCGACGGCCGTTGGATCGATGCCGCGGAGGCCGCGAAGCCGCGACCGATCGACCGCGGGTGGAAGGTGGCGAGCGACCACTGGGAGATCGCCTCGACCGCGGCCGTGGAACGCGCGGCCACCCTCGCCGCCGGCCTCGAGGAGAGCCGCATGGCATGGCTGCAGGCCTTCGGCGGCTTTGCGATCGAGCCCAAGCAACTTGTGGAACGGCTCGAGGGCCGCTCGCGGGCCGAGCCGCGGAAGCCGCTGGCGGCGACGCTCGTCCGCGACCGCGCCGAGTACGCGGCGGCCCTCACGCCGCTCGAGCCGGCGGCGGGCCGCACGCTCGGGCTCTACTGGAACCCGACCCGGACGACATGGTTCTTCGACGCCGACGACGAGGGAAGCGTTGTCGGTCCGGCGACGTCGACGGTGCTCCACGAGTCGACGCACCAGCTCTTCGCGGAGAGCCGCGAGACGATCCCCGCCGCCGGCGAGCGGTGCGGGTTCTGGGCGATCGAGGCGGTCGCCTGCTTCATGGAGAGCCTCGAGCCCGCGCCGTTCGGCTGGACGCTCGGAGGGGCGACGGCGGGCCGCGGGCCGATCGCGCGGGAGCGGCTCGTCGAGGACGCCTTCCACGTGCCGTTGCGGGAGCTCGCCGCCATGGGCCGCCGCCGATTCCAGGCCGACGAGCGGCTTCCGATGATCTACAGCGAGATCTCGGGGCTGGCCGACTTCTTCCTCTGCGGCGAGCGGGGGCGGCATCGGGCGGCCTTCGTCGAGTATCTCCGCCGCATCTACACCGGCACCGCCGAGCCCGACACGCTCGCCGCGCTCTGCGGCCGCAGCTTCGAGCAGCTCGACGACGACTACCGCCGTTTCATGGCGTCACGCGCACCGCCCCCGTCGCGTTGACGCCCTTTCCGGCCCGGGCCTAGAATCCGCCCCGTCAACGCAATTTTTCCGGAGTGAATCCCGCATGGCATCCGCCGCCCCAGCCCGTTCCGCACACGCCGCCGACCTCGACAGGCTGGCCATCGACACCATCCGCACCCTCTCGATGGACGCCGTCGAGGCTGCCAAGAGCGGCCATCCGGGCACCCCGATGGCGCTGGCGCCGGTGGCCTACACCGTGTGGCGGGACTTCCTGAGGTACGACCCGGCGAATCCGCAGTGGGCCAACCGCGACCGCTTCGTGCTCTCCTGCGGTCACGCCTCGATGCTCCTCTATTCGCTCATCCACCTCGCGGGCATCCGCCGAGGCGGGCCCAACGACGCGGGGCGGGACGTGCCGGCCGTGTCGCTCGACGAGATCAGGAAGTTCCGCCAGCTCGACAGCGTCTGCGCGGGGCATCCCGAGCACCACATGACCGCCGGAATCGAGACGACCACCGGCCCGCTCGGGCAGGGATGCGGCAACTCCGTTGGCATGGCGATGGCGTCGAAGTGGCTCGCCGCACGCTACAACCGTCCCGGACACCAGCTCTTCGACTTCGACACCTACGTGCTGTGCAGCGACGGCGATCTCATGGAGGGAGTCGCCGCGGAGGCCGCGTCGATCGCCGGGCACTTGGAGCTGTCGAACCTCTGCTGGATCTACGACGACAACTCGATCACGATCGAGGGGGAGACGCACCTCGCCTTCACCGAGAACGTCGCGCGAAGGTTCGAGGGGCTCGGCTGGCGGATCGAGCACGTCGCCGACGCCAACGACACGGCCGCCCTCGGCAGGGCGCTCCAGGCCTTCAAATCGGAGCAGAAAAAGCCGACCCTCGTCATCGTCAAGAGCGTGATCGGCTACGGCGCGCCGAAGAAGGCCGGCTCGCACGAGTCGCACGGTGCGCCCCTGGGAGCGGAGGAGATCAAGGGGGCCAAGGAGGCCTACGGCTGGCCTGCGGACGAGCATTTCCGCGTGCCGAGGGAGGTTCCGGAGCAGTTCGCGAAAACCTTCGGCGCCCGCGGGCGGCAGGCCCACGAGGCCTGGCAGAAGAGTCTGGCCGACTTCTCGAAGTCGCACTCGCCGCTCGCCGCGGAACTTGGCGACTTCCTCGACGGCCGTCTGCCGCTGGGCTGGGACCGTGACATCCCCTCGTTCCCCGCCGACGCCAAGGGGCTCGCGACCCGCGTTTCCTCCGGCAAGGTCCTCCAGGCGGTGAGCGCGGCCGTGCCATGGTTCATCGGCGGCTCCGCCGACCTCGCTCCCTCCACGATGACGCTCATCCAGGCGGAGAAGGATTTTTCACCCTCCCACTACGCCGGCCGGAACCTCCACTTCGGCATCCGCGAGCACGGCATGGCGGCCGCCTGCAACGGCATGGCGCTCTCGGGCCTGCGGCCGTACTGCGCCACCTTCTTCGTCTTCTTCGACTACCTCAAGCCGTCGCTGCGGCTCTCGGCGATCGGCAACCTCGGCGTCATCTACGTGCTCACCCACGATTCGATCGGCCTCGGCGAGGACGGCCCGACCCACCAGCCGATCGAGCAATTGGCGAGTGCCCGGGCGGTGCCGGGGCTGTCGGTCTTCCGGCCGGCCGACGCCAACGAGGTCGCCGAGACCTACCGTGTCGTCCTATCGCGGGCCGACCGACCGGCCGTGATCGTGCTCTCGCGGCAGAACCTGCCGACACTCGACCGTTCTTCGCTCGGCGCCGTCAGCGGCGTCGCGAGGGGAGCGTACGTTCTCAAGGATGCCGAAGGGGCCAGGCCCGCCTGCATCCTCATCGGCACGGGCAGCGAGGTGCAGCTCTGCCTCGACGCCGCCGCGAAGCTCGCCGAGTCGGGCGTGGCCGCCCGCGTGGTGAGCATGCCCAGTTGGGACCTCTTCGAAGCGCAGGACGCCGCCTACCGGGAGAGCGTGCTGCCGGCGGCCGTCACCGCGAGGGTCGCCTGCGAGGCCGCCTGCGGCTTCGGCTGGGAGAAGTGGATCGGCGCCCGCGGCAAGTTCGTCGGCATGAGGTCGTTCGGCGCGTCGGGCCCGGCGCCGGCGCTCTACAAGCACTTCGGCATCACGGCTGATGCCATCGCCGCGGCCGCACGCGAGCTCGTGTGAGCGTACGGGGTATCCAGCGTGCTGGGTTCGGGGCTGCCCGTGCCCATCGCCGGACGCTCACTGCGGGCATCCTGCC
>JBBAVU010000255.1:0-3851 GCA_040397565.1 Pirellulales bacterium | reverse complement strand
CGCGGCAGCCAGCCCGAGAAGGGCACCTGCGCGGTCTTGCCCATCGCCGCGAAGATGAGCAGGAGCGAGATGGCCAGCGCCGTGCCCGCGGGGACGAGGCATTCGGCATGAGGCCAGCTGCCGGCGAAGAGCCGCTCGAATTCGCCCGATCCGACCGCGCGGTGGATGACGACGCTCGCGGCCAGCAACCCGACATCGCAGATCCGATAGGTGACAAACGCGCGGAGCGCAGCCTTCACGGCGTTGGCCCGCTCGTGAAAGAAGCCGATCAGGAGCGTCGATGAGATGCCGACGAACTCCCAGCCCGCGAAGAGCACGTCGATGCTGCTGGCGAGCACCATCAGGTTCATGCCGGTGCCGAAGAGCGCAAGCAGCACGAAGAAGCGGGTAAAGCCCGGCTCGCGGTGGAGATACTTGCCCGCGAATGCGTTGACCAGCGCGCAGAGACCAGTCGAGAAACAGACATAGGGCACGGAGAGGCCGTCGGCCACCAGGTCGATCGTGGCGGCATGGTGGCTCACCGAGAACCAGGTGCCGAGATGCACGACCTCCGGCGCGAACCGCCGCGCGGCGAGCACCGCGAGCATCGCGAGCCCGGCGAGGAAGCCGATCGCGAAGCCCGCCCCGACGAGCCGAGTGGTGAGCCGCTCCGAGAGCGGACGGCCGAGGAGTGCCGGCAGGCCGATCGCCACGAGCGTGGCGGCGGGCGCCGCGAGCTGCGCGACCACGAGCAGCGAAACGAGTTCGTGGGGGGCCAGGCTCATCGGGCCTTCTCCACAGGCAACGCCGCGCTGACGCGGGCCGGGGGCAGATTGCCTCGCTGGCCGGCAAACCATTCGTGCGAACGCATGACGCTGGGCAGGATGAAGCCCTGCGGCTCATAGGCCGCGAAGCCCGCGGGGCCGTGCACTGCCAGGCAGCCGCCGGATGGATCCCAGGCGACCAGTTGCAGCCAGCGGTTTTCGACGAGCCGATTCACCCCGGGCACCAGCGCGAGCGCCCGCTCGATCTGCTTTACCGTCGCGTCGATCACCACGAGCAGCCGGACGGGCTCGTGGATCTCCACCGTCTGCCAGGGTAGTCCCGTCCTGAGGTCGCTCGCATGGCCGTCCATCACGCCGATCAGGCCGGTGATATTGTGCGGCAGTTTCGTGCCGCAGCCGTATGCCAGGGGATCGATGCACGAAAACAGATAGGCGAGGTTGATGCCGGAGCCCACCGGCCCCACGGCCGCGAGCGTGCGGGCGAGGATCGCGGCATCGACATCCGCGTTGGGATCGTAGGAGACGAGAAACGCGCGGCGATCGAGGAACAGCCCCCGGGTGCGGCAGCGGCGGCCGATGATGCAGACGGCGTTGGTGGCGTGGCCGTATTCAGGCCGCACCTGCGCGAGGTCGGCCGCACGGGCCTCCACGCGTTTGAGCGCCTCCGCCGGCGCAACGGAAAGCGGAACGGACCCGAACCGACGGCACCGCTCCTTGGCATCGAGCGCCCGCACCCGCCCACAGGCGACCAGGAATTCGTCGGCGGCGGCCCGATGGCTCGCCGGCATCCGTTCGAGATCATGGAAGAGGATCGCGTTGGAGCAGGTGTCTTGCATTCCGGCGATGAACCAGGTCGCCTCGGAGATCACGAGCCCCTCGGCCGCGAGCCGCGCCCGCACGCGCGGATCATTGGCCATCGTGGCGAAGGCGCGGGCGTTTGGGCCGCCGCGGCCGCCGCCACAGGCGCCGCAGTCATAGGCACTTTCGTGGGGATTGTTGAGGCTCGTGGAGCCGTGGCCGATCACGGCGACGAGCATCGCGAAGTGCGACGTGAGGCCGATGTCTTCGAGCACTCGCCGCACGATGCCGGCCATCTCATCGACATCGAAGCCGGCCAGCGTGCCGTCGGGCAGCGGCGCATCGTCCGACCGCTCGAGCGCGAGCCGCGTGGGAATCCGGCGGCGGGCGAGTTCGGCCGCCCCGCGCGAGACGAGGGCGGCCATCCGGGGGAAGGCAACGCGGGCCACCAGCGGCACCGCGGCGAGCGCGCCGCCCAACGCCGTGAAGAGCCCGCCACGGAGCAGCGTGCGACTGCCCGCCGACATGCTCCCCTTGAGCTGGCCGATCTGGCGACGCACCGCCTGCCGCAGCCGGTGGGTCGCCAGGGCATCGGCTTCGGGAACCTCGACGACGGTGTGCCGCGGCCGCATCACGATGGGGCACAGCGGCGTGGCGTGCCAGTCGTCGAGGCCGCGGTAATACATCGGCACCCCGAAGAAACCGGCCGTGCCAAACGTTTCGAAGGAAGGCCCCTCTTCCTCGAGATGGCGGCGAAACGACTCGCACCGCTCATCCATGCAGAAGATCGCCTGCACGCGAGGCGCCGCCGCCTCGGCCCGCGGTCCGGCATGCGCCGCGAGCGCCTCGAGCACCTCGATCCGATGCCGCCGCTCGTAGGCGAGATGGAAGAGCCGCCGCCGCGCGACGCCATCGAAGGCCGCAACCGCCCGCTCGAGACGCAAGAGTTCGTTTTCGTCGAGGCCGCGGATATCGCCGGCGGTGAGCCCGACGAGCTCCGCCACCTGACAGAGCAAAAATGCTCGGGCCACGCTGCCGGCCCCGCGCCGCGGGGGATGGCGATCGCAGAGCTCGTTCCACAAGGCGGCGAGATTTCCCGGCCACCCGAACCGGGGCGCGATCCACTCCGCCGCCACGCGGTCGCACACCAGCCTGATCGCCAAAAATTCGTCGAGCCGCGCCGGCACGGCCTCGACCGGAGCGCGATCGGGCCGCTCCTCGAAGTGCCGCATCATTCCGGCCCAGCCGCGGAGCGCGAGCAGCGACTTCTCGATCAACTCATCGTGCCGCGCTGCAGGCACGCCGAGCCGATCGAGCTCCGCGGCAATCACGTCGAGGGCGCGCATGCCGCGGATCGCCGCGAGCGCCGCGGGAAGCCGGGCGCTCCATGGCTCCGTCGGCCCGACCGGGTCGGCATAGAGATCGACGATCGCGGCGAGAAAGCCCCGCTCGCGGCCCGGCATCGGCCACGAGGCGACGCCCTGGTCGAGATAGGCGCCGCACAGCCGGATCAGGAGCGGATGGACGAGGGCGTCGGAGTCGATCGTCGGCTCGATGGCGAGCACGAGATCGCGAAGACGCACGGGTGGTCTTTCGTGATGGACGACGGGCCGCGTGAGGGCTGCCGCCTCGACGCAGGCATGCCAGAGTTCGGCCGTGTTGGGCGAGTCGATGGCGTCGCTCTCAGTGAGAGTCCAACGCACGGCCACGTCATCCTCCTGCCGGACCGGATGCCGCAAAAGTTCGAGCAGCACCGTGCGAAGCGGCACGCGCCCCCCCGCGAGCATCTCGGTGCCGGTCGCACGGAGATCGCCGTCGAGCACCGCGGCAAGATCCTCGTCGCGAATCCGTCCGCTCGCGAATTCCTCTCGGTACCGCGACTCGGACAGGAACGGCTCCGCCCCGTAGACGCGGGCCGCATGGATCACAGCTTCCTCGAAGGGCTCCTCCTCGAAACCCTGAAGGATGTTTTGGGCGACAAAGACGTCGATTGGCCCCTGTGTGGGCAGAAACCGGGCCGCGCGATCGATCGACCGCCGGATCTGCTCGGAACGCGTTGGGCTGTTCATCAGAATCGCGCAGCGGCTGATGGGCAGCCGCTGGAGGGCAGAAAAACAGCATTATCGCACACGGCCGCATTTCGCGGGGCATTTCGGCGGCCCTTGCAATTCAGCAGGGCCAGAGCCCGCCTGCATCGCCAGCCCCACTGTCCTCGCTTGCGAGTCGGGCTTCCGGATCCGCTTCGGGACGAAGCGGTCTACGGGGCCCGCGTGACCGGCGGGCGGGGCC
>JBBAVU010000254.1:0-3871 GCA_040397565.1 Pirellulales bacterium | reverse complement strand
ACGGGCAGCCCCGAACCCAGCACGTTTGACGCGCAATCGAGGGCCGGAAACGCTCTGGTTTCGCGGACGGTCGTCCGCTAGGGTCCGCCGAGTAAAGCCCCGACGAACACTCCATGCACCCACGCCCCGCCAACCTCGCGATTGCTCTGTGCGGCTTCGTCGTTCTCGCGGCATCCTGCGGCTGCGCAGGCTGGGCGCCCTGGAAAGACCCGAAGGAGGCCGCCAAGCTCGCCGAGAAGTACGGCATGACCGCCAAGCAGCGGATCGCCGACCTGGAAAAGCGGGCAAAGGAAGCCAAGGAGGGGGGCGAGGAGAGGCGAGCCGCCTTTTCGCAGGAACTTGGCCAGTT
The DNA here is from genome assembly GCA_040397565.1 of Pirellulales bacterium. Taxonomy (GTDB): domain Bacteria; phylum Planctomycetota; class Planctomycetia; order Pirellulales; family UBA1268; genus UBA4655. The sequence goes on along the minus strand of JBBAVU010000254.1, from coordinate 3,522 downwards.
GATCGTGAGCGAACATGACCCTCGGGTCCGGGCGAGCATCGTCGAGATCGCCTCGGGATTCGACGTGCCGGTTGCCACGGCGGTCTGCGAAGGGGCGCTTCAGGATCCCGACTCGAGGGTTCGTTCGGCCGCCTGCGACGCCTGGGTCGCCAAAGGGGGAGAGCAGGCCGTGAGACTCATCGCGACTCGCTGCCGCCAGGAACCCGACGTGGACGTCCGGCTGCGGGCCATCAAATCGCTTGGGAAGCTCAAGCAAAAATCCGCGATCCCGGTGCTCGCACAGTCGCTCGAGGATCCCGACCCGGCCATCCAGTACCGCGCCGTCGCGGCCCTCAAAGAGGTCAGCGGCCGGGATCTTGGCAACGACGTCAACGCCTGGCGGGAGTGGGCGGCGGCCGACGAGGCGACCCGCGATGCCTCGTGGTCGATCGCCGAGACGTTCCGAAAGATCTTCTGACTCCTTCCGACCGCTCGACCTGACCGGTCAGGAAAGCTGGACGGGCTGGCGGCCCGAGGAAGCCTGGCCGGACCGACAGGGTGCTTCCCCGCGGTCGTGGCGTTTCGAGGCGGCAGGGTCGATACCACGCAACACGGTATTCAGACACCCTCCGGCCGCCCGACCCACCATGATTTTCAGCCGATCCGCTCCCCCGACCGGGAGTAGCCCGTTGCAGCCCGGAACATCGCGTTCCGTGGCGGCTGCGACCGTGCTCGCCGGCGTCATGGCCGTCGTGGCCTCCGGACAGGCAGCCGCGGACCAGCCCGGAGCGTGGCGGTCGCCGTTCTCGGGCGGGTTCAAGGCGATCTCGAAGGCACTCGGCGGATCCGCCTCGAAGACTCCGCCGAAGCAGGCGTCCCGGCTGCCGCTTCCGCCGGATGCCCACGAGGACGATGCGCTCGTCTCGCAGTTGCTGAAGAAGCCGATCGCCGAACACGTTCCGATCGGTCCGCCGCCGACCGGCGGAAAGAAACCGTCCACCGAGGAGCCGGTCAAGAAGCAGGAAAAAACCGCGGCCGCCAAGTCTTCGGCGTCAAAGCCGGCGAAGAAGGGGCCAGCAAAGAAGGACCCGGCGACGAAGGCCCGGATCGAGCCGCCCCGGATCGAGTCGTTCGACGACCTCGCGACGCTCGCGTCGGCCGTCGGGCAGGCCGCGAAGACGATCGTCACCGCGTCGCTCGATCCGTCCTACGGGCGGGTCGCCTCGAAACCGGTTCCGCCGTCGAGGAGCCCCGAACCTCCCGCCAAGGCCGTCGCGGAGACGCCGACCGCCACCACGTCCGCCCCGAAGCCGAAGCAGCCGGCGCCGATGGCCTGGACGACCGAGGGCACGGCCCCGCCGCCGCCGGTGAACGACCGCATGAACCGGCTCAAGCGGCGAATCGAGCAGGTGCTCGCGGCCTACAAGAGGAGGCCGCTCAACACGCAGGACCACACGCCGTGGGAGGTGATGCACAGCTTCCTCGCCTTCGGCATCGGCACCGACGTGCGGGTCGGCGGACCGCGGGGCGGTCTGGTCAACGCGATCGGCTGGGTCAACTCCGGAGGCCGCTGCCGCGGGCAGTCGATGCTGGCGTCGCAGGACGGCCGGGTCGTGGCGCTCAAGGGCGTCGGGCTGCAGGGACACTCGGCGCAGTACCTCGCCGTGCTCGCGCAGTGCCGCGTGGCGGCCAACTCGCCGCTGACGCCGCAGCGGCAGTCGTTCACCGTCGCCGACCTCATCGAGCAGGAGAAGCTCGACTGCAAGTCGAAGACGGAACTGACGTTCGCCCTCATCGCGCTCGCGCACTACCTGCCCACCGACGCGACCTGGACGGCCCGCGACGGCCAGCCGTGGTCGATCGAGCGTCTCGTCGCGGAGGAACTGGAGCAGCCGATTCGCGGCGCTCCGTGCGGCGGCACGCACCGCCTCTTCGGCCTTGCCTACGGCTGCCAGCGGCGGCTGCGGGCCACCGGGTCGCTCGAGGGGACCTACGCCCGCGCCGACGCGTTCGTCCGCGAGTACCAGCTCATGACGCTCACGAAACTCCAGAACGCCGACGGATCCTTCAGCACGGAGTGGTACAAGTTCCCGACCGCGCAGAACCGCGAGGACGACATCGACCGCAAGATCCAGACGACCGGGCACATGCTCGAATGGCTGGTCGCCTCGCTCGACCAGGACTCGCTCTACCACGCTCGCGTCACGCGGGCGGTCGAGTTCCTCGCCTGGGCGCTCGCCAGCGAGCCCGACCGCGAATGGGCCGTCGGTCCGATGTGCCACGCACTCCACGCCCTGTCGGTCTACCAAGAGCGGGTCTGGGGAACCGTCCTGCCCGGAGCCGTAGCGGCCTTCAAGGGGCCGATGAAGGCGGCCTCGTCCCCGGACGTGCAGGTCGCGGAGGCGCCGGAGAAGCCGTCCGACGAGGGCACGCCTTCCACCGGAACGAAGCGACGGGTCCGCCGGTGAGGCTTTCCGTCCGTTGCTTGATGCCCTGAACCGAACGCCGTAGGCTTGCCCGCACGAGGAGCGAGGCGATGGCCACGGTGGAGCAGACGGACCAGTTCGAGCACCTGCTTGAGGCGGGCACCCGACTGTTCGAGTCGAACGCGTCCGACGCGATGCTGCTCCTGGTCGACCACGCGCTCGACTGGGAGAAGGTTCGGTCCGCGACGGGCTCCGCGCCGCTCCTCGTGGCCGCCGACGAGGAGCCGCACCTCGAGGGCGCCGCGGCCCACGGGCTCAAGCCGCTCGTGCTCGACGTCCCCGGACTGCCGGTCCAAGAGCGGCTCGCCCAGGCCCTGCTCGAGTGCGTCGCGGCGGAGATCATCCCGCCGGAAGCGGAGGTGGTGGCGATCTACAGCGGATTCGAGGCCGGTTCGCTCGACAGCGTGAGCGTCGTCCGCCTCGAGGAGCACCTCGGCCAGTTGACGAGCCGCGACCTGCGCAACCTCGAGACGAAGGTGCCGCTCGAGACGCTCAAGCTCGTGGTCGACCTCGCCGTCGAGATCGGCCGCGAGGGCCGCGAGGGGAAGCCCGTCGGCACGCTCTTCGTCGTCGGCGACACGCGGAAGGTCATGCAGTCGAGCCACTCGGTCGGCTTCGATCCCGTCCGCGGCTACAGCCGGCTCGAGCGGCGGCTGACCGACCCGCGGGTCCGGGAAGGCATCAAGGAGATCGCGCAGCTCGACGGCGCGTTCGTCGTCAACGCCGACGGCACGGTCGAGGCGGCGGCCCGCTACATCGACGCCTCGGCCGAGAACGTGTCGGTCGCCAAGGGACTCGGCGCGAGGCACTGGGCGGCGGCGGCCGTCACGCGGCGGACGCGGAGCGTGGCCGTGGCCGTCAGCGAGACCAACGGCACGGTGCGGATCTTCCAGAACGGCGAGACCGTGCTGCGGATCGAACCCTTCCGCCGGGCGATGAAGTGGAAGGACTTCGAGTACGAGCCTCCGAGCGGCGACTGACGCCGCCCGGAACGACCTCGGGGCTCCCTGCACGACATGAAGGCCGCCACAAAGCCCCTGTTTCCGGCGTCCCTGTT
>JBBAVU010000253.1:0-3880 GCA_040397565.1 Pirellulales bacterium | reverse complement strand
GCATCTCGAACCGGCCGCCGTCGAGGGCCACGCATTCGAGAAACTCATGCAGCGTGTTGGCGGTGTATTTCACGCCGGCCAAGTTCGGGATCCGGTCGCCGGCCTGCTTCAGGAAATCGACCACGTCGATCGTGACGCCGGTCATCACCGGGATGTGATAGTAGTAGAAGGGCAGCTTCGGCGCGGCAGCTGCGACCACAGCAGCGGATTCGACGGCCATCGCCGCGTCGCGGATCGGGAAGTAGCAGGGCGGCATCGCCGAGATCGCGTCGGCGCCGATGTCGGCGGCATGGGCCGCAAGGGCGGCCGCCTCGGCCAGCGAATCGTGCCCAACGTGCACGATTACCGGAACCCTGCCCCGCGTCGCGGTCGTGAACGCCTCCGCGACCTGCCGCCGTTCGTCGGCCGAGAGCGACACGCCCTCCCCGGTAGAGCCGCAGACATAGAGCCCGCAGACGCCGTCGGCGACAAGCTGTTCGGTGAGCGGGACGATCGCGGGCAGGTCGACGGCGCCGTCGGCAGTGAGCGGCGTGTAGGTGGCGGGGATGAGCCCGGTGAAGCGGTGGGGCATGGGTGACGGTCTAAGGACATGGAGAGGGCTGGCGCGGTCGCGTAGTATATCACGAGCGTGCGTGCGGGCATCCCGCAACCAACTATGATGTCGGGCGATCCGGTGATGCCCGGGCCGTCCCCAGTACTCCCAGTGAGGTACCGATGCCCTCGTCCGCTCCGCTGCTGATTCTGGTCACCATGTTCGCCGCCGATCAGGCCGGTGGCATCCGGGCGTTTCACCTCGACCCGGTGGCCGGCACGCTCGTCCCCGCGGCGGTCACCGCCGACTGTCCCAACGGCTTCTTCCTCGCCCTTTCGCCCGACCGTCGCACGGTCTATTCGCTCACCGCCAAGAAGTTCGGCACGGCCGACACGGAGGAGGTGATCGCCTGGCGGCTCGCGGGCCGTGACGGCACGCTCGAACAGGTCGGCCGCAGGGCGACCCGCGGCCCGGTCACGTGCTACGTGGCCCCGGATCCGAAGGGCCGTACGCTCTTGCTCGCCCACTACAGCGGGGCGACGGTCGCGTCGCTGCCGCTGGCCGCCGACGGCGGCCTCGCGGGTGATCCGGTGGTCGTCCGCCACGAGGGGAAGGGGGCCGATGCCGGGCGGCAGGAGGGCCCCCATCCGCATGCGATCGTGCCCGCTCCGTCGCTCCCCGACTCGCCGCAATTCGTCTATGCCGCCGACCTCGGGGCCGACGCCATCTTCGCCTACAAGCTCGATGCGGCCACGGGCGGCCTCGTCGCCGCTGAACCACCGCTCGTGAAGACGAAGCCGGGCGCGGGCCCGCGGCACCTCGCGTTTCATCCCGACGGCCGGAGGCTCTACGCGATCAACGAACTCGACAACACGGTCGCGGTCTACGACTTCGATTCGGCCACGGGCCGGCTCGCCGAGCGGCAGGTCGTATCGACGCTGCCGGAGGGCTTCAAGGGCACGACCTTCACGGCTGACCTGAAGATCACGCCCGACGGGCGGTTCCTCTACGGCACCAACCGCGGCCACGACAGCATCGCGGCCTACCGCATCGGGGCCGATGGGCTGCTCACGCTCGTCGAGATCGTCCCCAGCCGTGGTCGCGGTCCCCAGAACCTGGCAATCACGCCGGACGGCGGGCTGCTTTTGTGCGCGAACATGCCGGGCGACAATCTCGCGGTGTTCCGGATCGATCGCGAGACGGGGAAGCTTACGGCCGTCGGCGAGCCGGTCGCCGTCACGAAGCCGTCGTGCATCGCGGTCGTTCCCTGAGGGGGGCGTTCCCTGAGAGATCGTCCCTACCGCGACGACACGTCGCCGTCCTTCGGGGAGAGCGACTCGATCCACGCGCGGACGACCTCCACCGCGGGCTCGTCCACGATCGCCGTCGCCAACTGCGGCATCTGTCCGGGCCCGCGTCGGCTCATCCGCGTGAGCAGCACCGACCGCTCGGGGTGGCCGGGAGCGATCAGCCGCGCGTCGGGCAGGTCGAACGTGGCGTGCAGCGGCTTCACGCCGACCGTCTTCATCGACTTGACCGGGATCGTGTCGTAGGCGGAGAGGTATTCGAGCTCGATGAGCGCGTTGCCTCCGCCGGCAGCGACGTGACAGGAGGAACAGTTGGAGTGCAGATACGACCGGGCCCTAGCCTCGAGCGAGTGCGACGCGTCGTAGGGATTCACGAGTCGGTTGGTGTTGGTGGGGGCCCTGGAGAGCAGCGACGACTTTCTCTTGCTGAACGACCAGACCTCGGGATCACGGGAAGCCGTCTTGCGGCCCACCCAGCTCCACCGTGCTTCGTTGATCTTTTTCTCCCGTTCCCGCTTCTGTTCCGGCGTCTCCTCGCGTCCCTCCAAACCGGCCTCTTCACGCTCGCGGCCGATGCCGGCCGCGACGGCCCGGCCAAACAACGCGCCGGTACCGTCGCCCCACCAGTTCACCTCGAGGAGCCCGAGGTGCTCGAGCGTGCGGAGCTGGTTGTCGGCGGCGTGCCCCTTGCCGAGGACGGCCTCGTAGTCGAGGTCGTGGTTGAGCTGCACCGTGCAGATGCCGAGCACGTAGTTGCTCGCCCGGCTGTGGCAGACCATGCACTCCGTCCGCGAGGGGTAATGCCACTGCTGCGACTTCACGCCGTCTGCATGCTTTTGGAGATCGGCCGTGCGGATCGTGAACTCGCGGTCCTTCCCCTCGGCCGCCACGAGGACGGCGTCGGTCTGCTCGTCGTTCCACTCGTAGCTGTAGCCGGCCCATTCGCCCTGCTCCCTGAGCATGAAGCGGGTCTCGATCCAGCGGCGGGTGGAGGGATCGCCCTCGACCTCGTCGATCGCGAACGACTTCACGAGCACCGTTCCGTCGGGGAAATTCCAGCCGCGGGCGTTCGTGACGCCGATCTTCGCCGGTACGATCGTGCCGGAGGCATCCTTGGCGGGCGGCAGGGCGAAGAACCGCGCCTTGTGGGTCCCGTCGCTCCAGAGGGGCGAGACCGGCCGGTAGGGCACGACGCCATCCACCATCCGGTGCTTCGCGACGTCGGCGAAGAGGCCGCTCTCGGAGAGCTTCGTGGGGAAGGGGGGCGCGTCTTTCGAGGGCGGCGGCCGGCGGACGAGTCGATAGAAGCCCCCCTTGTCGCCGGGCTGGTGGTCGCAGATCAGGATCTCCCCCTTGGAGTCGGTGCCGAAGGCGGTGATCTGGAGCTGCGTGTCGGCGATCAACTCGTGCCAGGTGACCTTCGTGCCGTCGTGCCGGATGCCCCAGATGCGGCCGGTCGAGTAGTCGGCGTAGAGGTAGGCGCCCTTCAGGTCGGGCAGGGCGGAGCCGGTGTAGACGAGCCCGCCGGTCATCGCGCGGGCTTCCGCGTGCGGATGCTCGGCGACGGGCTTCGAGAAGGGGGTCGGGCCCGCCTTCTGGTCGTCGTGGAACTTGTGGGTGCCCTCGAGGATGCTCCAGCCGTAGTTCGCCCCTCGTTCGATGAGGTAGATCGTCTCCCAGAGATCCTGTCCCTGGTTGCCCACCCAGATCTGCCCCGTCTGCTTGTCGATCACGACCCGCCAGGGCTGCCGCAGGCCGTAGGCCCAGGTCTCGGGCCGGGCACCCTTCACCGTGGCGATGGGGCTGTCCTTGTCGAAGATCGGGTTGTCCTTCGGCACCGAGTAGTGCCGACCGTCGTTCGGAACGTCTTCATCCGGATGATCGACGTCGATCCGAAGGATCTTCGATCGCAGGCTCGTGAGGTCCTGCCCCTTGCGGTCCGCATCGGAGTCGCTCGTGCCGTCGCCGCTGCCGACGTACATCATTCCGTCGAGCCCGAAGGCCATGTCGCCGCCGTTGTGGCCGTCGGAATCCCACTCGA
>JBBAVU010000252.1:0-3932 GCA_040397565.1 Pirellulales bacterium | reverse complement strand
CAAGGATAATCAGCCCTCTACTCACAACCCGCTCTCCACTCACAACCCGCTCTCCACTCACAACCCGCTCTCCACTCACAACCCGCTCTCCACTCACAACCCGCCCTCCACTCACAACCCGCTCTCCACTCACAACCCGCTCTCCCCTCGCTCGCGCGTCGGGCTTTCGTAACCAACGGAAGCCCGCAGCGCAAGCAAGGATAACCAGCCCTCCATTCCGGACTTCCATCATGAACATGCGTGTCATCGCGATCCTCCTCGCCCTCGGCGTCGTTGGTGTGCTGCTCTTCTCGCCGAAGAGGCGCGAGGGCGGCACCACGGCCCTCACTGGCCCGGTGCCCTCCGCTGCGAAAACGGTCGCCGGCATCCCCGCACGGCCGGAGCAGATCGCCTTCGCCCCGCTCGAGTTCACGCCGCCCGATCGCGAGTCGTTTCGTCGCCTTCTGCCCGACGGCACGGCTGTCTACCTCGCGCCGTCGCGCGAATTTCCGCTGGTGACGGTGTCGGTGACGTTCAAGGGGGGCGCCTCGCTCGATCCCGCTGACGTGCCGGGGCTCGCCTCGATGACGGCCAAGATGCTCCGCGAGGGAGGCACGAAGAAGCTGCCGCCGGCCGAGTTCGACGAGACGCTCGACTTTCTCGCCACCGAGGTGGGTGTCAGCGCCAATGAGACGTTCACCACCGCCTCGATGAACTGCCTGAAGAGCAATCTGGACGAGAGCCTCGCGCTCTTCGTCGATATGCTCCGTGCGCCGGCCTTCGACGCGAAGCGGCTCGACACGGGCAAGGCCCGCGTGATCGAGGGGCTCAAGCAGCGCAACGACGACGCCTCCTCGATCCTCTCCCGCGAATGGAAGCGGCTCGTCTACGGCCCCGACCACTTCGAGGCGAGCGAGCCGACCGACAAGACGGTGGCGGCGATCACACCAGACCGCCTCAACGAGATGCACCGGCGGATCTACCACCCGGGCAACATGATCGTGGCCGTCTCGGGCGACTTCGACGAAAAAGAGATGCTCGCGAAGCTCGCCAAGGCATTCTCCGGCTGGGAGCGCGGGGCGGCCGCGTCAGACCCGGTCGCGCCCACGGCCGTGCTCGAGCCGGGCCTCTACCACGTGCCGAAGGACATCCCGCAAGGGAAGGTGGTGATGGGCATGCGGTCGATCGTGCGCGATGACCCTGACGCGATTCCGCTCTTGCTCTTGAACGACATCCTCGGCGCAGGCGGCTTCACGAGCCGCATCATGCAGCAGGTTCGCAGCAACGAGGGGCTCGCCTACTCGGCCCGCTCGACGCTCCAGCCGAGGGTGTATTACCCGGGCGACTTCCGCGCGGGCTTCGAGAGCAAGAATCCGACCGTGGCGCTCGCGACCAAGATCGTGATCGACCAGATCAAGGGCGTCCGCGACGAGCTTGTCACGGAGGAGGAGCTCGAGACGGCGAAGGCGAGCGCCATCGAGACCTTCCCGCGGCAGTTCGAGAGCAAGCCGCAGATGCTCCGCGTGTTCGTGAACGACGATTGGACGAACCGGCCGAAGGATTTCTGGAAGACCTTCCGCGAGAAGGTGAAGGCCGTCACCCGCGAGGATCTCCGCCGTGTCGCCCAAAAGCACCTCGACCCTGCGAAACTCGCGATCCTCGTCGTCGGCAATTGGGACGAGATCGCCAAGGGGGATCTCGACAAGCGGGCCACGATGAACGAATTCTTCGGCGGCAAGGTGAAGCAGCTCCCGCTCCGCGACCCCCTCACGCTCGAACCGATCAAGTAAACCGCATTCCAACACGAAAGCCCGCAGCGCAAGCAAGGTCCATCCGCGTTTTACTTCAACCACAGTCACCCCCACCCGCCCTGGGAAAAATCCTCAACTCCCCTCGCTTGCGCGTCGGGCTTCCGTAGCAATCGTGATGAAGAAGGGTTTCACAGTTCACGCAATGCCCCGTCTCCCCCTTCTCGCCGCGATGCTCATCCTCGCCGGCGTTGGCGACGCGTCTGCCCAGCAGCCGATCCCGCCGCGCAACACCGGTCCGCAGGCGGCCGCTCACTCGCGGTACTACCAGCACCGCCGCAAGACGGTGCGTGTGATCCGGCGGACGCCGGCGGTCATGCGCGAGGACGCGGCGCGGGTGAAGCGGGGCGACCTCTTCAGCACCTGGTCGAACGAATACTTGAAGTAGGACAGGCTTCAGCCTGTCTCAAGTAGACCGCTTGTTCCACAAACGGATCCCGATCCGTGTAGGACAGGCTTTAGCCTGTCGTAATTCAGACAGGCTAAAGCCTGTCCTACTTTACTCCGCAACTTTCCGCTTTCCGGGCCGTTGAATAATCCAGACGACGAACCCTCGAAGGAGAATCCAATGACAAAGATCAGGTTCTGGCCCCGCATCGCGGCGGCCGTGGTGGCTCTTGGGACGGTGACCGTGGCGTATGCGGAGCCCCCTGCGGGGGCGCAGGAGCGCCGCGGGCCGCCGTCGCCCGAGCGGATGGTCGAGCACGCGATGACGTTCGATGCCGACGGCGACGGCAAACTCGACCGCGCGGAGCTCATGAAGTTTGCCGAGGAGATGCAGGCGCGGCGGATGCGTGGCGGACCCGGTGGACCGGGGGGCGAAGGACGCGGTGGCAATGTGGGCCCGGGCGGGGGCCGTGGACCGGGCCGCAGGGGCCCCGGTGGACCAGCGGGCGATGGCGAGCGGCCGCCGCGGCCGGCGGCGGAGTAGACGCGTGGCTGTTCGCGGCGGAGCAGCCGGCAGGTATCCTCCGCCGCAGCATGTCCGTCGAATCGCCCCCGCATCCCGAGCCCCTGCCGCCCCGGCCTGCCGAGGCGCATGCGCTCGAGATTGCCCGCGGGCTCCCAGGTGAGCGGATCATCTGCACGACCGTCGGCCGGGCGCAGGCGGCGCGGGCGCTTGCCGCCGAGCGGCCGAACGCCGGCGTGACGGCGTGGTTTCTGGATCTCTACCGGCATGACCTCGCCGTCGCTGCCTGGGCCGATCCGCCCACAGGCCTCGCGGCCGCGTGCGTGGCCGACATGCCGCCCGGCGCCTATGACCTCGCCGTTGTGCCGCTGTCGAAGGATGGTGAGGCGGAGCTCTCCCGCGAGATGATCCAGGCGGCGCTCCAGCAGCTTGCGATCGGCGGCCACCTCGTCACGGCGATCGACAACGCGAAAGACAAGTGGCTCCACGAGCAATTGACCGAGACGGGGGAGAAGGTTCGGGTGCGGCCGGCGGCGGGGCCGAAGCCGGAGACGATCGCCTACATCGTGCAGAAGACCCGCGAGCCGCAGAAGCTTCGCGACTTCGGCTGCGAGTTTGCGTTTCGCGACCGCGAGCGGCTGCTCACCGCCGTCTCGCGGCCGGGCGTCTTCGCCCACCGGCGAATCGATCCCGGCGCGCGGCACCTGCTCAACGCAGTGGATGTCGCACCCGAGCTTCGCGTGCTCGACATCGGCTGCGGCTCGGGCTGCGTGGCGATCGGCATCGCCGCCCGCGATCCCTCGGTTCATGTCCACGCCTTCGATAGTTCGGCCCGCGCGGTCGAGTGCGCGCGGCGTGGCGCGGCGCTCAACGACTTGGGCAACGTGACCGTCGCCCTCGAGGCCGCGGGCGACGTGCCGGAGCCGGGCACGTGGGATCTCGCGCTCGCCAATCCGCCCTACTACGCCGACTTCCGGATCGCGGAGCTCTTCGTGGAATCGGCGCGGCGGGCGCTCGCCCCCGGGGGCACGCTCTTGGTCGTGACGAAGCAGCCGTCGTGGTATGTGGAGCACATGCCGGCGGCATGGCGCGAGGTCGCGCAGGAGTTCGTGAAGAACTACCACATCATCGAGGCGGTCAAGCCGTAATCGCTCGACGGAAGCCCGACGCGCGAGCGAGGTGAGAGCGGGCTGGGGTGGAGAGCGGGTTGACCTTGCTTGCGCTGCGGGCTTTCG
>JBBAVU010000251.1:0-3956 GCA_040397565.1 Pirellulales bacterium | reverse complement strand
GTGAACGCCGGCGACGGCAAGAACGTCGTCGTGGGCGACAACGGCAAGGCCACGTTCCACGCCTCACCCGTGGGCCAGTTGGCGACGGTCGCGACGACCGACCCCGACAAGGGCGGTGTGGATTCGCTCACGACGGGCACGGACGACGACATCGTGATCGGCGGCACCGGCGCCGACACGATCAACGCCGGCGCAGGCGACAACGTCGCCCTCGGCGACAACGGCAAGGTAACGATCGTCTCCAATGGCACGACGCAGGTTGTAGAAGCGACTGATCCGACCTTCGGCGGCATCGACTCGTTCCGCAGCGAGGCCGGAAACGATCTCGTCATCGGCGGCACCGGTGGCGACACGATCGACACCGGCACCGGGAACGATCTCGTATTCGGCGACTTCGGCAAGGTCGAGGGAGTCGTCGTGCTCCGCAACCTGCCGCTCAACACGTCGACGCCCGCGTTCACGTTCACGTCGATCGCGACAGGGAGTGCCGACGGCGGCGGCGATGACTTCATCCGTGTCCGCGCCGGCCACGACATCGTCATCGGCGGCCAAGGTGCCGATCGGATCCTCGGCGAGGCGGGGGATGACGACATCATCGGCGGCCACAACGTTGCCGGTGGTGACGACGCAGGCGACACGATCGACGCGGGCAGCGGCCGCGACGTCGTGGCCGGTGACAACGCGTTGATCGATCGTGAGCCGCGGGCGACCGGGGCCCGGTGGCGGGCCCTGTCGGGATCCAGGCTCGTCGAGGCCGACGGCAACGGCGTCGTGACGAATGCATGGCAGGCCGATCCGGCGGCCGCCCCGCAGCGAGACGTGACGCTCTTCGACCATGCCGAATCGACCCCATCCGGGAAGTACGGCTCCGACCACATCGCCGGCGGCGCTGATGACGACATGATCTTCGGCCAACTCGGCGACGACGGCATCCAAGGCGACGGCGCGGTTCTCGGCACGTCCGGAAACGTAATCCGCGACGTGCGGACCACGCGGCTATCGGAGGATGACGCCGCCGGCGCGGGCCGCGACGGCGACGACTACATCGAGGGCAACGGCGGCAACGACGTGATCCTCGGCAACCTCGGCCAAGATGACATCATCGGCGGCAGTAGCGACCTGTTCGGGCTCGCGACGCCGGCAGAGCGGCCTGACGGCCGCGACGTGATCTACGGTGGGTCGGGCACGCGGGCGGCCCGCAACGACCGCGGCGACGTCTCGGCCGATGGCCACGCCCGCGACGCCGACGTGATTCTCGGCGACAACGGCCGCATCTTCCGGGCAGTCGGCCTCAATGGCTCCACGATCGGTGGCTATCTGCAGTTCAACTACGACACCTACGGCGGCTTGAAGCTCGTGCCGCGGACGATCGTGTACCTGGGTTACGCGTTCGGTCAGGCCTCGAGCACCGCGTTCAACGACGAGATTCACGGCGAGGCCGGTGATGACATCATCCATGGCATGTCCGGTAACGACGTGCTCTTCGGCGACGGCCAGGACGACGACCTCCTCGGCGGCCAGGGTGACGACCGTTTGTTCGGCGGCACGGGCGAGGATGGAATGCTCGGCGACGACGGCCGGATCTTCACGAGCCGCAATGGGCTTCTGGAGCCGGTGCACGGCGTGCTCGTGGCGGCCACGCAGGGGGTGGCGCAGCTTCAGGGAACGGTCGTCGGCGCGGTCACGAACCTGGCCGGCCGGCTCAAGAAGAGCGTGGACCTCGCGGCCTTCTACACGGGCGGCCACGACGTCATGTACGGCGGCGAGGGCGACGACTTCATGCACGCCGGCGCCGGCGACGACGCCGTCTCCGGAGCGGAGGCGCAGGCGGCGTGGTACGTCACGACGGCCCTGTCAGGCTCCGTACTCGGCTACAACGCGGCCACCAGAAAGTTCGCGGCCTACGACGCGACCGACGCCCTGAAGAAGATCCCGAACTTCATCCTCAACTTCGACGCGGCCAATGGTGGCGTGAAGATTGACGACGGCATGGACAACCTCTTCGGCAACGAGGGGAACGACTGGCTCGTAGGTGGCACGGGACGCGACCGCATGTTCGGCGGCGCCGGTGACGACCTGCTCAACGCCGACGACAACCTCGACACGGCCGGCGGCCGCAACAACACGCCCGACGCCCCGACCTTCGCCGACGCCGACTGGGCGTTCGGTGGCATCGGCTTCGACGTCTTCGTCGGCAACACCGGTGCCGACCGGCTGATCGACTGGTCGAAGCGGTTCAACACCTACGTGCTGCCGATCGCCTACACCAAGGCGAGCCCCACCAACGACGCGCCGACGGTGATCCGCTCTCCGTCTGCCCCGATCATCAACCTGCTGCTGGCGCTCGCCCAATCCGGTGGCTACGACGCCGATATCAACGCCCGCGAGAACGCGCTCCGCGGCGAACTGGGCCTGATCACGGTCGACGGTGATCTGAATATCTGGAAAGCCAACATGCAGCAGAGCGTGGACCGTGATCCACCGCCGAAGAACGTCACTGCCCGCATCGACACGTTGGGCGGGTGGGAAGTGGCGCCGGCGATCGTGATCGACGCCACCTCGCGAGCGGTTGCCGAGGCCGGCACGTCACAGACGGTCCGTGTGTCGCTCGCCACGGCACCCTCGACCGCCGTCGTGGTCTTGGTCACGTCGGCGAATCCGCAAGAGGTCGCGGTGAACCCCTCGACGATCACCTTCACGCCACAGAACTGGAACGTGCCACAGGCTGTTTCGGTGACGGGGATCGACGATGCCGTGGCCGACGGAGCCACGACGACGCTCGTGACGTTTGGCGTGGACCGCGTGAACTCGGACATTTTCTACACGGTGCCCGTCCGCACCGTCGCGGTGACGAACGCCGACAACGAGCCGGCGGTGCCGACGATCACCGGGCCGGCCGGGACCACCGCCGCGGCCCGGCCGACGGTGACCTGGACGCCGATTCCCGGTGCGGCCCGCTACGAGGTGCAGATCGTGAACGTCACGACGAAGCAGGTGCTGGTGGCTTCCCCTGTCACGAACGCGTTCACTCCCGACGCCGAAATGGGAATCGGCCTCTACGAGGTCGCCGTGCGGGCCGTCATGCCGAGCGGCCTGACGCACGCTTGGGCGGCCGCTCGGCGGTTCCAGGTGAAGACGGCCGTGGTCGTGCCGCCGCCGGGTGATCTCAGCACGCTGCGGCCGACGCTGCGGTGGAACTCGCTCGCGGGGGCCGTCCGGTACCAGGTGGTCGTGACGAACGCCGATGGCGCCGTGGTCGCTCGGGCTGCGAATGTCACGAACACCTCCTGGGCGCCACCGCCGAACCTGGTGAAGGGGACGTATCGCTTCACCGTCCGCGGGTTCGACGCGGCCGGCCGAGCAGCGCTGTGGAGCCTGCCCACCGCGTTCCAGGTCAGTTGACCCGGGGGCAGTCGGGGCGCGTCCCGGAGGGGGCCTCCGGCCCGCTCACGCGTTCGGCGGAGGTCGGGCTTCCCATGCGTCACCTCGGTGCTTCCACGAACCTTCTCGGCTCGATGTCACCCGGTGGGTTCCAGATTGGATTCACACCGCGAGGGAGTGTCTCGGCCTTCACGAAGATGCTTGGCGGCGCTCCCTCGAAGTAGAGCTGCAGGGCGGGGCAGAGCCAGCCGGTCATCTCCGTTCCAGCGACGGTCCCGCGATACCAGTTGCCGACACCGGAGCCGTCTTCCTCGACCCACGTGAGCTCGACGTCGTGGCCGTCGAACGGCTCGTCGCTGAACGACAGGGCGAACCCCTTCACGGCCTTCGGAATGCCCTTGTGTGTCGTGATGCGGGTGATCATTTCGGTCATGCCGAGGACGAACGCCTCCTCCTTCAGGTTCGTCCGTTCGTCGTCGAAGACCCACGTGCCGCGGAGCAGGTAGGGGTAGATCGTCAGGATGCTCATCGGGTTACCTCCGTTGACCGGCGAATCCGTCGCGTGCGGCCTTCCC
>JBBAVU010000250.1:0-3965 GCA_040397565.1 Pirellulales bacterium | reverse complement strand
TGCTCGAGTACGACGAGGTGATGGACGAGCAGCGGAAGCGGGTCTACGGCTTCCGCCAGAAGATCCTCGACGGCGCCGACTGCCGCGGGATCATCCTGGAGATGGTCGACCGGCAGATCGCCTCGCACATCGACACGTTCCTCGACCGCGACTACGGGCCCGAGACCTACGCCGCCTGGGCCGGCGGCCAGCTCGGCTGCGAGCTCGACGCCAAGGATTTCCGGGGCCTGACCCCGGAGGAGGCGGAGCGGCTCGCGCACGACCAGGCCGTGCGGCAGGCCGAGACGGCGATCTACGAGGCGATCGAGGAGAACCTCCCGAAAGAGGAGGACGAGAGCGAGTGGAACTGGGAGGCGCTCGCGTCGTTCGCGAACGCCCGCTTCAAGACGTCGCTCCGCGACCGCGACCTGCGGAAGGTCGGCCGCGACACGGTGGACGAGTTCCTCATCGCCTCCTGCACGGAGTCACTGGCACGGATCGACCTCGCCGAGGGCCGCCGGTTCCTTGCGGCCGATTTCGGCGTCGCCAGCGGCTGCGGCTGGACGCATTGGCGTTTCGGGATCCAGCTCGATCCCAAGGACGTCGGCTCCCTCGAGCCGGCCGCCTTCCGGGAACTCGTGTCGCGGAAGGCCCGGGAGGTCTACGAGCAGCGGGAGATCGACTACCCCGTGCTGGCGGGCCTCGGTCATTTCGTGCAGCGGCAGGCCGACGGCTCGAGGATGCTCGACCGCGAGGGCCTCGTGCGGTGGGCGAAGGAGCGTTTCGATCCCTCGCTCGACGAGACCGCCCTCGGTGGCAACGATCTCGAGATGATTCGGCGGCGGCTCACGGAGGCGAGCCGGGCGAGGCACGACCGGACCAAGGTGCTGCGGAAGGATGCCGAGAGGCGGATCTCCGAGACGCTCTCGTCGCTCGATTCCGCGATGGGCCCCGGCCCGATCGGCGACCGGGCCGCCAGGCTCGCGTCGTGGCTTGCCGAAACCTGCGAGGACCCCGGCGCGGCCGAGGCCGTGGAAAAGAGCACCCGCGAGGATCTCGAGCGGAGGGTGCTCGCGGCCTTCGACGAGCGGACCCGCCCGGAGATGCGGCGGATGGAGCGGGCGGTCGTGCTCCAGATCCTCGACAACGCCTGGAAGGACCACCTCCTGGCGATGGACCACCTTCGGGCGAGCGTGGGTCTCCGCGGCTACGCCCAGGTCGATCCCAAGGTGGAGTACAAGCGGGAGGGCATGCGGACGTTCGACCTCATGTGGAAGGGAATCGACGAGCGGGTGGTCGACATCGTCTTCCGCATCGAGCAGGTCGAGGACGAGGCGGTGCGGAGCACGTTCCGCGAGACCGCCGCGATCCATGCCGAGGCGTCGAGCGCGTCGCTGCCGGAGACGGCCGGCGGCATGGCCGACGCACGGACCTCCGAGAACGCCGCCATCGACGGCGCCGGCTCGGACCGGCGGCCCGAGCCGATCCGCAACGTCGCGTCGAAGACGGGCCGCAACGATCCCTGCCCCTGCGGCAGCGGCAAGAAATTCAAGAACTGCTGCGGCCGCGCCGGCGGCATCACCGCGGTCGGCGCCGGCGAAGGCCGGCGGTAAGCGGGTCTGGCTGAGGACCGCAGCGAACTTTCGGCGGCGAAACGTTCCCTTTGGAACCATGATCCTCGACGCCGTCTACCTGCTCGTCGCGATGCTCGTGCTTCCCTGGGTCGCCTGGCGGAAGTTCTCCGGCGGCCGGCCCGTGGCGGCGCCGTGGCGGCGGTTCACCGGGCGGATCGACCCGCTCGCGACGAAGGGGGGTCGCCCGCGGGTCTGGCTCCACGGGGTGAGCGTCGGCGAGGTGAACCTGCTCCACCGGCTCGCGGAGGAGATCCGCCGCGTCGATCCGGCAATCGACTGCGTGGTCTCGTCGTCCACGACGACCGGCCTCGAGTTGGCGACGGCGAGGTTCGGAGCGGAACGGACGTTTCCCTGCCCGCTCGACTTCTCCTGGGCGGTGAAGACCGCGATGGACCGCGTCCGGCCCGACCTGATCGTCCTCGGCGAACTGGAGCTCTGGCCGAACCTGCTCGGAATCGCCCACGCCCGCGGTATTCCGATCCTCGTCGCGAATGGCCGCATGAGCGACCGCAGCTTCCGCGGCTACCGGAGGCTGGGCGGGATCGCGCGGAGGATGCTCTCGCGGCTGGAGGTCGTGCTCGCCCGCTCCGAGGAGGATGCGGCCCGGTTTCGCTCGCTCGGCGCCGGCAGCGTCGAGGTCACGGGCTCGATGAAGTTCGACGGCGTGGCGGGGGATCGGGAGGCGACGACTGTGCGTGAACTCGCGTCGCTCGCGGGCCTCGGCGAGGCGCCGGTGTTCGTGGCGGGCAGCACGCAGGCCCCGGAGGAGCTCCTGGCGATCGACGCGTTTCTCGACGCGTCGCGGGAGCATCCTCGGCTGAGGCTCCTGATCGTGCCAAGGCACGTCGAGCGGTCCGCCGAGATCGCGGGGCTGCTCGAGTCCAAGGGCGTTCGTTGGCAGAGCCGCAGCCGGCTCGAGGCCGACGGTCCGGACCCCGAAGCCCACGTGCTGCTCGTCGACACGACCGGTGAACTCTCGCGGTGGTGGGGTACGGCCACGGTCGCCTTCGTGGGCGGCAGCCTCGACGGGAAGCGCGGGGGGCAGAACATGCTCGAGCCGGCGGCCTACGGCGTGCCGCTCTGCTTCGGTCCCCATACGTGGAACTTCCGCGAGGAGGTGGCGATGCTCTTGGCGGCCGGCGGCGCGGAGGTCGTCCACGACGGTCGCGAGTTGGGGGCGTTCCTGCAACGAGCCCTCGCCGACCGGCCCTGGTCAGAGTCGCTCGCTTCGGCCGCCCGATCGCTCGTAGAAGCCAACCGTGGAGCGGTTCGCAGGACCGCCGAGCGGGTAGTCGAGCGGCTGCGACGGCCGTCCCCCGGGGGCGGCCGCTGGAGAGCGTAGGCCGCCGGACGGCCCGGTGGGTTGCCCGCATCCCCGATGGCCCGATATTCTCACGGTTCGCCGAATCCCGGCCCGCTTCTCAAAAACACATCCCTTTCTCACAAACGAGGCGAATGACGTGTCCACCGGAAAGTTTCTCTTCACCAGCGAATCGGTCAGCATGGGTCACCCGGACAAACTCGCCGACCAGATCTCCGACGGGGTGCTTGATGCGTATCTCGCGCAGGATCCCCGGAGCCGGGTCGCCTGCGAGACCATGGTGACGACGGGGCTTGCCGTGATCGCAGGCGAGATCACCTCGAAGGGCACGATCGACTACCAGCAGGTCGTCCGCAACGTGATCCGCGAGGTCGGCTACACCGACGACGAGATGGGCATCGCCGCCGACACCTGCTCGGTGCTCGTCGCCGTCGGCAAGCAGTCGGGCGACATCGCCATGGGCGTCAACGAGGACGATTCGAAGGGGAAGGACATCGGCGCCGGCGACCAGGGCCTCATGTTCGGCTACGCCTGCAACGAGACGCCCGAGATGATGCCGCTGCCGATCGCTCTCTCGCACCGCATCCTCAACCGGCTCACGGAAGCGAGGCAGAAGAAGGAAGTCGACTGGCTGCGGCCCGACTCGAAGAGCCAGGTGACGGTCGAATACGAGGGCAACAAGCCGGTCCGCATCGACACCGTCGTCGTCTCCACCCAGCACGCGCCCCACGTGTCGAACGAGGAGATCCGCAAGTTCATCGTCGAGAAGATCGTGAAGCCGCTCCTGCCGAAGAACCTCGACACGTCGGCGATCACCTACCACATCAATCCCACCGGGCGGTTCGTCGTCGGTGGCCCCCACGGCGACTGCGGGCTCACGGGCCGGAAGATCATCGTCGACACCTACGGCGGCTGGGGCCGCCACGGCGGCGGCGCCTTCTCCGGCAAGGACCCGACGAAGGTCGACCGCAGCGCTGCCTACATGGCCCGCCACGTGGCGAAGAACATCGTGGCCGCCGGCCTCGCCGACC
>JBBAVU010000249.1:0-3980 GCA_040397565.1 Pirellulales bacterium | reverse complement strand
GAAGAAAAGGAAGAGGCTCCGGTCGGAGTCGAACCGACGATGGCGGATTTGCAATCCGCTGCCTTAGCCACTTGGCTACGGAGCCGTGTTTCTTTGGTCGTACGCTATGGCAGACCTTGCGGCCCAGTCAAGCCGCGGCGTCTGCATGCGACCCTGAGGAATGAACGGGAAGCCCGTTTTATTCCCAAGGTGCTGTAGGAATCGGCATCGAACGGTCGATCACTTCAGTCCACGCAGGCGGCGGCCCGGAATACCCGATTCGGCCCCGAGCAGCCCCCCTGCTCCGCCCGCCTTGCCCACCTTGGAGCGCACCATGTTTCCACGCGGAGAACGGATTGCCGAGGAACTGGCCCAAAAGACCTTCGAGGAGGCCGGCCCCTCGCTCGGGTGCGTTCGGGAAATCCTCGACATGATGGATCCGCTCGAGGCCCGCGGCTATCTCGCCACCCGCGCCCGGAGACTGCTCCGCGACCGGCTCGACGAGGCCCTCGCCGATGCCGCCTGGCCGCGGCGGCTCGATCGGGAGATCCTCGACGCGGCCTGCAAGCGGCTCGTGAGCCTCGTCGTGCGTGCGGGCGGAGTCGAGGCCGGCCGGCGGTCGCTCGCGAAGGCGGCCTAGGCCCGCTTCGGGCCACCGCTCCGACCGCGAACCCCGCCGGCGTTCGGCCGCCCGCGTTCGCGATTGGTGCGGCGCGGCCCCGCTCCTTATCATTCGGCGGCTCGAACGGTCGTTTTCCACCCCTCCGCCACCAGGATCCACCATGCCGACGCAAGGCAGTTGCGACATCGGACTCATCGGGCTTGCCGTGATGGGCGAGAACCTCGCCCTCAACATCGCGAGCCGCGGCCACTCCATCGCCGTCTACAACCGCACGCAGAGCGTCACCGACGCCTTCACCTCGGGCCGCGGCAGGCAGCCGAACGTCGTCGGCTGCCATTCGCTGGAGGATCTCGTCGCGGCGCTCAAGCCGCCGCGGAAGGTGATGATGATGGTCAAGGCGGGGCCGGCGGTGGACGACCTCATCGCGAAGCTCGCCCCACTGCTCTCCACGGGCGACGTGCTCATCGACGGAGGCAACACCCACTACGCCGACAGCGAGCGGCGGACGACGGAGATCGAGGCCCGCGGCCTGCTCTTCATCGGCACGGGCGTCTCCGGCGGCGAGGAGGGGGCGCTCAAGGGGCCGAGCCTCATGCCGGGCGGGTCGAAGGCGGCCTGGCCGCTCGTGCAGCCGATCTTCCAGGCGATCGCGGCGAAGGTCGGCCCGAAGGGCGACATTCCCTGCTGCGACTGGGTGGGCCCCCGCGGTGCCGGCCACTACGTGAAGATGGTGCACAACGGCATCGAGTACGGCGACATGCAGCTGATCTGCGAGGCCTACTGGCTCCTGAAGCAGGGGGCCGGCCTCACGAACGACCAGCTCGCCGGCGTGTTCGACGAGTGGAACCGCGGCGAGCTCGACAGCTACCTCATCGAGATCACCCGCGACATCTTCACCGTGAAGGATCCCGACAGCGGCGACTTCATGGTCGACCGCATCCTCGACAAGGCGGGCGCGAAGGGCACGGGCAAGTGGATGAGCCAGCTCGCCCTCGACCTCGGCGTGCCGAGCACGCTCGTCACCGAGGCCGTCTACGCCCGCTGCCTCTCGGCGCTCAAGGACGCGAGGGTGCGTGCGAGCAAGGTCCTCAAGGGCCCCGACATGCCCAACAACGGCCCCGCGAAGGAGTTCGTCGAGCAGGTCCGGCAGGCCCTCTACGCCTCGAAGATCGCAAGCTACGCGCAGGGCTACGTGCAGCTGGCGGCCGCGGCGAAGGAGCACGACTGGCAGCTCGACTACGGCTCGATCGCGATGCTCTGGCGGGGCGGCTGCATCATCCGCGCCCAGTTCCTCGAGCGGATCGCCGAGGCCTACAAGGCCCAGGGCGACCTCGAGAACCTCATGCTCGCCCCCTACTTCGCCGACGCGCTCGCCAAGTCGCAGAAGGCCTGGCGGCACGTGATCGCCACGGCGGCGACGATCGGCATCCCCGTGCCCGCCTTCATGACGGCCCTGGCCTACTACGACGGCTACCGCCACGCGAACCTGCCGGCCAATCTGCTGCAGGCCCAGCGGGACTATTTCGGCGCGCACACCTACGAGCGGACCGACAAGCCGGGCACCTTCCACACCGAGTGGCTCGATCTCCGCCGGATACCATCGGGAGCACGACGACCGTGAGCGACTTCCTGACGAACCTCTACGGCCTCTCCGGAAAGACCGCCGTGGTCGTCGGCGGCACGGGAGTGCTCGGCGGGGCCCTCGCCGAGGGGCTCGCGCGGGCCGGGGCCTTCGTCGTGGTCGCCGGCCGCGGGGCCGACCGGGGCGAGGCGAGGCTCGACGCGATCCGGTCGGGCGGCGGCGACGGCGCGTTCGTCTCGGTCGACGCCACCGACCGTGCGAGCGTGAAATCACTCCTCGAGGCCACGATCCACGCCCGCGGGCGGGCCGACATCCTCGTCAACTGCGCCGGCGTGAACTCGGCGATTCCCTACTTCGAGATCCCCGACGACGACTACGACCGCGTGCTCGACACGAACCTCAAGAGCACGCACCTCGGCTGCCAGATCTTCGGCGAGCACATGGCGGCCAACTTCGCGGCCGGCAAGGGAGGGGGCGCGATCCTCAACATCGGCAGCGTGTCGGCCGACAAGCCGCTCTCGAAGGTCTTCCTCTACTCCGCCTCGAAGGCGGCCGTCGTGAACTACTCGCAGAACGTCGCCCGCGAGCTCGCCCCGAAGGGCGTCCGCGTGAACGTGCTCTGCCCGGGCTTCTTCCCGGCCGAGCAGAACCGCAAGATCCTCTCCGCCGAGCGGACCGCCTCGATCATGAGCCAAACCCCGATGAACCGCTTCGGCGAGCCGCACGAACTCGTCGGCGCCGCGATCCTGCTGTGTGCCCCCGTCGCCGGCAGCTTCATCACCGGCACGAGCCTCTACGTCGACGGCGGCTTCACCGGCATGCGGTTTTGAATTCGATGTCACACACGTTCGTCATCTTCGGCGCCTCGGGCGACCTCACGAGCCGCAAGCTTGTGCCCGCCCTCTACAATCTCGCCTGCGGCGGACTCCTGCCCGCCGACACGCGGATCGTCGGCTTCTCCCGCACGCCGATGAGCGACGAGGCGTGGCGGGAGAGCCTCCGGGAAACCACCCGCGAGCACGCGGGCGAGGGCCTCTTCCGCGATGATGCCTGGGACGCCTTCGCGGGCTCGATCCACTACCAGCCGGGCGACATCGGCGTCGCCGACGACATCGCCAGGCTCCAAGGGCGGCTCGATTCGCTCGAGGGAGAGGTGGAGTCGACGCGAATCTACTACCTCGCCACGGCGCCGCAGTTCTACGGGCCGGTCGTCGCGGCGATCGGCTCGCTCGGAATGGCCTCGCAGGACCACGGCCCGCGCCGGATCGTCATCGAGAAGCCGTTCGGCACCGACCTCGCCACGGCCCACCAGCTCAACGCGCAGCTCCACGCCGTCTTCCGCGAAAGCCAGGTCTACCGCATCGATCACTACCTCGGGAAGGAGTCGGTGCAAAACATCCTGGCGCTGCGGTTCGCCAACACGATCTTCGAGCCGATCTGGAACCGCCGCTACATCGACCACGTGCAGATCACCGTGGCCGAGGAGGTGACGGTCGGCCGCCGAGCCGGCTACTACGACACGGCCGGCGTGCTGCGTGACATGTTCCAGAACCACCTCCTCCAGCTGCTCATGGTGACGGCGATGGAGGCGCCCGTCCGGTTCAACGCCAGCGCCGTGCGCAACGAGAAGGTGAAAGTGCTCGACTCGATCCGCCCGCTCGAACCCGCGGAGGTGCCCCTGGCCGGCGTCCGCGGGCAGTACCGCGGCTACCGCGACGAGCCGGGCGTGGCGGCAGGCAGCCAGACGGCGACCTTCGGCGCAATTCGGCTGGAAGTCGACAACTGGCGGTGGCAGGG
>JBBAVU010000248.1:252-4039 GCA_040397565.1 Pirellulales bacterium | reverse complement strand
CAAGGATAATCAGCCCTCTACTCACAACCCGCTCTCCACTCACAACCCGCTCTCCCCTCGCTCGCGCGTCGGGCTTTCGTAACCAACGGAAGCCCGCAGCGCAAGCAAGGATAACCAGCCCTCCATTCCGGACTTCCATCATGAACATGCGTGTCATCGCGATCCTCCTCGCCCTCGGCGTCGTTGGTGTGCTGCTCTTCTCGCCGAAGAGGCGCGAGGGCGGCACCACGGCCCTCACTGGCCCGGTGCCCTCCGCTGCGAAAACGGTCGCCGGCATCCCCGCACGGCCGGAGCAGATCGCCTTCGCCCCGCTCGAGTTCACGCCGCCCGATCGCGAGTCGTTTCGTCGCCTTCTGCCCGACGGCACGGCTGTCTACCTCGCGCCGTCGCGCGAATTTCCGCTGGTGACGGTGTCGGTGACGTTCAAGGGGGGCGCCTCGCTCGATCCCGCTGACGTGCCGGGGCTCGCCTCGATGACGGCCAAGATGCTCCGCGAGGGAGGCACGAAGAAGCTGCCGCCGGCCGAGTTCGACGAGACGCTCGACTTTCTCGCCACCGAGGTGGGTGTCAGCGCCAATGAGACGTTCACCACCGCCTCGATGAACTGCCTGAAGAGCAATCTGGACGAGAGCCTCGCGCTCTTCGTCGATATGCTCCGTGCGCCGGCCTTCGACGCGAAGCGGCTCGACACGGGCAAGGCCCGCGTGATCGAGGGGCTCAAGCAGCGCAACGACGACGCCTCCTCGATCCTCTCCCGCGAATGGAAGCGGCTCGTCTACGGCCCCGACCACTTCGAGGCGAGCGAGCCGACCGACAAGACGGTGGCGGCGATCACACCAGACCGCCTCAACGAGATGCACCGGCGGATCTACCACCCGGGCAACATGATCGTGGCCGTCTCGGGCGACTTCGACGAAAAAGAGATGCTCGCGAAGCTCGCCAAGGCATTCTCCGGCTGGGAGCGCGGGGCGGCCGCGTCAGACCCGGTCGCGCCCACGGCCGTGCTCGAGCCGGGCCTCTACCACGTGCCGAAGGACATCCCGCAAGGGAAGGTGGTGATGGGCATGCGGTCGATCGTGCGCGATGACCCTGACGCGATTCCGCTCTTGCTCTTGAACGACATCCTCGGCGCAGGCGGCTTCACGAGCCGCATCATGCAGCAGGTTCGCAGCAACGAGGGGCTCGCCTACTCGGCCCGCTCGACGCTCCAGCCGAGGGTGTATTACCCGGGCGACTTCCGCGCGGGCTTCGAGAGCAAGAATCCGACCGTGGCGCTCGCGACCAAGATCGTGATCGACCAGATCAAGGGCGTCCGCGACGAGCTTGTCACGGAGGAGGAGCTCGAGACGGCGAAGGCGAGCGCCATCGAGACCTTCCCGCGGCAGTTCGAGAGCAAGCCGCAGATGCTCCGCGTGTTCGTGAACGACGATTGGACGAACCGGCCGAAGGATTTCTGGAAGACCTTCCGCGAGAAGGTGAAGGCCGTCACCCGCGAGGATCTCCGCCGTGTCGCCCAAAAGCACCTCGACCCTGCGAAACTCGCGATCCTCGTCGTCGGCAATTGGGACGAGATCGCCAAGGGGGATCTCGACAAGCGGGCCACGATGAACGAATTCTTCGGCGGCAAGGTGAAGCAGCTCCCGCTCCGCGACCCCCTCACGCTCGAACCGATCAAGTAAACCGCATTCCAACACGAAAGCCCGCAGCGCAAGCAAGGTCCATCCGCGTTTTACTTCAACCACAGTCACCCCCACCCGCCCTGGGAAAAATCCTCAACTCCCCTCGCTTGCGCGTCGGGCTTCCGTAGCAATCGTGATGAAGAAGGGTTTCACAGTTCACGCAATGCCCCGTCTCCCCCTTCTCGCCGCGATGCTCATCCTCGCCGGCGTTGGCGACGCGTCTGCCCAGCAGCCGATCCCGCCGCGCAACACCGGTCCGCAGGCGGCCGCTCACTCGCGGTACTACCAGCACCGCCGCAAGACGGTGCGTGTGATCCGGCGGACGCCGGCGGTCATGCGCGAGGACGCGGCGCGGGTGAAGCGGGGCGACCTCTTCAGCACCTGGTCGAACGAATACTTGAAGTAGGACAGGCTTCAGCCTGTCTCAAGTAGACCGCTTGTTCCACAAACGGATCCCGATCCGTGTAGGACAGGCTTTAGCCTGTCGTAATTCAGACAGGCTAAAGCCTGTCCTACTTTACTCCGCAACTTTCCGCTTTCCGGGCCGTTGAATAATCCAGACGACGAACCCTCGAAGGAGAATCCAATGACAAAGATCAGGTTCTGGCCCCGCATCGCGGCGGCCGTGGTGGCTCTTGGGACGGTGACCGTGGCGTATGCGGAGCCCCCTGCGGGGGCGCAGGAGCGCCGCGGGCCGCCGTCGCCCGAGCGGATGGTCGAGCACGCGATGACGTTCGATGCCGACGGCGACGGCAAACTCGACCGCGCGGAGCTCATGAAGTTTGCCGAGGAGATGCAGGCGCGGCGGATGCGTGGCGGACCCGGTGGACCGGGGGGCGAAGGACGCGGTGGCAATGTGGGCCCGGGCGGGGGCCGTGGACCGGGCCGCAGGGGCCCCGGTGGACCAGCGGGCGATGGCGAGCGGCCGCCGCGGCCGGCGGCGGAGTAGACGCGTGGCTGTTCGCGGCGGAGCAGCCGGCAGGTATCCTCCGCCGCAGCATGTCCGTCGAATCGCCCCCGCATCCCGAGCCCCTGCCGCCCCGGCCTGCCGAGGCGCATGCGCTCGAGATTGCCCGCGGGCTCCCAGGTGAGCGGATCATCTGCACGACCGTCGGCCGGGCGCAGGCGGCGCGGGCGCTTGCCGCCGAGCGGCCGAACGCCGGCGTGACGGCGTGGTTTCTGGATCTCTACCGGCATGACCTCGCCGTCGCTGCCTGGGCCGATCCGCCCACAGGCCTCGCGGCCGCGTGCGTGGCCGACATGCCGCCCGGCGCCTATGACCTCGCCGTTGTGCCGCTGTCGAAGGATGGTGAGGCGGAGCTCTCCCGCGAGATGATCCAGGCGGCGCTCCAGCAGCTTGCGATCGGCGGCCACCTCGTCACGGCGATCGACAACGCGAAAGACAAGTGGCTCCACGAGCAATTGACCGAGACGGGGGAGAAGGTTCGGGTGCGGCCGGCGGCGGGGCCGAAGCCGGAGACGATCGCCTACATCGTGCAGAAGACCCGCGAGCCGCAGAAGCTTCGCGACTTCGGCTGCGAGTTTGCGTTTCGCGACCGCGAGCGGCTGCTCACCGCCGTCTCGCGGCCGGGCGTCTTCGCCCACCGGCGAATCGATCCCGGCGCGCGGCACCTGCTCAACGCAGTGGATGTCGCACCCGAGCTTCGCGTGCTCGACATCGGCTGCGGCTCGGGCTGCGTGGCGATCGGCATCGCCGCCCGCGATCCCTCGGTTCATGTCCACGCCTTCGATAGTTCGGCCCGCGCGGTCGAGTGCGCGCGGCGTGGCGCGGCGCTCAACGACTTGGGCAACGTGACCGTCGCCCTCGAGGCCGCGGGCGACGTGCCGGAGCCGGGCACGTGGGATCTCGCGCTCGCCAATCCGCCCTACTACGCCGACTTCCGGATCGCGGAGCTCTTCGTGGAATCGGCGCGGCGGGCGCTCGCCCCCGGGGGCACGCTCTTGGTCGTGACGAAGCAGCCGTCGTGGTATGTGGAGCACATGCCGGCGGCATGGCGCGAGGTCGCGCAGGAGTTCGTGAAGAACTACCACATCATCGAGGCGGTCAAGCCGTAATCGCTCGACGGAAGCCCGACGCGCGAGCGAGG
>JBBAVU010000248.1:0-152 GCA_040397565.1 Pirellulales bacterium | reverse complement strand
TGAGAGCGGGCTGGGGTGGAGAGCGGGTTGACCTTGCTTGCGCTGCGGGCTTTCGTGGGCAGGTTTCCACCGACGGAAGCCCGACGCGCGAGCGAGGTGAGAGCGGGCTGGGGTGGAGAGCGGGTTGACCTTGCTTGCGCTGCGGGCTTTCG
>JBBAVU010000247.1:0-4040 GCA_040397565.1 Pirellulales bacterium | reverse complement strand
GGCTCAACCAGGACTGGCTGTGGACCTACCTCGGGCTCATGGCGTCGCACGTGCCAGTGGATCTCATCATCGAGGAGGATCTCGATGCGGAACACCTGAAGGGCTACGACGTGCTCGTGCTTGGCGGCTTCAACCTCGAGAGCCGCCACGTCGCGGCGATCCACGAGTGGGTGGAGCGGGGCGGGCTGCTCGTCGGCACAGGCGGCGCGGCCCAGCTCGACGTCTCGGGCGACCCGTTGCCGGCGACGGAGCAGCTCTTCGCCGCGAGGCAGCGGCCGATGGCTCCGCGGGAGGCTGCCGCCGTGAAGGTCGCCAAGTTCCAGACGCCCGGGCTCTGGCCGGAGCCGGTCGAACTGAAGCCCAAGGGCATCCTTCACCGGCTCGAGCCGATCGATTCCGGCAAGCCCGTCGCGACCTACGACGACGGGAGCGTCGCGGCGGTGGAGCACTCCCTCGGCAAGGGCCGCACGATCCTGCTCGGATTCCATCCTGGCTTCATGCTCCGCGATTCAGGCGGCACGCGATCGCCGGCACGGGCGTGGCTCGCGGCCCCCGTGATCGCGCGGCTGGGCCGACCGCGGGCCGACATCGACGATCCTGGCATCGAGACCACGGTCTTCGAGCACGACTCGGGCATCGCGGTGCTGCTCTCGTCATTTGGACCTGTCTCAGAGGGGAACCGTGTCGTTTCAGTGGCGACCGACCGCCCAATCCGCGAGGTGACAAGCAGCCTCCGCGGACCGCTCGAGTGGGAGCGAAAGGGAGATCGAATCGAGGTGACGACGCCCCCGGTCAACCGCGTGGACGTGGTCATTCTCCGTTGATGGCGCCGCGATGCATTTCGGGGAAGACTTGTAGCCGCAGAGTGGCACTCTGCGGTTCGGGACGTGGTTCGGGCAAGGTGCAGACTGCCAGTCTGCACCTCCAAGGGTGAGTGGGGCTTCAAGGGAGTTCGGCGCAGGATTCGGGCAGTTTCCAGCGTGACCAGAGGAGCGAGCACTTCTCGTCCTTCGCCACCTTCTGGTAACAGACCGTCAGGAGGCTGCCGTCGGCGAGCTCGACCGTGGATGGATAGCCCAGGTCGCCGTCGGGGCCGTCGGCCCGCAGCACCCAGTCGGCCTGCCAGGATTTCCCGCCATCGCGGCTGATCGCCACCCGCTGGCCGTACGGCTTGTCGCGGTAGCCGTAGGTCATGACGAGCGCGCCGGAGGAATGCCGCAGGAGGTGCGGCGGGGATCCCTTGAAACCGAGCCAGCGGGGCACCGACCAGGTCGCACCGCCGTCGGCCGACTCGGTCTGCATGACCGTAAAGTGTGGAATGCCGGCTGCCGCCACTCTCTTTCCCGAATGGTCCTCGATCCGGATCGCGGCCACGAGCCGGCCCGACGGCAGTTCGACGACGTGGGGCTCGTGGTAGTTGGCAGCATCGGTCCGCGGGGCCACTGGCACGTGGCCCACGACCGTCCACGTCGTACCGCCATCGCTCGAACGGGCGGCGGCGATCGTGCCGACCTCCATGTCGTTCCAGGTGCCGAACGGCTTGCCGAGGTAGAGGAGATCGCCGTTGGCGAGCCGGATCGGGCCGTGGGGTGTGGAGACGGGCGAGCGGACGGGCTCGCCCCAGTTCTTTCCGCCGTCGTCGGATCGCATCACCCACGAGCCGACGAGCTTCTCGACCATCGCGTCGGTCCAGCCGGCGAACACCTCGTTCCACGTCGCCCGCTCGGCAGCCGGGATCCAGCCATCCTTTGCATACTTCCGCGTGTCGCTGCGGAACCACGACACGAGCAGCGACTTCCCGCCGAGGTTGACGACGCCTGCGTCGCGGTCGTCGATCGGTGAATCCTGGATCACGCGAGACTCCGACCAGGTGCGGCCGTCGTCGCGGCTCTCGTGGAGCACGGTCTTGCCGAACGGACAGACGTGCTCGCTCCGCAGGCCGGAACTCACGACGAGGAGCCGGCCGTCGTCCATGCGGGCCACGGTGGGCCAGCCGAAGTAGCCGAACCGCTCGCCGGAAAGCCGGCAGACGACGCCATGCTCCGCCTTGAGCACACGGATCTCAGGCTCCGCGGCGGGGGCAGCGGCGACGTCGACCGCGACCATGGTGGCGACGAGCAGGCCGGCCCACGAAAGACGCCTCAATGGCGCACGATGCGGGGGTTCGTAGACGGACTTGGGGGGCGTCGTCATTGGGGATGTTTGCCTCCTCGACGGCAGTATATGAACATATTGACAAGGTCGCGTTCGAATGGCGGCGTTTTTTCAAGCCGGGCCGGCAGAGCAAAAGTCTCGGAACTCGCAGGCATTCTTTCCATCGGATTCATTCGTGCTCTCGTCGTTCTTCAACCGTCGTCGAATGCTGGCCCTCACCTCGGGCAGCATACTGCCATTCGTGGTTGCTCCGGTGTGTGCCGCTGCTCACGAGACGAACCGCATCGTGCTCGACCTGCCTGCCTCCGCGGGAAATCCGAGAAACTCGGAGGGCTCGTTCGTCACGCTGAAAGACGGCCGCATCCTCTTCGCCTACAGCCGCTATCGCGGTGAGCGGATGGAAGACTGGGCGGATCATGCCACCGCCGACATCGCCGCCCGCGTGTCAGGCGACGGCGGCCGAACGTGGTCGTCCGAGGATCGCATCCTCGTGCCCAACGAAGGTGCCTGCAACGTCATGAGCGCATCGCTCCTGAGGCTGCGAGACGGCCGTGTCGCACTGTTCTACCTTCGAAAGAACGGCATCCGGGACTGCCGCCTGTGGATGCGGACGTCCGCCGACGAAGCGGCGACTTGGACCGAGCCGGTGCTCTGCATCCCGGCCCCGGGCTATTTCGTGGTCAACAATGACCGGGTGGTGCAGCTTTCCACCGGTCGATTGGTCGTCCCGGCTGCCTTGCATCGCGCCAAGGTCGATGTTGAGAAATGGCGGGACGATGCCCTCGACCATCGGGGCATCGTCCTGTTTTTCCTGTCGGACGACGATGGCCGGACGTGGCGGGAGTCGCGAGACTGGCTCGCCTTTCCCGGGAAGTGCGTTTCCGGCTTGCAGGAGCCGGGAGTGGTCGAGCGGAAGGATGGCACGCTCTACGGCTGGTGCCGCACCGAGGCGGGTAGCCAGTACGAGACCGAATCAGCGGACGAGGGCGAGACCTGGTCCGTGCCGCGGGCATCGAAGTTTCGCTCCCCATGCTCACCCATGAGCATCGAGCGGATTCCGGCCTCGGGGCGGCTGCTCGCGGTGTGGAACGATCATTCCAAGGTGGCGAAACACCAGCTGACCGACTGGCGGTCGTCGAGTTGGGGCCGCACGCCGCTGGCCGTAGCCGTGAGTGAGGATGACGGCACGACCTGGCTGCCCTCCCGCGATATCGAGACCGACCCCGACCGTGGCTTCTGCTACACCGCGATCCACTTCACCGACGACGCCGTGCTGCTGGCCTACTGCTGCGGTGGCGGGAAACGCGGCGTCTTGCAGGATGCATGCATTCGCCGGATCCCGCTGGAATCGCTACGGACGAACGATCACTAGACGACGATGCGGACTCCGGGCCCGGTCACGGCCCGCCCGAAATGCACTATCGCTCGCGGAAGGTGATGCGGCCCTTCGTGAGGTCGTAGGGAGAGAGTTCGACCTTCACCTTGTCGCCCGGGACGATGCGGATGAAATTCTTCCGCATGCGGCCGGCGACGTGGGCGTTGACGATGTGGCCGCCCGCGATCTGCACGCGGAAGCGGGTGTTGGCCAGGGCCTGGGTGACGACGCCTTCGACCTCGAGTGCTGCTTCTTTTTCCGCCATGAGATTCCCTGGGTGTTGAGGACAAATGTATCCGGCCCCGCCGCGCGCGTCCAGCGCGGCCGCGGGACTCCTCAGCAGCCCAGTGCGGGACGATCACTCTTCGGCGGCGGCCACCGGAGCCCCGCCCGAGGCCTTCCAGCGGAGATAGGCGTCGAAGAAGCCGTCGAGGTTGCCGTCGAGCACGCTCTGGAAGTTGCCGACGTAGTGGCCCGTCCGCTGGTCCTTCACCCGCTGGTCGGGGTGGAG
>JBBAVU010000246.1:0-4088 GCA_040397565.1 Pirellulales bacterium | reverse complement strand
GGAAGCCCCGCGGCGACGACCAGATCTGGTCGGCGG
The DNA here is from genome assembly GCA_040397565.1 of Pirellulales bacterium. Taxonomy (GTDB): domain Bacteria; phylum Planctomycetota; class Planctomycetia; order Pirellulales; family UBA1268; genus UBA4655. The sequence continues at coordinate 4,052 of JBBAVU010000246.1, read as the reverse complement.
GATTCCTGCCGAAGAGCCACCAGGCGCTGGCGATTGATGCCCGGCGGCCCGTGGCGATCGACAACCTCGCGCTGCGGAAGGGGCAATCGCTCGATTCGCAGCGGGCGGAACTCGACCTGCTTTCGTCACTCAACGCGGAGCATGCGGCGATGCGGCCGACGCAGGCGGATCTCGCGGCCCGTATCGCGAGCTTCGAGCTGGCCTACCGGATGCAGTCGGCCGCACCCGAAGCGATCGACCTCGCCGAGGAGTCGCAGCTCATGCACGATCTCTACGGCACCGAGGATCCGAAGTGCAAGGTATTCGCCCGGCAGTGCCTCACAGCGCGGCGGCTTTTGGAGCGAGGGGTGCGGTTCATCCAGATTTTCGCGGGCCGCGGCGTCGGGGGTGACGGCAGCGTCGACGACGTGCCGTGGGACGGCCACGCCAACATCGAGACCAACCACCGAGAGTGCGGCCTGGCGACGGATCGGCCGGCGGCGGCGCTCCTGGCCGATCTCAAGGCCCGCGGGATGCTCGACGACACGCTCGTGATCTGGGGGGGCGAGTTCGGCCGCACGAGCGACTCGCAAGGGGGCAAGGGCCGCGACCACAACCCCGGCGGGTTCACGATCTGGATGGCGGGCGGCGGCGTGAAGCCCGGTTTCCACTACGGCGCCACCGATCCCTTCGGCTACAAGGCGGTGGAGAACAAGGTTCACGTCAACGACCTGCACGCCACGCTCCTGCACCTGCTCGGCATCGAGCACGAGCAGCTCACCTACCGGCACAATGGCCGCAACTTCCGGCTCACCGACGTTGGCGGCCACGTGATCCACGACCTGATCGCGTAACGCGAAAAGCCGTCGGGCCTCGTGCGGGCCACCGACCGTTCAGTCAACCACCACGAGGACTCGCTGCCATGCTGACCAGATTCAAGGTGATGGTTCGGATGGCCTCGATTCTGGCCGGCGCGTGGCTCGCTCTCGCGGTGCAGGCCGCGGATGTCCACCTCTCGCCGGGCGGCAACGACGCCGCCGACGGCTCGGCCGAGCGACCGGTCGCCTCGCTGCGCAGGGCCCTCGATCGCGTCAGGGAGATCCGCGCGGCCGATGCGGGCCGCGGCACTCCCGTCGAGCTCGTCGTGGCCGACGGCCGGTATGAGATCGCTGGTCCGGTCGTGATCGCCCCCGAGGATTCCGGCACGGAACAATCGCCGACCGTGATCCGGGCGGCGGCCGGGGCGAGCCCGGTCTTCAGCGGCGGCCGGGTGATCAAAGGCTGGCGGGTCGAGTCGGCGGGCGATCAGCCCCGCTGGACCGTGGAACTGCCCGACGTGAAGGCCGGCAGGTGGAACTTTTCGCAGCTGTTCGTCAACGACCAGCGGCGGTTCCGGCCGGTGCTGCCGGCTTCGGGCTGGTACACGATCGCCGGCACACTCGATCCGTCGCCTGCGTCCGCCGGCAAGGGGCACGATCGGTTTGTGTTCTCGGGCGACGATCTGCGGGCCGACTGGGCGAACCTCGGCGACGTGGAAGTGGTGGCCGTGCACCGGTGGACGATGTCGCGGCTGCCGATCGCGACGATCGCCCCGCTCGAAACCGACGCCGCCCAAAAAGCCGTCACGTTCGCCGGGCATACACGCGGTGTGAGGGAATGGTGCTCGTTCCCCAAGGGCAACCGCTTTCTCGTGGAGAACGTCCGCGAGGCGCTCGGCACGCCGGGATCGTGGTACCTCGACCGGCCGACGGGCAGGCTCACCTACTGCCCGCTGCCCGGAGAGACGCCCGAGACGGCGGTCGTCGTCGCCCCCGTTGCCGAGCGGCTGCTCCAGTGTCGCGGTGATGCGGCGGCGGGCCGGCCCGTCGAGCACCTGCGGTTCGAGGGGCTGACCTTCGCGCACGACAACTGGCCGATGCCGCCGGCGGGGCAGTCGTATCCGCAGGCCGAGACCAACGTGGGCGGGTCGATCATCGTGACGGCCGCCAGGGGGCTCGCCTTCGACCGGTGCGCCGTGCGGCATGTCGGCCGCTATGCGGTCGAGTTTCGTGCCGGCAGCCGCGACTGCACGATCGATCGCTGCGAATTCGTCGATCTCGGCGGCGGCGGCGTGCTGGCGTCGTCGGAGGTGCACCAGATGACCGACGGTAATGCCGGGTCGGGGGGCCTCGTCGAGGCCAAGGATCAGTCCGTCAAGGGCATCATCATCCGCGACACGACGATCGCCCATGGGGGCCGGCTGCATCCCGCGGCCGTGGGCGTCTGGATCGGCCATGCCTCGCATTGCACGATCGAGCACTGCGACATCCACGACCTCACCTACACCGGCGTCTCGGTTGGCTGGACGTGGGGCTACGGGCCCAGCCCGGCCCACCACAACCGGATCGCCAACAACCATATTTTCGACATGGGCCACGGCGTTCTCTCCGACATGGGGGGGGTCTACACGCTCGGCATCTCGCCCGGCACGGTCGTGGAGGGGAACCTGATCCACGACGTCACGAGCCGCGACTACGGCGGCTGGGGGCTCTACACCGACGAAGGGTCGACCGGCGTCGTGATGCGGAAGAACCTCGTCTTTCGAACAAGTTCCGGCGGCTTCCACCAGCACTACGGCTGCGACAATCTCATCACGAACAACGTCTTCGCGATGGCCCGCGACTGGCAGCTCCATCGCAGCCGTGTCGAGGATCACACCAGCTTCCGGTTCGAGAAGAACATCATCTGGTGGAACTCCTCGGCGCCGCTCATGAAGGGCGACTGGACCAAGCGGCTCGTCACGAAGTCGAACTGCTACTGGAACGCCGCCGGTCCGGTCGTCTTCCCGCATGATCAGGATCTCGCCGCCCGCCAGGCGGCCGGCCAGGACGCGGGCTCGATCGTGGCCGACCCGCGGTTTGAGGATCCCGACCGGGGCGACTTCACGCTCGCCCCCGATTCCCCCGTGTGGTCCCTCGGTTTCGCGCCGCTCGACCCGGCCGCCGCGGGCCGCCGCACACCGCGGTCGCTGACCGAGACGCTCCCGGACGTGCCCACGCTCTGGCCGGAGAGCCGCGCCCGGCCAGCAACGAACTGACCGGGCACCGGATCGCAGAGTTGCGTGACCGCTTCAAAAAGACCGTCCGACCCGTTGCGGTTGGCAATGATCTTGAAGTCGATTGTCGGATGTGGGTGGAACCACGCCGACGGGCGGTAGTCGTCGCCAGCCGCGATGCGACGAACGTTGATGAGGCCGTGGTGCGGGTTTGCACCCGCTTCATCGGCCGGGCTATTCTTCTTGCCGGCCCCCGGATCCCACGACACTTTGCTTTCCTAGGAAAACGCCATGAGTGGCCATGTTCGCCCGCACGAGCGTCGAGCGTTCCTGGCGACCTCGGCCGCTGCGGCCATGTCGGTCGCCCTGCCGTGGCGACGGAGCCTCGCGGCGGCAACGGCCCCGGGCAACCGCATCCGGGTCGGGGCGATCGGCGTGGGCAACCGCGCCAAACTCCTGCTCGACCAGCTTCCCGAGGGGGCGGAAATCGTCGCCCTGAGCGACTGCAACCTGCCGCGGGCCGAGGAGTACAAGGCCAAGCGGGCCGCAAACTGGCCCGTCTACCAGGACTACCGCCGCGTGCTCGACCACAAGGACATCGACGCCGTCATCGTCGGCGTGGGGGATTTTCAGCGGGTGCTCCCCTGCATCGAGGCCTGCATGGCGGGGAAGGACATCTACGCGGAAAAGCCGCTCACGCTCTACGTGCAGGAGGGGCGGGCGCTCGTCTCCGCCGTGCGGAAGCACGGCCGCGTGCTCCAGGTGGGTTCCCAGCAGCGGTCGATGGCGATCAACCGGCTGGCCTGCGAGTTCGTGCGGAATGGCGGGCTCGGCACGCTGCGCGAGGTGCGGGCGGTGAACTACACGAATGCCAGGACGTCGCCTTCCCCGCTGCCCCCCGCCGAAGCCGTGCCGGCAGGCTTCGACTGGAACCAGTGGCTCAACCAGGCCGCCGACCGCCCCTACAACCACGCCTGGATGAACTGGATGGGCTGGCATGATTTCAGCGGCGGCACGATGACCAACTGGGGGGCCCACG
>JBBAVU010000245.1:0-4106 GCA_040397565.1 Pirellulales bacterium | reverse complement strand
GCGGCCGCCCGATCGCTGGTGCCGCCGCCCCTCCTGCGGGCCGGCCTGCTGCCCCTGTGGCTGCGGCTGACGTGGCTGCGGCTGACGGGGCTGCCCCTCCCGCTTCTCCCGTCGCGGGCGATCGGGCCTCCCCTCCCCCCGCTCCTGCTGCCGCTGCGACTTCTCGCGGCGGGCGGCTTCGGGATCGATCATCGTGAGCGCCACGCGACGGCGGGCCTTGTCGAGCTCGAGCACCCAGACCTTCACGATCTGTCCGACGCTCACGACCTCGTGGGGGTCGCTCACATACCGCGAGGAGATCTGGCTGATGTGGACGAGCCCGCTGTCGTGGAGCCCGATGTCCACGAACGCACCGAAATCGACGACGTTGAGCACGGAGCCGAGCAGCTCCATCCCGACCTCGAGATCCTCGAGCTTGAGGACGCCCTTCTTGAAGAAGGGCTTCGGAAGATCCTCGCGGGGATCCCGGCCGGGCCGACGCAGCTGCTCGATGATGTCCGAGAGCAAAAGCCGCCCGACGCCGAGCTCCCGCGCCAGTCCGGCGAGGTCGATTCCCGCCGCCTTCTCCGCGATCGCATCGGCCTGCTGACGGTTGGCGAGATCGGCCGGCGAGAAGCCGAGCCGCTCGAGCACCTTCTCGGCGACCGGATAGCTCTCCGGATGGATCCAGGTCGCGTCGAGAGGATTGTCGCCGCCGGTGATCTTGAGGAACCCGACGGCCTGCACGAACGCCGCCTCGCCGAAGCCCGGCACCTCGAGCAGCTGCCGTCGCGACTTGAAGGGGCCGTTCTTGAGCCTCCACTCCTGGAAGCCCTTCGCCATCGTCTGGTTGAGGCCAGAGACGTATCGCAGGAGCGCCGGGCTCGCCGTGTTGACGTCGACGCCGACGTAGTTCACGCAGCTCTCGACGACGGCGTCGAGCGACGCATGGAGATGCCTCGCCTTCACGTCGTGCTGGTAGAGACCGACGCCGATGTTGGCCGGCTCGATCTTGACCAGCTCCGAGAGCGGGTCCTGGAGACGCCTGCCGATCGAGATCGCCCCGCGGGCGGAAGCCTCGTGCTGGGGAAACTCCTCCCGAGCCAGCTCGCTCGTCGAGTAGACGCTCGCGCCGGCCTCGTTCACGATCGCGTAGCCGACGTCGAGCGGCTTGAGTTCGCCCGTCACGAGCTCCGCGACGAGCGACTCGGTCTCGCGACCGGCCGTTCCGTTGCCGATCGCGATCACACTGGCAGCGTGGGTCGTGACCATCTCCACGATCTTCTTGCCGGCTTCCTCCCGCTTCTCCTTCTTGCCGATGATGTGGAGGATCGCGTTCTCGAGCGGATTGCCGCACTCGTCGATGACGACCGCCTTGCAGCCACTCTTGAAGCCGGGATCGAGCGAGAGCACGCGGCGGCCGACGACGGGGGGCTGGAGCAGGAGATTGCGGAGGTTCTTTGCGAAGACGTCGACCGCGTGGGTCTCGCACCAGTCGGTGATCTCGCGGCGCAATTCCCGCTCGAGGCTCGGCTGGATGAGCCGCGTGATCGCGTCGCGAACGCAGCCCCGGAGGAACTCGGCGTGCGGGTGCCCGGGGGGCACGACAAGCTCCCCGGCGGCCGCCTCCAGCTCCTCCACCGGCACGTCGATCCTCACCTTCAAGAGCTTCGCCCGCTCGCCGCGATTGATGGCGAGGGCCCGGTGCGGCGGAACCCGCTGCACGTGCTCCGAGTAGTCGAAGTAGTCGCGGTAGTGCTTCTCGGCCTTCGAGAGGGCCTTCCCCTCGCTCTCGACCCGCTGGCTCTTGATGTGCCCCTTCTTGTGCATGATCGACCGCAGCCGCTGCCGCACGTCGGCCCGTTCGCTGAAGGTGTCGGCGATGATGTGGCCCACGCCGAGGAGCGCATCGGCCGCGGTCGCGACCTGGCCGTCGGCGTCGATGAAGTCGGCGGCGCGGCGGTCGAGATCCTCCGGTGACACTCCCGCGTCGAGGATCTCCCTCGCGAGCGGCTCCAGCCGCCGCTGCCTGGCGATCTCCGCGAGCGAGAGCTTCCGCGGCTTGAACGGCAGGTAGAGATCCTCGAGCTGCTTCGAGCTCTCCGCGGCGGCGATGGCCCCCGCCAATTTCTCGGTGAGCTTTCCCTGCCCCTCGATCGTGCGGAGGATCGTCTGCTTCCGGTCGGCGAGCTGACGGGCCTTCGCGATCGCCTTCTCGATCCGCCGGATGTCGATCTCGTCGAGGCCGCCGGTCTGATCGCGGCGGTAGCGGGTGATGAAGGGGACGGTATTCCCAGCGTCGAGCAGGGAGATCACGGTCTCGACCCGAGGCGGGGGCAGCCCCAGCCGGCCGGCGATCTGCCCGAGGTCTATGACCACGGGACCGATGACCACTGGACCAACCGCCACGGGGCCGACGGACGGGCCGTTTCCCGGAGCGGCCGCCATCGGGGAGGGCGGCGCTTCAACGCCGGCTGACGAACCTGTGTCGCTCAAGGGCCTGTATCGCTCAGAGGGAGGATTGAAGATCGACGACCGAGGATGCCACCCGGGCCCGGCCTGCGAACCGTGTGAATCTAGGGTCCTTGGCGGGGAGGTGTCAAACATCCCCGCACGGCCTCCGCCCCACTGCCCTTGCCGTGGATCGGGAAGTTTCCTATTCCCCGCCCTTCGCCAGCTCCAACCGCGATTCACCCCCGCCCAGACCGATGCCCGCAATCGACTTCAGCGAATGGTTCGGGAGTGACGATCACGGACTCTGCCACGCATCATGACCCCATTGCCACGGAGATGACTTCGGCATGATCCGCCACGAACCGCCCACGGGAGCGAAGCACGAGACCTCCGGTGTTGAAAACCTGCTTCCGTCGGTCGGCCTGCTCGCGCTCGACCGCCAGTACGCCGTTCTCCGCGAGGAGATCCGCGCCGCGATCGAGAGGGTGTGCGACTCGGGGCGGTTCGTCCTCGGCCCCGATGTGGCCGACCTCGAGAACGACCTCTCCCGCGAACTGGGCGTGCCCCACGTGATCAGCTGCGCGTCCGGCAGCGACGCACTGCTGCTGGCGCTCATGGCCCTCGGCGTCGGTCCCGGCGACGAGGTAATCGTGCCGAGCTACACCTTCTTCGCGACCGCAAGCGCCGTGACCCGCCTGGGCGCGGTGCCCGTCTTCGCCGACATCGATCCGACGACCTATCTCGTCGATCCCGCCGATGTCGCGAAGAAGATCGGGCCGAAGTGCAAGGCGATCATGCCCGTGCATCTCTTCGGCCGCACGGCCGACATGGACGCGCTCCTGCCGATCGCCCGCAAGGCGGGGGTTCCTCTGGTGGAAGACGCGGCCCAGTCGATCCTCTCCACGTGGCACGGCCGCTGCTCGGGCGCGCTTGGCGACGTGGGCTGCTTCAGCTTCTACCCGACCAAGAACCTCGGCGGCATCGGCGACGGCGGCTTCCTCACCACGACCCGCGACGACATCGCGGCGGCGCTCAAGCTCCTGCGGGTGCACGGCATGGAGCCGCGGTACTACCACCAAGTGATCGGCATCAACAGCCGCCTCGACACGATCCAGGCGGCCGTGCTTCGCGTGAAGCTCCGCCACCTCGACGACTGGACGACCTCCAGGCAGAGGAACGTCGCGCGGTATCTCGACCTCTTCGCCCGCCACGGGCTCGAGGACGCCGTCGGACTGCCGACCGACGAGCCGCGGGGCCGCCATGTCTGGAACCAGTTCGTGATCCGCGTGCCGGGCGGACGCCGCGACCCGCTCCGCGCCCACCTCACCGCCTGCAAGGTCGGCACGGAGATCTACTACCCGATCCCGCTCCACCTCCAGAAGTGCTTCGAGTATCTCGGCTGGAAGAAGGGCGACCTGCCGGAGACCGAGCGGGCCGCCGAGGAGACGCTCGCTCTGCCGATCTTCCCCGAGCTCACCGTCGACGAGCAGCGAACGGTCGTCGGCAGGATCGCGGAGTTCTTCGGGAAAGCCTCGAGCGTCGAACAGAAGCCGGAAGCGACCGGCAACGGCCACCCGTCACCGACCGCCGACGGCCCGCATTTCCTCCGCCGCATGAACGCCGTCGGCCGCGCCGACGAAGTCCGCTGCTGATGTGACTCATTCAGCGGCACG
>JBBAVU010000244.1:0-4128 GCA_040397565.1 Pirellulales bacterium | reverse complement strand
ATGCTGACGCCCGACTCGCGGCTCCGCGACTTCCCCGTGCTCGCGGACCAGGCCTACCTCAACACGGCGGCCGAGGGCATTCCGCCGCCCGCCGTGCACGGGGCCGTGCAGGCCTATCTCCGCGACAAGCTCGACGGCATGCGTGGCAGGGACGCCCACTTCGCCCGGCTCGCGGCCTGTCGGGACGTGGCGGCGCGGATGATCGGCATGCAGTCGGAGGAGGTGGCGTTCTGCTCCTGCTCGTCGGAGGCCTACAACCTGCTCGCCACGGCGCTCGATCTCGGTGCGGGCGACGAGGTGGTGGTGTCGGACCTCGACTTTCCCGCGGGTGTCACCCCCTGGCTGGTGCCGACGGCGCGATGCACGCCACGGCTTTGGAAGGCGAGGGCTGGTTGCCTCGACGTTTCCGACCTCGAAAGGCTCCTCTCGCAGCGGACGAGGCTCGTGCAGCTGTCGCTCGTCAGCTTCTGGAACGGCCACCATCTCGCGTGGGACGCAGTCCATGAGATGGTCCGCCGCCTGGCGCCCGACGCCCTGCTTGCCGTCGACGTGACGCAGGCGCTCGGCCGCGTGCCCCGGCTTTGCCCAGGGGCCGATCTCATCATCTCGAGCACGCACAAATGGGCGATCGGCCTCCACGGCGGCTGCATCGTGGGCGTCCGCACCGCCGCCGCCGACCGGCTCACGCCGCGGGCCGGCGGCTGGCATCACCTTGAGAACGCCTTCGACGTTGACCGCTTCGAACGGGTGGCAGTCCGCCGCGGCGCCGCAGGCTATGCGGTGGGCATGCCGAACTTCGCCGCCATCTACGCGCTCGAGGCGGCGCTCTCGTTCATCGAGTCGATCGGTGTCGATGCGATCACGGCCCACGCTGACCCGCTCGTCTCCCGCGCGGCGGTGGGGTTTGCGGCGGCCGGCATCGAACTGCTCTGCCCGGCGGAGGCTGCCCGGCCCGGTGGGATCCTCGCCTTCCAGCACGCCGACAGCCAGCGGCTGCACGACCTGCTCGAACGGGAATCGATCCGCGTGATGCACCACGCCGGCCGAATCCGGATCGCGATCCACGGCTACAACACGACCGACGACATCGACCGTCTGCTCGACGCGGTCGGCCGCTGGCGGAGTTCGCTGCCGCGGTCAACGACCAGATGACGCCCGCCGGTTGCCGTCGCCAAACCGGTCGATGAACCGTCTGTAGAACGCCGCGGCACGCTCCACCTCCGCGGTGGGCACGAACTCCACGGCGGCGTGCGCCTGGTCGATGCTGCCGGGCCCGAACACGATGCTGTCGATGCCGTGCCGCGACAGTTTGCTCGCGTCGCTGCCATAGGGCACACCGACCACGACAGGATCGAGTGAGTCTTCGGTGGCGACGGCGGAGGCCACCCGCACCACGGGGGCGTCGGCTGCCGTCTCGAGCGTTTCGTCGACGAGCATGGGGGGCTCGAGCGTTGCCCGGAAAGAGGCATCGCGGGCCGCCAGCATGTCGATGATCCGTTGGTATTCGGCCAGGGCTCCCCCCGGCGATTCTCCCGGGATGAGCCGTCGGTCGATCGCGAGCGTGCAGGTCTCGGGCACGATATTGATCTGCGTGCCCCCGGCGATGATGCCGATGCTGCCGGTGGCGGGACCGAGCAGCGGGTGGGCAGTGGCGGCGAGGCCGCGATGCAGTTCATCGATGGCCAGCGCCAGGCGGGCGGCCCCCAGGATCGCGCTGGTTCCCAGTTCCGGACGCGAGGAGTGGGCGGCGCGACCATCGACCCTGATCCGGAAGCGGACGCAGCCCTTCGTCGCCGTGACGATCCGCAGGCTCGTCGGCTCGGCGACGATCGCCGCCTCGGCCGTGGCGCCACCCAAGAGCGTGACGACGCCCTGATAGGCATGCTCCTCGTCCACCACGGCCGCCAGCCAGACGTCACAGGGGGGCGGCCGCCTTGAGGCGGCGCGATCGACGACCGCCTGGGCCATCGCAGCGAGCCCGCCCTTCGTGTCGCAGGCGCCCCGGCCGTAGAGCCGCCCCTCCCTGATGACCGGGTCGAACGGCGGGATCGTCATCCCATCAACCGACACCGTGTCCATGTGGGCCTCGAGGATGATCCGCCGCGATCGGTCGGCGCCGGGCAGCACCGCGATCACGTTCTCCCGGCCGGTCAGCACCGGCTGCGTGAACGTCTCGATGCCGCAGCGGCCGAAGAAGCCCTGCAGAAACCGGCCCACGCCTGCCTCGCCGGGGCCACCGTAGGCGGGGTTCACGCTGTCGATGGCGACGAGGTCTGCCAGCAGATCGATCACGGCTGACATCGCATGCTCCCGAGGGCTGACGCGAACCTGTGTCGAAAACTATGCGGAACGGGCATCGACCGGTCAACGGGACTGCTGGAAACGCATGCTCGCCGTGCGACCCGGCTGTTGAAACTTGCAATTCGGATCGCGGCGAACGACAACCTTTGTCATGATCATCATCGGCCTCATAGGCAGGATCGGCGCGGGCAAATCGACCGTGGCCCAGCGGTTTGCGGTGCACGGCGCTCATGTCATCGACGCCGACAGGATCGCCCACGATGTGCTCGAGGAGGGCGACGTGGTCAGGAAGATCGTGGATCGCTTTGGCATCGATGTGCTCGATGCCGACGGCCGCATCCGCCGACGGGCGGTCGCTGATCGCGTGTTCGGCCTCACGCCAGACCATGCCCGGGCGCTCGAGTGGCTCGAAGCCCTCGTGCATCCCCGCGTCCGCAGCCGGATCGAAGCCCAGTTGGCGCTGATCCGGGCTCGCGAGGATGAGGGCGGCGGCAATGTGGTCGTCGTGCTGGATGTGCCGCTCCTTGTGCAGGCCGGCTGGGCCGATCGCTGCGATCGGCTGGTGGAGGTTTCGTGCTCCGAGGAGATCCGCCGTCAGCGACTGGCGGCACGGCACTGGGATCCGGCGGAGCAGGAGGCCCGAGAAGCCGCCTGGAACCGGAAATACCGGGCCGTGGGGCTCCCGTCGAAAAAAATGTCGACCGTGGATGCCTCGGGGGATTTGGCTTATACTTTGGCTCAGGTCGATAGCATCTGGTCAGGACTCTCCGGCTGTTAGGCGACAACGCTGTAGCGGGGGTGATTCGGCCGGTCCCGTTCCCTGGTCCTCGTGATGGTCCTTTCGTGGATCGTTTAACAGGGCGGGGTTGACCTCCCCGCCCACGCTCTTCCTATCCCGCCTCCGCTTCTCTATCCCGCCTCCGCTTCTCTATCCCGCCTCCGCTTCTCTATCCCGCCTCCGCTTCTCGCCCCCGCTTCGCGGCCCGTTTCCGCGCCGAAAGGCTCCCATGTCTCCGCCCGATACGAACACTCCGCACGACGATCTTGACCGCGAACCGATGTCGCTCGCGGAGGAGATCGCCGCGGAGGTGAAGGACGGCGCCGATATCAGCGAACACTACGAGTCGCTCAAGAAGGGCGACACGCAGATCGCGGCCCTGCAGAAGCTGTCGATGCAGGAACTCGTCGACCTGGCCCGGCAGGAGGAGATCGGCGACGTCACCGGGGTCAAGAAGAACGACCTCGTGTTCCGCATCCTGAAGGAACGGGTGAAGCTCAACGGCCTGATGTTCGGCGAAGGCACGCTCGAGATCCTGCCCGACGGGTTTGGCTTCCTCCGCAGCCCCGAACACCACTACCTGTCGTGCCCCGACGACATCTACGTCTCACCCAGCCAGATCCGCCGCTTCGGCCTCCGCAACGGCATGAGCATCGCCGGTCAGATCCGGCCTCCCAAGGAGAGCGAACGCTATTTCGCGCTCCTACGGGTCGAGGCGATCAACGGCGAGGACCCCGCCAAGCTCTCGACGCGGGTCTTCTTCGACGACCTCACGCCGCTCCACCCCGACGAACGGATCGTGCTCGAGACGACGCCCGAGGAGGTCGCGATGCGGGTGGTCGACCTGATCGTGCCGATCGGCTTCGGCCAGCGCGGCCTGATCGTGAGCCCGCCGCGGGCCGGCAAGACGATCCTGCTCCAGAAGATGGCCAAGGCTGTGCTGGCCAACTACCCCGAGGCCTACGTCTTCATGCTGCTCATCGACGAGCGGCCGGAGGAGGTCACCGACATGGAGCGGCAGGTGCGGGGGCCGTCGTGCGAGGTGATCA
>JBBAVU010000243.1:0-4130 GCA_040397565.1 Pirellulales bacterium | reverse complement strand
GCGAACTGCGCCTCGTCGCTGGCGTCGGCGATCGAGCCGGGCCGCAGGCCGTCGCCGAGGCTCCAGGTGACGTCGTATTCACGGAAGATGTCGCAGAGGTCCTCGAAGTGGGTGTAGAGCGGGTTCTGCTGGCGGTGGGCCATCATCCACTTCGCGATGAGCGACCCGCCTCGGCTGACGATACCCGTGATCCGCTTCGTCGTGAGGGCGAGGTGCTCGAGCAGGAGCCCGGCATGGACGGTCATGTAGTCCACCCCCTGGCTCGCCTGCTTCTCGCACATGTCGAGGAAGTGCTGCGGCTTCATCTCTTCGATGTCGCCGCCGAGTTCCTCGAGCATCTGGTAGATCGGCACCGTGCCGATCGGCACGGGCGAGGCGTCGATGATCGCCCGGCGGATCGCGTCGATGTCCTTGCCGGTGGAGAGGTCCATGACCGTGTCGGCGCCGTAGTGGACGGCCATGTGGAGCTTCCGCAGCTCGTCCTCGACGTCGCTCGTCACGGCCGAGTTGCCGATGTTGGCGTTGATCTTCGTGAGCGAGGCGATCCCGATGCACATCGGCTCGAGCCGCTTCGTGAGGTGCACCTTGTTGGCGGGGATCACCATCCGGCCCTTGGCCACCTCCGACTGGATCACCGATTCCGGCAGGTCCTCGCGGCTGGCGACGTGACGCATTTCCGGGGTGATGTCGCCATTGCGAGCGGCTTCGAGCTGGGTCATCGGCTTTCTCCTGCGGTGTGGAATCGACGCAGTGTAGCAGGTGACTAGAGGGTCTTGAGGTACTCGAGGACGGCGGTTTTCTCCTCCTCGGAAAGCAGGTCGGGGTAGTCGTGCCCGCCCGCGGCCTTGCCCGGCTTCGTCGTGTCGAAATGCCGCCGTCGCTCCGACGGCAGGAGCCTCCCGGCCGGCATCGCCGCCATTTCCTCGACTTCGAGGCCGACTCGCCGCTCGTCGTACCCCGCGGCCGATCGCTTCCAGACGACCGGCCTGCTCCCCGGGTGGAGCACGTGCCAGAGCGTCGGCACGGAACCGTTGTGGAGATACGGCGCGGTTGCCCAGACGCCGTCGAGCGGCGGTGCGATGTAGCCTTCCGGGGCGTCGATCCCCGGATCCCCCGCGATGTCCCGGCCGAACCAGCTTTCGTTCAAGTCGCGGCGGTTCTCCCTCGTGAGCGAGTCGAACCGTACGCGGTCGGTGCCGATCTCCTCGATGGCGACGATCCTGCCCGGGTAGGTGTCGCCCGCCTCGGAGCCCGCATCGGAGTACCTGCCGTGGCAGTCGGCGCAGTGTCTCTCGAACACCACCCTTCCCCGCTCTGCGAGCGGCGCATCGACGCTGCCCGGCCACCTCGGCGGCGTGAGATCCATGAGCCACGCCTCGATGTCGCGGAACTCATCTTCCCACTCGCGGAACTTCTCCGGGCCGTTTTCCTTCACGAGCAGGAACTGCATGAGCATGCGGTGTCCTTTCGCCGCGAAGCCGTCGGCGTAGAGCCGCTTTTTCTTCGCGTAGTGCCACCATGGCGGGGCATCCATGTCGTGGTGGACCATGTCGAACTTCGGCGGCCGGTGCACGATCGCGAGGTCGGCATCGCGGTGTCGCATGAGCGCCACGCCGAACATGACGGCGTTGGTCGTGCCGTTGGTCGTGCCCAGCGGCAGGAGCAGCGAGCCCATGTCCATGTGCCCGAACGGCTTCCGCTGCTTCACCTTCACGAGCCGGACGTCCTCGGTGAGCGTCTCGAGCGCGTAGTTGGAGTTGGGCAATCCCGGGATCGCTCGGCCGGCGACCTGCCCCTGGTGGCAGGCGAGACAGCTCATGGTCCAGGAGCCGTCGGGGCCGACGACGTACTGCAGCGGTTTCGACGGGTCGGCAGGATCGGGCGTGAGACCGTACCGCTCCATCGCCATGCGGCGGCGTTCCTCGGGCGAGGCCGCGGCAGCCCGCGATGCGAGCGGCTCCTCCCAGACCGTCGGCAGCGCCGCGAACACCTCCGCGTCGAAATCGGGCGGAAGGTACGCCCGCGTGCGGAGGTGATCCCAGCCACGGTCCGCGGAGACGGCGGGAAAAGTGAATGCAACGGCCGCGACGAGGGCCGCGAGAACTGAGCCGGTGCGGGAACACTGCACGCGAGACATGATCGCAGTCTAGCGCCCCCCCTGCGAGGCGACAACGAAGCCGAGCCCTCGCCACTCGCGGGATGCCAAAACGACCGTGGGAGGGTACAACCGCCCCTATGCCCGCCGCCAATCCAATCCTGATCCCCGAGATCCGCGTGATGATCGCGGAGGGAGACGTGCAGGGCCTGCGCGAGGTGGCGGAGGAGCTTCATCCCGCCACGGTGGCGGAGTTTTCGGAGGGGCTCGATCCGCCGGAGATCTGGCAGCTCCTTTCGAGCGTGCCGGTCGAGCGGCAGGCCGAGATCCTCCCCTACTATCCGATGTCGCGGCAGGTGGAGCTCTTCGCGTCGGCCGATCGGCACCGGCTCGGCGGACTCCTCGAGGCGATGGCGGCCGACAACCGCGACGACCTGCTCCGCGAACTCGATCCGGCGTTCGTCGAAGAGATCCTGCCGCTGGTCGCGAAGGCGGAGCGGCACGACATCCGGATGCTCCTCTCCTGCGCCGAGGGGTCGGCCGGGGGCCTCATGACGACCGAGTATGCCTCGCTTCCGGCCGACATCACGGCAGGCGAGGCGATCACCCGGCTGCGGTCGCAGGCCCCCGACAGCGAGTCGATCTACTACATCTACGTTCTCGATGGCGAGCGGCATCTCGTGGGGTTCGTGTCGCTGCGGGACCTGATCCTCGCGCGGCCGACGTCCCTCGTCTCCGACCTCATGGAGACCGACGTCATCCGGGTGCGGCTCGACGAGCCGAGCGAGCAGGTCGTGCAGAAGCTTGCCCGGTTCGACTTTCTCGCGATCCCGGTGGTGGACGACGAGAACCGGCTCGTCGGGATCGTGACGCACGACGACGTGCTCGACGCCGTCCGGCAGGAGGCGACCGACGACGCCCAGCGAATCGCCGCCATCGCGCCGCTCGGCGAGAGCTACCTGGAGGCCGCGGTCCTGTCGATGACCTGGAAGCGGGGCGTGTGGCTCACGATCCTCTTCGCGACCGCGATGCTCACGGCGCTCGTGCTCTCGCAGTCGCCGCTCGAGCACGGCTGGCTGATCGCGTTCATTCCGCTCGTGATCGCGACCGGCGGCAACTCCGGGAACCAGTCGGCGACGCTCGTGATCACGGCGCTCTCCACGGGCGACTGCAAGCTCACCGACTGGCGGAAGATCCTCAGGCGGGAGGCGGCGCTCGGCCTTCTGCTCGGCGGGCTTTTGGCCGTGCCGGGCTACCTGCTGGCGATGGTCTACGCGCCCTCTCCCGCCGACGCCGTCGTGATTCCCGTCACGATCATGGCGGTCGTGATGATGGGAACGCTCGTCGGATCGGTGCTGCCGCTACTCTTCCGGTCCGTCGGCCTCGATCCCGCGCTCATGAGCAACCCGTTCGTGTCGGCGATCGTCGACATCGTCGGCATCGTGATCTACACCACGATCGCGGTCGCGGTGCTCGATTAATCGATGCGGGGCTCGCCTGACGGGTGCAAGTGCGGCTGGCGGCCCGCCTCATCGCCACCGGTGGCGGAACGACCGCGGCCGCCACGCCGGGGGCTCCGGCGGACGACGGGATTCGTGAAGCCGGCGGGGTTGCTGGGGTGCGATCTCGGCGCGGTACCTCCGCTCCGCCTGGGGCGTCCCCGCCTGGCGGTGCTGGAACGCTCCGAAATACGGGTCGGGAAACTGCCAGTCGTTCTGCGCACGCGCCTCGCCGGCCACGAGGCAGGCTGCAAACACGAGGCATCCGAACGAAAATCGCTTCATCAGGACTGGTATCGTCGATTTCAGAAGTCGAACGCCAGTCTGGTGCCGAACCCGTGGATTCCGCCGCTGCCGTCGTAGCTGGGACGGGGCGTTCCGTCCTTGTTCCAGGGCGTGCTCTGGAAGTCGCGGTAGGTGAAATCGTAGTTGAAATAGACGCGGGCGTTCGGGTTGAGCAGCCAGTTGAGGCCGAGCGTCATGCCGTTGAGCACGCCGCCGTTCACCTCGCCGTCGCTCAGGCAGAGGTAGTTGTA
>JBBAVU010000242.1:0-4148 GCA_040397565.1 Pirellulales bacterium | reverse complement strand
TGGGCGCAGGCGGTCTCCTCGGCGGCGATCACGCTCTTGATCACGCCCACCACGTCGGTGGTGTCGGTGACCGGCTGGATCTGCTTGCCGAGCATCGCCGCGAGCGACTTCGAGCCGGGGATCTGGCCTCCGAGCTGCTTGATCCGGTTGGCGAGCTGCTGGGCGTGGCCGATCTCGCCGGGCACGTCGGCCCCGAGCGACTTCTTGATCTCCTCGGCCCTCACGCCGTCGAGGTTCACGCTGTTGGCGAGATAGTTCATCACGGTCTCGAGCTCCATGCCGTAGCTCTCGAGCAGAAGCTTGATCGTGTCCTGGGTCGTGACGGCCATGGGATGGAACCTCGGGGTTGGGGGACGATGGATCGAATTTCGACGGACCCGGAATGATAGCAGAGCCGCGATCGGGCGGCTTACCGCTCTCCCGCGGGCGAGCCGCGGCGGAGCTTCAGTAGGATCGCTGCGGCCGACGAACGCACCTCGGCCACGGGATCCTTCGCGAGCGATTCCACGAGCCGCTCGATGCGGTCGGGAACGTCCGTCACTCCCGCGTCCACGAGGAACGCGACACCCCGCAGCGCGTTCACGACCACCATCGCCCGCTTGTACCGCTTCGACTGCAGGGCCGCGGCGGCCTCCGGGCTCTGCGGCCCCTCCGGAGCCGGCTCCTCCGGCAGCGAGAGCATCTCCTCGAGCGGTTCGAACGCCTCCTCGCGGCCGAGCCTCGCAAGCGCCGTCGCGGCGTTGTAGCGGATGTCGGTGGATTTCGCGTCGCTCTCGCCCGACGCGACGAGCGCCCGCAGCCGCTCCACCGCCGGCTCGCCCCCGATCACGCCGAGCGCGAAGGCGGCGCTGCTCCGCACGGCGGGATCCTGCGAACGGCTCGCCGCGATAACGGCATCGCGAATCTGGGTCGAAAGCTCGCCCCCTTCGGCCGCCGCGGGGCCGGAGCGGAGGTTCGAGGCGAGCAGGGCCAGCCCCTCCACGGCGGCCCGAACCACCTGTGGGTCGCCATCCCCGGAAGCGAGCCGCACGAGCGGCGCCGCGGCGGCCGGCGTCGTGAATTCGCCAAGGGCGCGGCAGAGGTAGATGCGGAGCGTCTGCGACTGTTCGCCCGTCCGGCCCGATTTCACCTCGTCGTCGAGCACCTGGCCAAGATCCCGCGCGAGCGATTCGTCGGCCTTGAGCGAGCCGCCGCCCGGGCCTCGCAGGTCGTTGGCGAGGTTGAGCGCGGCCTGCCATCGGCCCTCGTTGTCACGCCGAAGCGTCCGCACGAGCGCCTGCGGATCGTTGCCGAGATGCGCGATCCAGTGAAACGCGAGCCAGACCGAGACGATGATCGCGACGATCACCGCCGGCACGAGGAAAAGCTGCACGAGGAAGCCGGCGCTCGGCGGCTCGACCGGCGGCAGGTAGTCGTCGGCCCGGGCCGCCTCCCGGCCTGGGCCGCGATGGGGTAACGTGTCGTGAGCGGGCGCCGGATCGTTGGGCATGCCGTAGGATGAAGGTGCGCGGACCGGTTTTTCCGCATGAAGTGTAGAACGACGGCCCGCCATGTCCATGCCAACGCCGCTTCGGGAGCCCCAGGCCGCAACCTCGGTCTGGATCGAGACGGAGCCGGCGGGCGTCGAGGAGAATCTCGCCCTCGACGAGGCGATCCTCGACGAACTTCACGGGGAATCGTTGGAGGAGTCGTCGCCGGCGGCCGCGTCGGGCGAGGCCGGCCGGGGCCCGGACGCCTCCCGGTGCGTTCGGGTCTGGACGCCCCGAGAGAGGGTCGTCGTCGTCGGGTCGAGCAGCCGGCTCGACGAGGAGGTCGATCGCGACTCCTGCCGCAGGCTCGGTGCGAGGATCGTGAGGCGGCCCAGCGGCGGCGCCACGGTCGTGCTCGGCCCCGGCTGCATCGTCTACTCGGTGATCGAGCGGCTCTCGGCCGACATGCCCTCGATCGACCGGCTCCACGAGCGGTTCCTCGGGCCCCTGTGCGCGGCCTTCGGGCGGCGCGGACTTTCCGCGGTGCGGCGGGGCACGAGCGACCTCGTGGTCGGCGACCGGAAGTTTTCCGGCAACTCGCTCCGCGTGAAGAAGCGGGCGGTGC
Source organism: Pirellulales bacterium (assembly GCA_040397565.1). Lineage (GTDB taxonomy): Bacteria > Planctomycetota > Planctomycetia > Pirellulales > UBA1268 > UBA4655. Next base: position 2,054 of record JBBAVU010000242.1, on the reverse strand, counting down.
TCTATCATGGGACTTTTCTGGACGCCTTCGACCTCTCGCTCATCGACTCCCTCCTGCCCCATCCGCCGCGAGAGCCCGACTACCGCGGCTCCCGCCCCCACCGCGACTTCCTCACGAACGTCGGCCTCGGCCTCGAAGGCATCCGCGAGGCCGTGCGAGAGGCCTTCGGCCCATCCCGCGTTTCCCGCTGGTTTCCGGCGGATCGCGTCGAGTCACTGCTAGCAAGCCGCTACCGGCGGGCCGACTGGACGGAGCGACTCTAGGGGCGGGGCAAGCCTGATAAACCTGTCACGGCATGCCGGATGGGGAGTCTTCGTTCAATCCGGTCATCGCCGGGAAGCCGGCGGGCCGATGACCCAAAAGGCTGAGGATCGGTGCGACAAAGCAGCCTTCCGTCGGAAGCCAAGCCGTCGTAAGGTTCCGCCCCGATCGACAAGACGTCGGATCGTCAGTCCGCAACAGGAGGTTGCCCTTCCATGCGATTGCACATGCATGCCGCCGATGTGCGGCACCTCGTGAGTCGGTATTTCCTCGAGCTCGGTCTCGAACCTGACGAGGTCTCCGACCTCCAGGAAAACATCCGGATCGACCGCGGCCAGTGCGTGGCACGGTGTTACCGGGTGGCCGAGATGTTCGCGATGTGGCTGATCGACTGTGGCGTGCTCCAGTTCTACGACGCCGACGGCGAGATGCTGCACACGATCAATCTCTTCACGGAGCTGCAGCCCCAGCGGGCGGCGGCCTGATTCAAACGGCGGCCGATGCGCGGCCGCCGTGTTCGGGGTGTGGTGACGGGTGTCCGGTTCGAGGGGTCGAGCGGGGGAGGCTGCGCGCGCGGCGGAATGATGAAGGCATCACGAGGGCCGTCACGCGGTGTGGTGGGCGGCCTGAGAGCCACCGGCGGGCTCGAGAAGCGGTGCCGGCCGCGGGCAGGCTTGTCGATCGTGATCCCCGTCACGAGCCGCCTGGGCCGCGACGTGATCCAAGCCTTCGAGGAGACGCTCGTGAGCGTCCTCGAGAACCGCCCCGACGACGCCGAGGTGATCGTCGTGCTCGGCTGCGAGTATGCCGACCCGTGGAACATCCGCGACGAAGTCGAGTTCGTGAGGGCGCCCGAGGGATCGAGTCTCGTGGCGTGCGTCAACATCGGGCTCGGGGTCTGCTCGGGCGAGGTCGTCCACGTGCTCGCGGCCGGCTGGCGGGCCACGCCCGACTGGGCCGACGCCGCGGTCGCGCAGTTCGAGTCGCCGAAGGTTGGTGCCGTCGTGCCCGTGATCGTGTCGGAGAAGCAACGCGGTCGCGCGATCTCGCAGGGGATCGCCTATCGCTCGGGCGGGCAGCGGGCAGTCGTGAAACCGCCACGGGCCCGCGCGGGCGAGCCCGCCGTCAGGCCGGCCTGGGGGCCGCCGCTGCAGGCGGGGTTCTGGCGGGCCGAGGTGCTCGAGCTCGACGGCCACGGGTTCGCGGCCACCTGCGGCGACAGCCACGCCGACTGCGACCTCGCCGTCGCCGTGCGGATCGCGGGCTACGAGACGGTCGTCGAGCCGAAAAGCTCCGTCGTCGAGTCGTCGCGGAAGGTGCCGGCCGTGGGTGGCTTCCGGGCCGGGCTCCATGCCGAGCGGCTCTTCTGGCGGGCCGCGGCCGGGCGGCCGACGGTGCTGCCGCTGGTGTCGCACCTCTTCGAGATCGCGCGGCACGCGGTGGTGCGGGCGCCGTTCGGCACGCTCCCGATGCTCGCCGGGCGGGCGGTCGCGCTCATCCAGTTCGGCTCGTACCTCGCGAGATACCGGCGGCTCAAGGCGATCGCCTCGTCCGCGGCCGAAGAGTCGGGCGGGCGGATTCTCCGGCTGGACGGCGCGGAGGAGGCTCTCCGCGGGCCGACGCCGAAACGCCGCGAGCCGCTCCGCCGATCGGCGTGAGGCGGCGGTCGCGGCGGCCGCTATCGAACGTGCGGCGGGGATGCTAGGCTTCAGACTTCGCTCCCGTAGCTCAATTGGATAGAGCGTCGGCCTCCGGAGCCGAAGGTTACAGGTTCGAGCCCTGTCGGGAGTATT
>JBBAVU010000241.1:0-4165 GCA_040397565.1 Pirellulales bacterium | reverse complement strand
ACGATTCGTCGCAGGTCCATGACGGCGATGCCCGGTTTCGTGCGGGGCTTCACCGTGAGCGTGTGGCGGCCCGCTGCGAGGTTCACTTCGCCGATCACGCGGATGATCTGCTGCTGGAAGTGGCCCGTGTCCTGCACCGTGAACATGAGCGTCTCGCCGCCGTTCTCCCCCCGCACCTCGACGGCCACTTCGGCGCCGCCGCTGCCAGTGCCGCAGCCCTGCTGGATCTCGACCTCGTAGCGGCCCGGCTTCGATACGTCGAACTCCCAGTCGGCCCAGTCTTCTTGCTTGGTCCAGTAGCCAAGCACGTTCTTGTGCGACTCGGGCTCGTACCGCAGTTTCTCACCGTGGACGCGGGCGTCCTTCGCGTGCAGCCGGATGTCGCCCGTCGCGGGCGTGACCGATGGCGTGCGTTCCCTCGCGGCCATGTTGACCGCCTCCCGCCACTCCCGCCACGCGGGTTCGGTCGCCGCCGCCGTCGCCGCGGGCACGAGCCGTGACGGATCCTGCTCCACGTACAGACGCCGATGAAGCGTGGCGTCGAAGTCGGGATTGGGCGTCGGCATCCGTGCGCCCATGCGTGCCCGCCAGCCCTTCAGTTCGTCAAGCATTTGCTCCGCGCGGTTCGGCTCCGCGGCGGCGAGGTTTCTCGTTTCGCCCACGTCGGCCGCGAGGTCGTAGAGCTCGAGCGATCCGTCCTCGAACTGCTCGATGAGCTTCCAGTTCCCCTCGCGGATCGCCCCGGCGGGCCGGCCTCCCTGGTTCGTGTAGTTGGGGAAGTGCCAGCACAGGCGTCGGTCCGGCAATTCCTCGCCGCGGAAAAGCGGCAGCAGGCTGACGCCGTCGAGCGGCCCGACGGTCTTCGCCGGGTCGATTGTGGCCGCTGCGAGGAGCGTGGGCACGAGGTCGGTGAGCACGACCGGCGTGTCGCACACCCGGCCGGCCGGAACGACTTTCGGCCATCGCACGATCAGCGGCACCCGCAGCCCGCCCTCGTAGAGGTAGCCCTTGCCCGCGCGGAAGGGGGCGTTGCGAGTCGCCGGCGTTCCCCCGGATTCGAGGACGTGCAGGCCGCCGTTGTCGCTCGTGAAGACGACGATCGTGCGGTCGGCGAGGCCGAGTGACTCGATCTTCGAGACGAGCCTCCCGACGGCCCGGTCGAGCGTTTCGATCATCGCGGCGTAAACGGGATGGAAGGCATCGCGGTTCTTTTCCACGAGGTCCGGCGCGGCTGCCAGTGGAATGTGCGGGTTGTTGTGCGGCACGTAGCAGAAGAACGGCCGGTCGCGGTTGGCCTCGATAAACTTCTCCGCCGCCGCCGTGATCGCGAACTCGCTCTTTCCCCCTTCCTCGCCCGAGGGGCGAGTGTTCATGGGCGGTGACTCGACGACATCGAATCCCTGCCGCCTTGGCGAGTGCTCGGGCCCGCCCAAGTGCCACTTTCCGAAGAGGCCGGTGGCGTACCCCGCCTGCTTCAGAAGTTCGGCGAGCGTCACCTCCTCGAGTGGAAGGAAGCCCTCGATCCGCGGCTGCAGGAGCTTTTGGGAAGCTGTGTCGGGCCGGCCGGGCAGAAAGTTCGTGAGGTTCAGCCGCGCGGGGCACTTCCCTGTCATGACCGCCGCGCGGGAGGGGGAGCAGATCGGCTGTGCCGTGTAGGCCGACGTGAACCGCATGCCCTCGCCTGCGAGCCGGTCGAGATGCGGCGTGCGATGCTCGCGGCGGCCGTAGCAGCCAAGGTCGTTCACCCCCAGATCGTCGGCGAGCACGACGACGATGTTGGGAGGGGGCTCGTCGCCAGCGGCCGGCCAAGCCCGCACCACGCCGACGAGCATCGCCAGCACGAAGCAGGCCGCCGAGAGCGTCGTTCGCCTGGATCGCCACCGTGCCCGCGGTTCTTCCACCCTCATATTCCACCTCGTGTACGGGGGTGCGGCCGCCCGCGACCGCTAGGCGTGGGGCCGCTGGATCGGGAAGAGAATGATATCCCGGATCGAGGGAGCGCCGGTGAGGAGCATCACGAGCCGGTCGATGCCGATGCCGAGGCCGCCGGCCGGAGGCATGCCGTGGCGGAGGGCCTTGATGAAGTCATGGTCCATCCGGGCCATCGACTCCTCGTCTGCCAGGCCCGCCAGCTGCGTGCGGAAGAGCTCCTCCTGGAGGTCGGGGTCGTTGAGTTCGGTGTAGGCGTTGGCCAGTTCCATCCCGGCGACGTAGAGCTCGAAGCGTTCCGCGATCTCCGGTCGGCCCGCCTTCCGCTTCGTGAGCGGGCAGACGGCGGCCGGATAGTCGAGCACGAAGATCGGGCCGTCGAGCGTCTCCTCGACCCTGGCCTCGAAGAGGTCGCTCTTGATCACATCCGCGTGGCGGCCCTTCGTTTCGATGCCCGCGGCGTCGGCGGCGGCCTTCACGCTCGAAGCGTCGGCGGGATCACAGCCGACCACCTCCGCGAGGAGCTCGTCGTAGGTCGCGCGGCGGAAGGGAGCGGCGAGCGAGATCGTGCGGCCCATCCACTCGAAGCGGGCGGGCGTGCCGGCCGCCTTCGCCGCGTCGACGACGATCGCCTCGGCCAGGTCCATCATCGTGCCGTAGTCGCCGTAGGCCTCGTAGGCCTCGAGCATGGTGAACTCCGGATTGTGCCGCGGGCTCACCCCTTCGTTGCGGTAGACGCGGCCGAGCTCGAAGACCCGCTCCATCCCGCCGACCAGGAGCCGCTTGAGATGCAGCTCGAGCGCGATCCGCAGCACGATCGGCATGTCGAGGGCGTTGTGGTGGGTCTTGAACGGGCGGGCCGCGGCGCCGCCGGCGATCGTGTGGAGCGTGGGGCCCTCCACCTCGAGGTAGCCGCGGTCGGTGAGCGTGCGACGAATCGACTCGACAACACGGCTGCGGGCGACGAACCGCTCGAGCACGCCCTCGCCGTGGACGAGGTCGAGGTACCGCATCCGCTGCCGGAGGTCGGGATCGACGAGGCCGTGGAACTTGTCGGGCGGCGTCTCGATCGACTTCGTGAGGAACTCGAGCCCCGACGCGAAGACGGTCATCTCGCCCGTCTTCGAGTAGCCGAGCCGGCCGTCCACGCCGATCAGGTCGCCGAGGTCGAGGCAGCCCACGACGTTCCAGGCGTCGGGTCCGACCTGCTTCTTGCCGAGCATGATCTGGATGCGGCCGGTGCGGTCGGCGAGCGTGATGAAGACGAGGCTGCCGGCGCTCCGCAAAAGCAGGATCCGGCCGGCGACCCGCACGGTCGGCCCGTTCTCGTCGGCCTTGTCGAGACGGTCTCCCTCGTCGCGGACCTTGGCGATCGGCATCGCGCCGTCGTAGCGGTGCCCCCAGGGGTCGACGCCGAGCGCCCGGAGCCGCTCGAGCTTGTCGCGGCGGGCCGCCTCGAGCGAGCCGCCGGGAGTCTTGTCGGCGGCGGAGGGGTGGGGTTCGGAGGGAGTCGTCATGCGGCGTGCGGAAGCGGAGTGGAAGGGTGGGGAAACGGAGACCGGGAATTGTCGCTTTTCAGACGGGAAGGCTACAACCCGGTTCGATGCGGACCAAACGGCCGCGACCTCCAGGCCCGGGCACGCCCCGGCACGCGATGAACCCGCCCCGACCCTCCCTCTTCAGCGTCGAACTGCGAACCTCGCGGTGGTCGGAGATGGTCGAGTGGTACCGGGGCGTCCTGGGACTGCGGGTGCTCCTGCGGGTGGTCGACGACGAGTACGCCCTCATCGAGGCGGGTGACACGCGGCTCGCGATCCTCGGCCGCCCGTCGCCCGGAGAAGCGAGCCCGCGGTGGAGCCTCGGCTTCGAGGTGGGTGATCTCGAGGCCTTGCGGGCGAGGCTGGCCACCTCGGGCGCCGCGATCGACGTGCCGGGGCGACATCCGGAGGGCTTCCGCGAAATCGTCGTGGCCGACCCCGACGGGAACCGGCTGCGGCTCTTCACGTGGCAGAATTGACGCCGAGCCGCCTGCGGTCGTAAGAAACACTCCCCGAGGAAATGCACGTGGATGAGTCGGTCGAACCGCTGGGCATGCGGGTCCTGATCCGCAAGGACGAGAGCCGTCACACGACGCGGGGCGGCATCGTGCTCCCGGACCAGGCGGAGATTCCGACCATCACCGGCCGGGTCGTCGAGGTGAGCCTGCAGGTGGAGCGGGACGCCGACTTTCCGATCG
>JBBAVU010000240.1:0-4176 GCA_040397565.1 Pirellulales bacterium | reverse complement strand
TCTGCTGCTCCGGCGACATCCGCCCGCCCGTGATGTTCGAGGCGTCGGACTTGATCCCCGGGTCGGAGACGAACCGCATCTGGACCGCATCGGCGTTCCAGGCGTTCTGCACGTCGCCCCCGAAGTGGTTCACGTTCCGCATCGGGGTCGGGTCCTTCCACGTGCCGCCGACGTAGACGAAGTCCTTGTCGTACATCATCGCGGCGCGCACGTGATACGACTCCCGGCTCGCTTCGTCGATGAACATGAAGATCGAGCCCGTGAGGTCCCAGTCGTCGAGTTTTCCGTCGATCACGACCTTGCCGGGGGCCGGCACGATGCGGATCTCGGTGTTGTCGGCCTTGTTCTGCACGGCGGCATAGGGAAACGCCGGACGGGGGCCGGAGACCGCCGCCACGAGGGCAAGCAGCAGAAGACGGCGCGGGAGCGAGGAGCGGATCATCGAAGGGTCTCACGAAGGAAGAAATTTCCAGACCCGTACGCTAGCCGAAGTGGGCTTGCGAAATCAGCCAAACGTCTTGGAAAAATGGCCGAACTGTCAGGAGGAGGTCTGCGTCCGGTAGCGACCTGGCGGCAGGCCGGTGTGGCGGCGGAAGGCGGTCGTGAAGTGCGATACATCGATGAAGCCTGCAAGTGAGGCGACCTTCTTCACCGGGATCGAGGTCGTCGCCAAAAGCCGGCGGGCCTCCTCGATACGCAGCCGCTGCAACTCCGCATGCACCGGGCGGCCCACCACGGCCTTGAAGCGGGACTTGAGCGTCGACAGCGACAGACCGCTGGCCCGGGCCACGTCCTCGACGTGGAGCGGGCTCGCGACGTTGGCCCGCAGGAAGGCGATCGCCGCCGCCACCTCGGCATCCTCGACCGCAACTTGCTCCGTCGACCGGCGCTCCGTCACGCCCACCGGCGGCACGAGCACCGAGCCGTGGCACCGCTTCCCCTTCATCAGCGTGTCGAGCGTCTCCGCCGCCCGGCGGCCGATCTCGCGGGTGTCGTGTTCGATGCTGCTCAAGGAGGGCGTCGTGAGCTCGCAGAGCATTTCGTCGTTGTCCACGCCGAGCACCGCCACGTCCTCGGGCACGCGGCGGCCGGCAAGGCCGCAGGCCTCGACGACGTGCCGTGCACGGGCGTCGTTGACCGTGAGGATGCCCGTCCGGGGCGGCAGCGTCGCGATCCACTCGGCGAGGCTCGCCAGGGCGGCAGGCCAGTTGCGGGCGATCCGCTGACGCTGCGCGAACCGGCTGAACGTGGCCCCGGCATCGAGGGCCGCCGCGGCGAAGGCCGCCGCCCGCGGCTCGCACCAGTAGGCGGAGGGCTCGGTCGCCCCGCAGTAGGCGAGGTGGTGAAAGCCCTTGTCGAGGTAGTGCGCGGCGGCCATCCGGCCGATCGCAGCGTTGTCGGTGGCCACCACGGGGATCTTCCGGGGCATCGCCCGCAGGCCGCGCTCGATCGACACCGCGGGCACGCCCGCCTCGGCCACGAACTCCTCGGTCCGTCGATCCCCGAAATAGGCAATCACGCCGTCGCCCCGCCAGGTCCGCGGGTCGGGCACCATGTCGGCCGCGGCCGGCTCGATGAAGAGTCGCCAGCGAGCATGCTGCTGGACGTACTCGGCGATGCCGCGGATGATCCGCCGCTGGTACATGTTCGACGGGTCGAGGATGATCGCCACGTCGCGGTCGGCCGACGCGGGCGAGCGGGCTCTGGCGGAGGCTGGTTTCACGGTGGCCGCCATGCGTCCCTCGTCGCTCACGCCTTGCGACCCGTCGCCATGCAGTCGCCGTCTCTCGTCAGCTCGGGCAGCACGGCCTGGGTGACCTGCGGCGGCATGTGCATCCGCGACCAGCCCCCGTCGAGGACGAGCGTCGTGCCCGTCAGGTAGCTGGCCTCCGGCGACGCCACCCACGCCACCGCACGGGCGACCTCATCCGGATGACCCCAGCGGCCGAGCATCGTCATCGACTCGGAGAAGTCGCGAACGGGGTCGTCCTCGTGGCCGTCGGCGCGATCGCTGGAACTGACGAGCCTGCTCATCGCCGTGTCGATCGCCCCTGGGGCGACGGTCACCACGCGGATGCCATCCGGGCCGTAGAGTGCCGCGAGATCGTAGGTGAGCGACTCGAGCGCGCCCTTGCAGGCGATGTAGGCCGGCGAGATGCCGTGGGCCTGCCGCGACATCATGCTGCCGATGTTCACGATCACGCCCCCCGGAGGCATCTCCACGGCCGCCCAGCGGGCGAGGAAGGCGGGCGCGGTGAGGCAGACGCGGAGCGTGCGATCCCACTCCGCCGGCGTAATCTCCCGCATCGTCGTCAGTTCGCGGGCGGCGGCATTGTTGACGAGCACGTCGATGCGGCCGAACCGGGCCGCGGTCTGGCGGACGAGCGACTCCGCAAAGTCGAGGTCGGCGAGATCGCCGGCCAGGGAGAGCACGTCGGCTCCGCGGCCTCGGACCGCATTTTCGACAGCCGTGAGCCCCTCGACGCAGCGGTCGGTGATGGCGACGGCGCAACCGCGGGAGGCGAATGCCTCGGCCACGGCGGCACCGATGCCCCCGGCGGCACCGGTGATGAGTGCGACGCGGGTGTTACGGGAAGGATTGGGTGTCATGACGACATTCATTGTAAGTCGCCGGAAGCCGCTTGCGTTCTGCAAAGCTTTGCAAAAACGGCCGGCAACGACTTTGCAAAACGGCCGCGTACACGCGGCCGTTCAACGGCCGGCCGCCGGCACGAGCCAGGCGGCGAGCGGTTCCTTGGATGCCGGACCGAGCGGCGGGGTGCCACCATCGGGTGCGAGGCCGAGCCGCTCCATGCCCGTTCGCCACTGCCGCTGGAACAGGGCGAGGTGGAGGTTGGAGTTGCCCGTGGCGTCGGGCGAGCGGCGGTCGAGCACGACGAGCCCCTTGCCGATCGCGAGCACCCGCACCTCGGGCTCGCCCGCGACCGCATGGAGCGTGGCTTCACCGCTTTCAATCAGCGATTGCAGCGATTCCACGATCCGCGGCCGGCGGCCCGGTGTCAGGCTTACGCCCGACTCGGGATCGATGCCGAGATCCTCGCCCACGAGGTAGAGCCGCGCTCCTCTTGCCACGTGCTCGGCGAGCGGCTTCGCATGCGCTGTCCAGTCGGTGCAGGCGAGACGACGCAGGGCGTCCTGACGGCTGCCGCCCATCTCATACGAAAAAGCACTGTACAGCCGCTTGTCCACGGGCTCGGCGGAGAAGTGCAGGCTGCGGAGCCGCGCAAGGAGCGCGAGGAACTCGGGTGACGTGAGCTCGGGCCCGCGCCGGGCGAGCGGGCGCGAACGCATCTCGGGCTCCGCGGGCAGGGCCGCCTTCGCAATCGCCACCGAGGCGGCCGACGGCTTCACGGCAATCGACGCCTCGGCCGCAGCCGCCGAGATCGCATCGATGAACCTCACCTTCCACGGTTTCGCACTCGCGGTAGTTTCGCCGGCCGGGTCGTCGAGCCGCAGCCGCAGTTCGACCGCCTCGCCAGGCTTCACCGCGACGCCTGCCGTGTGCTGCGGGAGCACGCTGCCGTCTGGTCCCATGACCTCGATCCGTCCGTAGGCCGTCTCCTTGCGATCGCCGCCGAGCGTGAGCTTCACCGTGTCGCCGAGGGCCGCCGAGGTCGGGCCGGCGAGTGCGGGCTCTCGAGGCGGCGCCGTGCCGAGCGCGAGGAGACGCCAGTGGCCCGGCTCGACGACGACTGCCGTCTCGAGGACGTCTCGCGCGGGATCGCGGAGCGTTGGGAGGCTCTCGCCCGCGAGCAGGTCGTGGACGACCGTGAAAGGCTTGCAGATCCGCAGCCGGGCGTGGGCCGTGCGGCCGCGGTGGTCGCCGAAGAGGGCGAGCACACGGGTGGACGTGCCCGGCAGGTCGTACTGCATGGTCACGAAGTCGCTGATCCCCTCGTCGTAGGCCCGCAGGTTGCGGAACTCGAAGGCCGGCGTCACGCCGCGGCGGCGGACGAGCTGGTCGATCACGGCGCGGAAGGTCTCCCAGGAGTCGTTCACCGGGAAGGGAAACACACTCTCCCCGGCGAGGAGCACGTTGAAGCAGATCGCCTCGCCCTCGCCCGCCTTCCGCCAGGTGAAGAGCGGCTCGCCATCCTGGTGATGGCCGACGACGACCGTGTCCTTGGCGAGGTTCGCGAGCTTCTGATGCCCCTC
>JBBAVU010000239.1:0-4199 GCA_040397565.1 Pirellulales bacterium | reverse complement strand
ATGGCCCAGCTCGACCGGACGAACGAGCTCTATGCGAAGTACGTGAAGAAGTTCGCGGAGCAGGAAGACCGGGTGGAGGCCCTCCGCAAGGAGATCACGGGCCTCATCCAGCAGGAGCAGGAGGCGAGGAAGGCGCTCGAAGAGTACCTCTTGAAGACCGAACTGGGCTGATCCCGGGCGGCCGTGTCACGGCCGCAGCCACTCGTCGCGGTGTCGGTCCACGAACTCGTCGTCGGCGAGGTGCGGGTAGGCCCGCACGACGCGGTCGATCTCGGCAAGCTGCCCCGGGCCGAGCGTTTCGTGCTCGTCGAGACACCAGGTCCCCGCGAGCAGGCCCTGCCTCCGCAACACCTCGTGGAGCCCCGCGATGCAGCCGCCGAAGCCGTTGGCCGCGTCGAAGAAGGCGGCGTTGGCGTCGGTCACCTCGACGCCCAGGCGAAGCAGGTCCGGGGACGCGGGCTCCCTGCGGCAACGGTCGAGCAGCTCAATTGCTTTTCGCGTCCAGACCGACCAGTGACCGAGCAGGCCGCCGACGTACCGCCAGTCGCGGCCGGTGAACCGGTGGGGCGTCACGAGGTCGGCCACGATGTTGTCGTCGTTGCCGGTGTAGAGCTCGACGTCGTCGCGGCCGCTGGCGGCCAGCGCCCGCACGACGTCGAGCGATCGGTACCGGTCGAACGCCGCCACCTTGATCGCCACGACTCCTTCGATCTCGACGAACCGGCTCCAAAACGAGCGCGGCAGCACCCGGCCGCCGACCGCCGGCTGCAGATAGAAACCGACGATCGGGATCACCTCGGCCACCGCCTGAGCGTGCGCGACGAGGGCGTCCTCCGCCGCGTCGGGGAGCGCGGCGAGACTCAACAGCCCCGCGTGGTAGCCCAGCCGGCGGAGCGTCGCCGCCTCGGTCACCGCCTGCCGCGTGCCTCCGCAGATGCCGCCGATCCGCGCAAGCGGCCTGCCTGCCCGGTCCATCTCCTCCCGCGCGAGTGCCAGCACCGGCTCGAACAGGCCGACCCGCGGATCGCGGATCGCGAACTGCGTGGTGTGCACGCCCACGGCCAGCCCCCCCGCCCCCGCCGCGATGTAGTAGCGGGAGAGCGCCCGCTGCCGTCGCTCGTCGAGCCGGCGAGAGGCGTCGAGGGCCAGCGGGTGCGCCGGGATCGCCAGGCCGGAGCGGAGTGCCGAGCGGAGGTCAAAATCGTCCATCGTGCGCCTCGAAGTGGGTGGGCTTGCCGAGTGATTCGCCGCCGGAGCGGATCCAGTCGGCCGTCATCGCGATCATCTCCTCGAGCGACACGGTCGGCTCGCCGAACCACTCGAGCGACTTCGAGGCGTCGGCCAGCCAGACGGCGGCCGACTCGCGGCCGGTCACCGCGGCCTGCGTGCCGAACAGCTCGGCGAACCGTCCGGCCAGCCAGCGGGTCGAGATGCACTCTCGGCCGGTCACGTTGAGCACCCCGGGAGGATTCGCGGCGCGGGCCAGCGATTGGATCGCCCGCGCGTTGGCGTCGCCCTGCCAGATCACGTTGACGTGGCCGGTCGTGACGTCGAACGGTTCCCCCCGCCAGACCTTCGTGGCGATGTCGTGGAGCACGCCGTAGCGGAGGTCGATCGCATAGTTGAGCCGGTAGATGAGCAGCGGCGTGCCGTGCATCCGCGCGTGGTGAGTGAAGACCCGCTCGCGGGCGATGCAGGAGTGGGCATACTCGCCCGGCGGATCGAGCGGGTCCTGCTCGCGCGAGCCGCCGCTCTCGGGCGTCGCGAACCCGTAGACGCAGCCGGTGGAGAAGACCACGATCCGCGCCGAACGGTAGCGGGCGGCGACGAAGGCCGGCAGCACCGCGTTGATCATCCAGGTCAGGCCTGGGGCGTCGCTGGTGCCGAACTTCTGGCCGGCCATGAAGATCACGTTCGCCGCGTCGGGCAGCCTCGCGACGCTCTCGGGGTCGAGCAGGTCACAGGCGATCGTGCGGACGCCGTGACGCTCGAGGGCCTCTCGGGCCGACGTCGACGAAAACCGCGACACGGCGATCACCTCGCGGCCCGCCGGCAGCGCCCGTCGTGCCATCCGGGCAAGCGACGGGCCCATCTTGCCGCCGGCCCCGAGCACGAGGATGTCGCCGTCGAGCGAGTCGATCGCCGCCCGGACGGCATCGGTCGGTCGGCTGAGCCGTTCTTCGAGTTCCTCTTCCGTCAGTGTCATGGTCGGTTCCAGTGGCGTCGCGCCGTGCCGCGCGCGACTATGCTAATGTCGTTCCCATGAGCCGCTTTCCCACCGCCCTTGCCGTGTTCGCCGTCGCCGCGGCCTCTGCATCCGCTCTGGGCGAGCAGCCTGCCAAGCCGGTCGCGGCGGTCCCGGTGCGGGACACCGCGTACGCCGTGCGGAAGACCGCCACGGGGGGCGCGGTCGTGCTGCTCTACGGCGAACCGGTCGCCGAGTACGTGGTGGATACCGCCAACAAGCCGTTCCTGTGGCGGATCGTCGGCCCGACGGGTGCGTCGATGACCCGGTCCTTTCCGATGGCCGAAGTGCCTGGAGAGACGACCGACCACGTCCACCAGCGGGGGCTCACGTTCGGCCACCAAGGCGTGGCGGGATTCGACACCTGGGCGGAGGACGCCTCCTACCGCGACCATCCCGCCCTTTCGGCGCGGGTCGCGACGGTCGGTGCGATCCGGCATCGCGGCTACCGCAGGCTCGCCGGCGGCCGCACCGCCGTGATCCATGCCACGAACGAGATCGTGGATGCCCGCAACACGCCGCTGCTGGTCGAGGAGCGGCGGATGACCTTCGCGTTCGCCCCGGGGGTGCGATCGATCGACGTCGACATCGATCTCGTCGCCGCCCATGGGCCGGTGGAGCTGGCCGACATGAAGGATGCCGGCGTCTATATACGCGTGCCGGACGAGATGACCGTGGACCGCGGCCTCGGGGGCACGATCGTGACGAGCGACGGCCGCCGGGATGCCGACGCTTGGGCGACCCGGGCGACGTGGGTCGATTACCACGGCCCCGTCGATGGAGAGCACCTGGGCATTGCGATCCTCGATCACCCGACCAGTTTTCGGCATCCCACGGCCTGGCACGTCCGCACCTACGGACTGTTCTGCGCCAACCCCTTCGGTTTCCGCCAGATGAATCCGGCGGCTGAGAGCGGCGCCGTGTCGCTCGCCGCCGGCGAGCGGATCAGCCTGCGACACCGGTTCATCTTCCATTCGGGCGACGAGCGGCAGGCCGGCATCGCCGAGGCCTACGAAGCCTACGCATCCGAGCGGCCGGCGGCGCTCGAGCCCTGATCGCGAACCGCCGGCCCGCGCCGGAACCATGGCAAGCGTCATCGCTTCCCCTCGGGCAGCAGCCGGAAGACCCGCGTGTCGGGTGAATCGAGCGTGACTTCGATCTCGCGCACTCCCTTCGCCACCGGCCGGCCGGTGACGAGATCGACGACGTCGCTCTTCCGCGGCAAGAGCAGCCGCCGCGGCCCGCCGGCGAGCGAGTGGATCGCCACGAGTCCGGCGTCGGCGAGCACGACCTCGTCCGTCTCGCACCACACGTGCGCACCCGCCAGCCGGGCCGCGTTCCGCCAGAATGCGGCGGGCAGTCCCGGCGTCGAACTGAACACGCTCGCCCAGGTCGAGCCGTCGTCGGCGGTTTGCTCCTTCACCGCCAGCCCGGCGAGGTTGCGGCCCTGTTTCGTCCAGGCCACGCCCAGGGTCGTGCCGTCGCTGGGCAGGAGCACGGGGCCATAGGCCAGCGGGCCGCCGAGCACCGTCGCGGGGCTCAAGCCACGGGTGAGCGGATGATCGACGCGGGCCAGGAGCGTCCGCCTTGGCATGGAGGCCTCGATCATCTCGAAGGAGAAGCCGGTGAGGGCTGCCGCCGACGCGGGGCCGATCGAGCTGCCGTCGCTGATCCCGGACCCCGGCCCCCAGACGATCACGCGGCCGCCGCGAAGAGCCTTCTTTTCGAGGAGCTTTTTCCGCGTGTCGTCGATGCGAAACAGGTTCGGAAAATAGAGCACGCGGTGGTCGGGAAAGTCGGGCCGGGCGAGGTCGTCGAGCAGGTACACCCGCAGGGGAACACCGCAGCGGGCCAGGCCCGTCTTCCACTCCCACATCACCGCCTCGTTGAGAAACCGCCCGTCGCCGTTGGTCTCGAGCACCGCCTCGTCGTCGAGGATCATCGCGATCCCCGG
>JBBAVU010000238.1:0-4204 GCA_040397565.1 Pirellulales bacterium | reverse complement strand
TCGGGAAAAACTTTTGACCTTCCATCCGTAACCGCGTGCGGTGCAGCCCGCGCGCGCGGCGACGAAATGCCGAGGGTTTTTTCGCAGCCCAAGCCGGCTGTCTGGACCGGCGAGCGCCTCGAACACGGTGTTCACCCCGCCCGCCGGACAAATGGACAAATTCCCGAAATCGAGCGTAAGCCGTTGCGGTGCAGGGCTTTGGATTTTGCCGCGGCGCCGAGGACCGAATTCGGAAAAATGGCAGAAATCCCCGAGCACGTCCCCGCCAGAAAGGACGTGCGGTGAATTTGTCCGTTTGTCCGAATTTGTCCGAGGCCGGGTCTGGACAAATTCAGCAGCCCGAAACCGCAGGATTTCCCGGGCGAAACCCTACCTCGGCTGCACCGGCGCGAATTTGTCCATTTCGTACTCGCCCCCCGACGGAAACAGTTCCTCGACCGGGGGCAGCACGTCCACGTCCTCGCCCGATCGTCCGGTCGGCTTCCAGGTCTTCGCCGGTCGCCCCCGCCCGCCGCCGGCATCGGCGACCAGATCCAGGAACCCCTTGTCCTCCAGCTCGGACAGGAAGCCGGCGACTGACGACCGCGCCGTCTTCAACCGCTGGCGAACGTCCTTCGCCTTGAACGGGACCGGGAACGGGTCGATCGGGTCGTCCACCTCGGCGAGCAGCCGTTCGAGGAACCGCCGCGCCGGGTCGGACAGGGATTCGCCGATCGTCCTCGCCAGCGGGCCGGACAGTAGCCGGGCGGCGACCGCGTAGTCCGCCGGCTCGGCGATCAGCCGACCGTCCTGGTCCGTCTTCCGCTGCCGCTGGTGCAGCAGGGCAGAGGCTTGGACCAGGGCGAGCAGCATCGGGTAGGCGCGGCGACACTCGACCCGATCGGCGAACACCTCGAGCACCTCGGCGAGCCGTTCGGCGAACGGGATCACGATGGTCCGCCGCTCGAGCAGCCGTTGCATGGCATAATGCCGCGCGGCGATCCGTCGGACGTCCGACTGCACCTTCCCGCTGGCGAGCATGGCGAGCCGTCGCATGATCGTTTTCGTCTGCATCCGTCGTTCGTCCGTGCTCAGCATGATGCAGCGGTTCGCGTCTTCCTCGAACACCCGCGCCGAGGTCGTGGATTCGACAAACGCGATCGGTCCTTCCTGCTCGAGCCGAACCGTGACGATTTCCCCTTCTACCTTGGTCGGGATCAGTTTCGACAGCCGACCCCCGGACAGCATTTCCCGCAGCGCCCGCGTAGCCTCGGCGGTTTCATCGTTCGCGATCCGGGACCGCTCGCCCGCCACGATCCAGCGGTGCGACAAACTGCCGGCGGGCATATGGAACAGGGCTTGCGGGGTCATTTGCGTTGCGAGGACGACCGCTTCCTCGGGGAACAGGCTCGCAACCCGTTCGACGGTGTAAGACTTCCCCGAGGACGATTGCCCCTGCACGATCGCCGCGAGGGGGCGGGGCAGCAGCCGCGAGGTCCCGACCAGATAGAGCGTCAGCCGCAGATCGTCTTCGCCGGCGACCCCGACCCCTCCAATGTCCTCGCTGATCCGGTCGATCAGCTCGGGGTCCTCGAGCAGCCGTTCGGCTTCCCTCCGCACCTCGGGGTCCGTCTGCTCGAGCGCGGCTTGGGTCAGCTCGCCGAGGTCGTCCACCGGCGCCGGTTCGGGCTTGGGGTCGTTTTCGGCTCGCCGTTCGTCCAGGATCCGCCGAAGCTCGGCTTCCACGTCCTCGACCCCGACCCCGGCGGCGGCGGCGACCCCTTCCGCAAACTGGTTACGGTGCGATTT
Source organism: Pirellulales bacterium (assembly GCA_040397565.1). Taxonomy (GTDB): domain Bacteria; phylum Planctomycetota; class Planctomycetia; order Pirellulales; family UBA1268; genus UBA4655. The sequence continues at coordinate 2,416 of JBBAVU010000238.1, read as the reverse complement.
CTTCCCGAGGTCTACGATGTCGTCCTCGATCACGTCCTCGCCGACAAGGACTCGCAAGGAAACCTTCGTTTGATTGCCGACCGGCTTCCAGCGGAAATCGAGCGGCGGCGTGGCGGCGGTGTTCTCGGACGTGCTCATTGTTTGACTTCCTCTCGGGTTGTCGTGGTCTGCGGCTTCCTGCCATCGGTCCAATTGACGGGTCGAAAATTCGGACGTGTTCCAGGCCAGGCGAGGGGTCGATCGGGCTACTAATCGCAAATGGCGAGGTCGTTTTCCGGCGGCTCGGCGGTTTCGGGGTCGATTCGTTCGGAAACGATCCCGAGCAGGGACCGCACCGCGCCTGCGATCATTTGGTCCGTTGTGGCCGGGAACCTCGAGCGGTAAGCGTCCACGGTCCTCGCCAATTCGGACAGCAGGGACACCGCGTTCCCGCACCGCTCGCCGAGCCGCAGGGATCGGAAGTGCGATCGGATTGCCCGCCACGAAACACCGTCGCGGCGACCGTTCACCGCGATCAGCAGGAACCGCCGGGCGGTATCGTCGTCCGCGTCGATCCCGTGAAGCAGCCGGCCCAGCTCGAGCGCAGCAGAATCCCAACCTCGAGGGAACGTGCCACCCCGCCGCAGTTCGTCGTCCGTCGCGCCGAACAGGACCGTCCGTTCCTCGGGGGTCAGCAGCCGCAGCGCCGGCCCCGTGGCGGACAACCGATAGGCGTTGTTCAATTGCGACCGCTCGCACCGGCAGTCCGAGGGCGACAGCCCGCGCCGGCGCAGATCCTCGGCGAGGTTTCGTTTCCACGACCGTGGACGACCCCGGTGCGGCTTTTCGGAACCGGATTCCGAAATCCCCTCGGTGATCATTCCTGCACCTCGCCGTCGATCCGAACGAACGGGGACCACTCCACCTCGAACGGGCAAAAACACCCGCACGAAATCGCTTGCCCGCCGCAGCGGGGGCAGCGCTCGAGACAGCAGCCGGGGACGTGGAATTGCCCCGGCGCGGCGGCGCATTCACGACAAGCGGGGTTCGCCGGCGGCTCGCCGGAATCCTCTCGCCCGTAGGGAACCCGATCGAACGACTTGCCGGCGATCCGATAGCGGGGGTTTTTCTGCGATGCCCGCAGGAATTCGCCCCAACCCTGGACCACTTCCTGCCCGTTCGCGATTTCCGTTTTTCTTGAACTGCTCATTCCTGCACGTCCTTTCCCTGCACTCCCCAAAATCGCCGCTGGTCGTTCGGCTCGAACAGCAGCCGTTGCCCCCGCAGTCGCCCGGGGGAATTCGCGTTCTTCCTGGTCCGCCGCGTTCCGAACCTCGGCTCGGGACAATCCTTCGCCGCTTCCTCGAGCCGTTGCCGCACCGCTTCGGCGTGCGGCGGCTTGTCGTTCTTCCTGGTCACTTCCGCACCTCCCTTGCTTGGCGGCGAACGTCCTTCGCCAGATCGTGAAACCCTGCCTGCATGAAACCTCGAGCCGCGCCCCGCAGGACCGCTTCCCGTTTCCGACCGTGCAGCCGGTCGGCTTGTCGCAGATCAGCCGTCAGCCGGGCGAGGTGTCGCCCGATGGCGGCCCGGGTGTTCGTCAGCCGTTCCACGTTCACGACCGCACCTTCCTTCCCGCGCCGGTCCACCGGCTCGAGCGGATCGTCCTGGTCGGGTCCGTCTTCACCGGCGCGGCCGTCCCCGGCGGGTTCGGCCGGCGGTGCGGGTTCGTCGTCAGCGGCGGCGGCTGCACGTCCTGCCGATCGACCGCCGGCTCGAGCAGTTCGGCGGACGACGTGAACGACCGCCGGAAGGACTCGAACGATCCGACCGCACCGCCGCCCGCAACCGCGTATGCGATTACGGCGGAATCGTTCACCGGCTGCCGGCTCGGCGGTGCAGGGCGGTCGGCTTCCTCCCGCCGGCCGCAAGCCGAAACGACAAGCCGTTCGATCAGCAGCCGATCGTCCCCGCCAACGGGGACGGACCGCCGGACCAGGGCGAGCACCTTCCCGCCGAGGTCGATCCGCCGCATTTGCTCGGCGAGCGTCCCCGCCGGCCCCGGCCGGCGGCTTGCGGCGGCGGGGCTTGGGTCCAGACCGTAGAATTCAAGGGCGGCGAAAACCGCCGTTTGCATCGCCAGATCAGCGCAGTAGCATCCATTCATTCGAACCCGCCTCCAAGTCGGGTTTCCGCGAGCCGCCGGGGCCTAATCCGGCGGCTCGCAGCATTTCTAGGGGTTAGGTCCTCGGGTTCCGGTTCGGGGTGTCGCCACGCTCGGCGATCCACCTCGCCAACTCACTCGCGCGGTAACGAACCGCACGGGTTCCGACTCGCACCTCGGGCGGACGGTCGGAGCGTCCTTCCCACTTCCAGCGGGCAAGGGTCTGCGGCTGAAAGCCGAGCACCTCGGCGGCTTGCTTCCTGGTCAGCAGCC
>JBBAVU010000237.1:0-4247 GCA_040397565.1 Pirellulales bacterium | reverse complement strand
AACAAGGTAGCCGTAGGGGAACCTGCGGCTGGATCACCTCCTTTCTAAAGGAAACAGTCTTTCGAACCTCACAGTTCGATCGACGACCCCGGCTGTGGAACCGTCGGTCGTGTCGCTTCGGCGACCGATTCGTCGGGAAAATACCGGGGCCAACAGAATGTGGAGACGATTCGTCCGGTCGTTCTGAAAGAGATTGGGCCTGCAAAGGCCTTTCGCCCGCCGGCAACGGCGGGTGAGCTGCCGGCCGTCGCAAGACGGCGTCAAACGAACGAAGAGCCCGCGGGGAGGCGAAAGCCTCCTCGCGGGTTTCTTTTTTTTCATCGGGCTTTCCTTTGGGGCATCGGTACCCCCTCTCGAATCCTCTCGCTGTGCTGCTTGTCGCGGCGGGAGGAGCGGGTACGATCTGCGGCATGAGCATCCAATCGATTGCCGGTGTCGTTCCCCCGTCCACTGCCGAGGCGACCGTGATGACCGTTTGGCCGTCGGTGGCCGCGACGCCGGTCGGCCGCTGGCTGGGCCGGCTGTGCGGACTGGAGGGTGGGGTTGGTCCGTTCACGATCGGCCGCCTCATCGCGCTCGCCTGTCTGCCGCTGGGACTGCCGCTCTATTTTTCGATGCGGATGCCTTGGGCGATCCGTCGCTACAGGCTCACGAACCGCCGAGTAGCCGTCGAGCAGGGGGTTGCCGGGACCGTTCTGCAGTACGTCGATCTCGACCGGTTCGACGCCATCGACGTCGAGGTCGTTCCCGGCCAGGAGTGGTACCACGCCGGGGACCTCGTCTTTCGCCGTGGTTCCGTGGAGACGCTCCGCTTGGCGGGCGTGTCGCGGCCGGAGGCTTTTCGTCAGGCCTGCCTGAAAGTCCGTCAGTCGTACGTGACCGTCTCGAATCTTGCGCCGTCGAAGGCCCGACCGGAGTTGGTCGGCGCCTGAGTCAGTGTCTGGCCCTGCCGGCCGCCGGACCACGCCACGAGATGGCGTCCGCGATGGAGCGGCGGGCTTCGTCGTCGAGCGAGCATCGGAGCGACGCGGCATTCTCGTGAACCTGCTCGGGCGACGTCGCGCCGAAGAGCACGCTCGCGATCCCGGGTTGTTCGGCCGTCCACGCGAGCACGACGTCGGCGATCGCGCACCGTAGCCGTTCGGCGACCGGCCGCAGCCGGTCGACGAAGTCGAGATTCCGCTGGAACTCCTCGCCGTTGAAGAGCGGGTACTTGTGGCGGCTGTCCGACGCGGGAAACGTCGTCGAGCGGCTCATGTGGCCGGCCAGGAGGCCCTTCATGAGCGGCCAGTAGGCGACGACGCCCACCCCGTGGTCGCGGCACCATGGGAGGATGTCCCGCTCGATGTCCCGTTGGAGCATGTTGAAGGGCATCTGGCAGGCCTCGAGCGGACACTCACCCGCGAAGGCGACAAGTTCGGCGAGCTTCACGTTCGAAACTCCGACGGCCCGCGTTTTGCCCTCCTCGCGGAGCCTTCGCAGTTCTCCGGCCGACTCCGCCAGCGGCACCTGCGGGTCGGGGGCATGCAGATAGAGAAGGTCGAGATGGTCCGCCGCCAGCCTGCGCAGGCTCTCCTCGACCTGTCTTCGCAGTCGCTCCGGCCGTCCGTCGACGCACTGCCGGCGGGGCGGTGATCTCGACGGATCGGCCTCCCAGTGGATGCCGCACTTGCCGGCGATCACCACGCTGTCCCGCGGCGTGCCACGGCGGCGCATCGCCGCCGCGATCGCGGTCTCGCTCTCGCCCCGTTCCCCGTAGCAGTAGGCCGTATCGAGATGAAGAATACCGGCTTCCAGGGCCGCCTCGACCGTCGCCACGGCGGCCTCGCGGACCACTCCCTCGCGGGTCATGCCCGCCAGGGGCCAGCAGCCGAGGCCGAGCGGCCCTATGCGCACGCCAGACGAACCGAGCTCATGAGTCGATTCGTTCATGCATTCGTTCCGTACGACATTCAGACGGTCGCGAGAAAACGTCCGGTGCGAAGAAACGACACGATCTGCCGCACGGCGTCGCGCCGGACGAGCAGGGCCGAGTGCATGCAGGGAATCGTCACGTGCTCGTGGGGCACATCGGGCCGGGTGCTCTCCTCGCGAACGAGCAGATCATACCCTGCGGCGATCACGCCGACCTCGACGTCCACCGGCATGCCGAGCGAATGCACGAGGCCGGTCCCGCCGCTCGACAGTTCGCGAACCGGAGGGCTCCAGCCGCCGACGAACGGTTCGAGCCGGCGCGCCACGTCGGACCCGCGATTGGGCGGTGCGAGCATGACCCACCGGCGGAGCCGGCGCGGCTGAAACCGGTCGACGGCCGCCCGGGCGACGATTCCTCCCATGCTGTGCGTGACGAGGTGGAGCGGCCTGGTCGTCTGCTCGGCGTCGAGTCGATCCAGCATCGCGGCGAGCCTGTCGGCGGCGACCGTGAGCGAACGTCGGAAGGTGGGGTAGCCCCAGTTGAGCGTCTCGAAGTTCTCGGCCTGCAGTCGCCGGGAAAGGAGCGAGAGATGCACGCGATGCGCGAGATAACCGTGCACGAGCACGACGAGCGGCCGTGGGTCGTCGCTCCCCTTCATGGGGCGGCCCCTCGGGACGCTCATGGGCCCGTCACGGCACCGGGCGGAGGGCCCGCGGGAGCAGGGCGGGCCGTCGCCGGCCGAACCGGCGCGGGGCAGCAGTCGACGGGGCAGACGTCGTGGCTGGCGGGCATGCCGCCGATCGCCACGCGTTCGGGAAGCTGCCAGGCCCGCTCTGCGATGAGTTCGCGGACCATGCCGACGAACTCGGGATCCGTGCCGACGGTCGCGGCCCGCTCCATCGCGACGCCGAGTTCACCGCAGAGTGCGGCGGCCTCGGTGTCGAGGTCGTAGAGCACCTCCATGTGGTCGGAGATGAAACCGATCGGCGCCACGACCAGCCGCTTCTCCCCGCCGGCGGCGAGCTCGCGAATCGCGTCGCAGACGTCCGGTTCGAGCCAGGGCTGTCCCGGGGGGCCGCTGCGACTCTGGTAGACGAGCTTCCACCGGGAAAGCCCCGCCCGTTCTGCGACGAGCCGGGATGCCTCGGTGAGCTGCTGGACGTAGCGGCTGCCATCGGCCATCGACGTCGGAATGCTGTGCGCGGTGAAGAGGACCATGGTTTCCCGGAGACGATCGGGCAGCCGTCCCTCGCCGGCGGCGTCGAAGCCCGCTTCGCGGTCGAGGCGGCCGATCGCGGCGAGAACGTTCCTCGCCATCGGGTGGACGAATCCCGGGTGGTTGAAGAACACCCTGATCTTGTCGATCTGGGGCGCTTCCGCCCCGAGTGGAGTGCAGGCCGCGACGATGTTTTCCCGATATTGCCGACAGCCCGAATAGCAGCTGAAGCCGCTGGTTACGAAGGCGATCGCCCGCTTCACGCCCGCGGCGGTCATCTCGCGAATCGTGTCGGGGAGGAGGGGGTGCCAGTTACGGTTGCCCCAGTAGACAGGCAGGTCCGGCCCGTGCTCCGCGAGCTCGGTCCGCAACGCGTCGATGAGCGCCCGATTCTGTTCGTTGATCGGGCTTTTTCCGCCGAAGTGGTGGTAGTGCTCGGCCACCTCGAGCAACCGTTCCCGCGGGACGTTCCGTCCCCGGAGGACGTTTTCAAGATAGGGGATGACGTCGTTCGGACCCTCAGGCCCGCCGAACGAAACGAACAGCACTGCGTCGTAGCTGCACTGGAGGGGCGGGGAACCGTCGGAGGGCAGGCCGGCTGAAGTGACCCCACGGGGATTCGAACCCCGATTACCGCCGTGAAAGGGCGATGTCCTAACCATTAGACGATGGGGCCCTGGTCATGCTTACCCGTCAATCCGGTTCACCCGTCGACCCGGGATTCGAGTTCACACGGCCCTTGAAGATGCTGGCCTTGCAGATGATGCCCGGGGATTCCACCCGTTTCAACGGCGTTCAATTCGACGGCGTTCGCGCCGGCTCCGTCGCCCGACTTCCCGCCCTGTGGGGCGGCGGGGGCCGCGCTCTCCTCGACACGCGAGTGGTCGATCATATCGACCGACGCATCCGCCGGTCCGCTTCCATCGATCGCGTCACCGGCAGCCGCGCCACCACCAACCGTGCCGCCGACCATCGTAATGGCATCGAACACCTCGCGGCGATGAACCGGAACCTCCTTGGGCGCCTCGACGCCGAGTCGCACCTTATCGCCGCGAATCTCGACGACGACGATCGTGATGTCGTTGTTGATGACGATGCACTCGTCTTTTTTCCGCG
>JBBAVU010000236.1:0-4258 GCA_040397565.1 Pirellulales bacterium | reverse complement strand
GCGAACGACATCCGCACGTGCCCTTCGGCCCCGAAGGCGCTGCCTGGCACGAGGGCGACGTGCTCCTTCTCGAGCAATTCCTCGCACCACTGCAGGCTCGTGCGGGTTCCGGGGATCGCGAAGAACGCGTAGAACGCGCCGCCGATCGTCGGGATCCGAACGCCCGGTATGGCGGCGAGCCTCGATGCGACGAGGTCGCGACGCTTCTGGAAGGCACGGCACATCTCGGCGACGCATTCCTGCGGGCCGGTGACCGCGGCGACCGCCGCGTGCTGGCTCACGCTCGAGGGGTTGCTCGTCTCCTGGCTCTGGAGGTTTGCGATCGCCTTGGAGAGCGGCTCAGGTGCGATCGTCCAGCCGATCCGCCAGCCCGTCATCGAGTAGGTCTTGCTCACGCCCGCGACCACGATCGTGCGGTCGGCCAGGCCCGGCCGCAGCGTGGGGAACGACACCGACCTGCGGCCGTCGTAGACGAGCTGGTCGTAGATCTCGTCGGAGACGATCGAGAGGTCCGCGGCGATCGCGACGTCGGCCAGGCCGCCGAGCTCCTCCGGCGTGTAGACGACGCCGGTCGGATTGCTTGGCGAACAGAGCAGGAGCATGCGGGTGGCTGGCGTGATGGCGGCCCGGAGCTGCTCCGGCCGCAGCTTGAAATCGTCCTCCAGTCGGGTCGGCAGGAGCACGGGGCGGCCACCGGCGAGCTTGATGAGCTCCGCGTAGCTCACCCAGTAGGGGGTCGGAACGATCACCTCGTCCCCGTCGTCGATCACGGCCGTGAAGACGTTGTGGAGGGCGTGCTTGGCGCCGTTGGAGACGACCACCTGCTGCGGCGTGACCGGAATCCCGGTCCGCCTCGAGTAGTCGGCCGCCACGGCCTTGCGGAGGTCGGGGATGCCGGCCGCCGGGGTGTATTTCGTCTTGCCGGCCCGGATCGCCGTCTCGGCGGCGCGGCAGACGTGGTCCGGCGTGGGGAAATCGGGTTCACCGACCGAGAGATCGACGACGTCGATGCCGTCGGCGGCCATCGCCTGGGCCCGCGCGGCCATGGCCAGGGTGGCGGAAGGCTCGAGCGCTTCCATGCGGCGAGCCAGCTTGACGCGTGTTTGCATGCGTCCAATGATAACACGGCTTTCCGCCGTGCAAGCGGCGTTTCATCGGCTGCCGCTTCAGGATTCCGCATCCCATGCCCCAAGACCGCGTCGGCGTCTGGCTCGTCGGAGCCAAGGGGGGCGTGGCCACCACCATGATGACGGGGCTCGCTGCGCTCTCTCGCGGCGCGATCGACCCCGTCGGGCTGGTGACGGCCCTCGATCCGTTCGCTTCGCTTGGGCTCGTCGGCTTCGACGAGCTCGTCGTCGGCGGCCACGACATCCGGTCCGGCGGCCTGCTCGACGAGGCCCGATCGATGTGGACCACGAGCCGCGCGATCCCGCCCGATCTCATCGAGGATGCGGCCGACTATCTGGCGGCCGTCGAGGCCAGGCTGCGGCCCGGCACCGTCGTCGCCAGTGGCGACAAGATCCGGGAGCTCGCGGACGAAGCGGTCGCCGCCCGCGTCGAGTCGCCGCGAGCGGCGATCGACCGCATCCGGGACGACATCGTCGCGTTCGCGGCCGCGGAGAGGCTCTCGCGGGTCGTGGTGGTCAACGTCTCTTCGACGGAGCCGCCGCCGTCCCGGCCGATTCCCCGGGACTACGCCGAGCTTGCGACGCTGCTTGGAGACGCCGCGGCGTGCCCGCTGCCGTCGAGCAGCCTCTACGCGTTGGCCGCCTTCGAGGCGGGAGCGTCGTTCGTCAACTTCACTCCGTCCGCCGGCGCCACGCCCCAGGCCCTCCAGGAGGCGGCGGAGCGGCACGGCGTGCCCCACGCGGGCTGCGACGGCAAGACCGGCGAAACGCTGCTCAAGAGCGTGCTCGCCCCGATGTTCGCCGCCCGGAATCTCGAGGTCATGAGCTGGGTCGGCCACAACATCTTCGGCAACATGGACGGGAAGGTGCTCGACGACCCGCGGAACAAGGCCGCCAAGGTCAGGAGCAAGGACCACCTGCTCTCACAGATCCTGGGCTACCCCCCGCAGACCCACGTCTCGATCGAATACATCCGCAGCCTCGGCGATTGGAAAACCGCTTGGGACCACGTCCACTTCCGCGGGTTCCTTGGAACGCCCATGACGTTCCAGTTCACCTGGCAGGGGTGCGATTCGATCCTCGCGGCGCCGCTCGTGATCGACCTGGTGCGGTTGGTGGAGCGGGCGCATCGCTCCGGCGACCGCGGCGTGCTCCGATGGCTCGCCTGTTTCTTCAAGAGCCCGATCGACGTCGCCGAGCAGAACTTCGCGAAGCAGGTTGCGATGCTCGACGACTGGGCGAGGGCGTCGAGCGATTCTTTCCGAAATGTCTCTTGACAGTTCGGCCCCACATACGCCACAGTTCGCATCTTGATGATTCGACGCGCTGCTCGTCGATGATGCGTTCGAAGTTTCGAGAACACGTTCAACGAACTTTGTGACGCATCGCGATGGGCTCACCTGGACGATTCCGGGTGCCACAGGCGCGGGCAATGGATGCTGCGAACGTGGTTGCTGCGATCGTGTCACGGTCAGAGAAGCGCGGGGGTGGTGTCGCGATCTCTCCTTCCAGGAGTGAATGCATGCCGTCCCGGAAGTTCTCGCACCAAAACGTAGCGCAGCAGTCGCATGGGCCGTGTTTTTTTTCGCGGCCGGAGGGGGAAGAAAGCCGTTTTTTCGCGGTGAATCCGCTTTTTACAGCGTCGATTCGCCAGCATTCGTTCACGTCGAGATTCTCTGATTCGTGGCCGGCCCGCCTGGGTGGATCACGAATCGTTCCGCCATCGTCGTCCGATCCCTCACGAAGAGTGCCCGAGGGATCGGATGTGTGTTGTGAGTCCGGGCGCTCGTGGCAAGGAGCCATTACCATGGCGAAGAAGAAGAAGAAGGCTGCCAAGAAGGTCGCCAAGAAGAAGAAGGCCCGCAAGTAGTCCTTCCCCCGGCCACTCGTGGCCGGGGCACCTGGCGTGATCGCCTTCGGGCACACCCAGGGTTCTCTCACGCGTTCAGACGAGAAAGGCCGGCCCGGGCCCTTGGGCGCCCGGGCCGGCCTAATTTTTGGACCGGGACGTTTTCGGGTGCGGACGATCGCCTGTTAACCTAGAAAGCGTCTCTTCCCTATCTTCTCAATTCGCCAGGTCCGGCGGACCGCTCGAGCTATCCGGTGACGACACGTTCGATGACTCAGTCGCCACCCCGCCGCGGCGACCACCTCCTGGTGGCGGTGAAGCCCGGCGCCGAGGCGGCGGTCGTGGAACGCCAGAAGGCGATCCTGCCCGAGCTCACGCGGGCGGCGTGGCGCAAGGGCATCGTGACGTTCCGACTGCCGCCGGGATTCGACCCGCCCGACGACTTCTTCCCCGACCTGCTCATGGCGCAAGCCGTGATCCGCTCGTTCGGCCAAGCCGTGGGCGACTCGATCGATGCGCGGGCCGACGCCGCCGTCGCGATCGCCGGCCGGGGGCCGTGGGACGCCATTCACGTCTGGCGCCGCGAGCCGACGTTCGCCGATCGCCCGTCCGGCGCCGATGCCGGCGACGCGGAGGAGGACGTCGCGGAGGCGATTCGCCGCCGTCTCGAGCTCACCCCCCGTGATCGCTCCACGCCGGCCGACACCCTGCCCGGCGACCTCGTCTTCGACTGCGTCATCGATTCCCCGGATCGTTGGTGGATCGGCTGGCACCGCAGCTCGACGCCGGTGAGCTGCCGGCCCGGCGGCATGCACCCGCTCCGCGAGGCCCCCGACAAGGTCTCGCGGGCGTGGCTGAAGCTCGACGAGGCGATTCTCACCTCGGGCATCCGTCTCGCTGCCGGCGAGCGGGCCTGCGAACTGGGTGCCTCGCCCGGCGGCGCCTGCCAGCGGCTGCTCGAGGCCGGGCTCCGCGTGGTCGGGATCGATCCCGCCCTCGTCGACCCGCGGGTCGCGGAGCATCCGCGGTTCGAGCAGTGGCGGATGCGGGCCCGCGACGTGAAGCTCAAGGCCTTCCGCGGTTTCGACTGGTTCGTCGCCGACATGAACATCGACCCCACGAGCACCATGGAATCGCTCGGCCGGATCCTCACCGCCCCGGGCGTCCGTCCGAAGGGGGTCATCGCCACGCTCAAGCTGCCCGACTGGTCGCGTGCGGCCGAGATCCCGGGCTGGCTTGATCGCTTCCGGGAGTGGGGGCAGACGCCGATCATGGCCCGCCA
>JBBAVU010000235.1:0-4289 GCA_040397565.1 Pirellulales bacterium | reverse complement strand
AGTCCGGCTGACTGCATGCAAGGGAAACCCCCCGCTGGGGCTCCGGACACCGGGACGATACAATGGGGCCGTCGAGCGTTTGGGTCTTCATAGGGCGAGGACACAACAGGTCGGTGCGGGGTCTGCGAGTACATCGTCATGGCGTGGTTGGCATCGATCGCGGCCGGAGGAGCACGGGACGTTGGCCGCAGCGTGGTCGCGGCGGCCGTTCTCGTGGCTGTCCTCGCCACCGGAACGGTGGAGGCCGCGGCGGCAGACGGTGGAAGGAATGAATCTGGCGGCGGTCGGATAGACGAACTGCTGGAGGCGTCCGCGAAGGCGTCGAACCTCACGCCCGCACCCCTGATCGACGACACGGCCTTCCTACGCCGTGTCACGATCGACCTCGTCGGCCGAATTCCCAGCGTCGACGAACGGCGGCGATTTTTCTCGGATACCGTCGGGGATCGGCGTCGGCGGCTCGTTCGCCGGCTTGCCGAGAGCGAACGCTTCGCCGATCGCTGGGCCGTTTGGCTCGGCGACATGATCCGCGCGCGTTCCGATGCGACCGGTGGGCCGGAGCTCGACCGCTTCCTGCGGCAGAGCATGCGAGATCGCGTGCCATACGACCAGATCGTCCGTCGATTGCTCACGGCCGTGGGCACTCCGGGGCATGACGGCGCCGTCGGATACTTCGCCGCCGAGCAGGCCAACCCGCTCGAGATGGCCGGCGTCGTTTCGCAGACGCTCCTCGGCATCCGGATGAAGTGCGCCCGCTGCCACGATCATCCGTTCGATCACTGGTCCCAACGGGAGTATTACGGGCTCGCGGCATTTTTCGGCGAGACGCGGGTGATCTTTGGTTCGCCCAACCGACCGCTGCGAATGGTCGAGTCCGCCAGCCAGCGGGTGGCCTGGCCGCCGCAGGACGGGCCCAACGCGGGGGGATCACCGGCGGCCGTCGAGCCGACCTGGCCGATTCCCTCCGCGGCCGCCGACGAGCCGGCGCTCGCCGCCGCAATCGAGCGTGGCCGCCGAACGAAGGAGCCGACGGCCGACCAGGTCATCGACGATCTGCTCGTCGAGGCCATCGCGAGTACATCGCCGACCGACGGCCTTGCCATCGAGGCGACAGTCCTCCCGACGGGCGACGACCACGCGGGCTCGCTGCGGCGAAGCCTCGCCGAACGCATCACCGACCCACGCAACCGCAGCTTCGCCCGCAACCTCGTCAATCGGCTCTGGGCCACGCTCGTCGGCCGGGGGCTCGTGGAGCCGGTGGACGACTTTCGTGACGACAATCCCCCGCGTCATCCCGAGCTGCTCGATCGTCTCGCGGACGAGCTCGTCGCCAGTGGGCACGACATTCGACACGTCGTCACGCTCATCGTGGCCAGCGACGCCTACGCCCGCGGGCACGCCACCGACGAGGATCCGAAGCGGCGGCGTCAGCTCGAGGATGCATGCCTCGCGGCGCCGCTGCGTCCGCTTGCGGCCGAGGCCCTCCACGACAGCATCGTCACGGCAGGTCATCTGCACGAGGTGAAGCATCCGCCCGGGGTCAATATGAAGACCGTGGAGACGCGGGTGCTCGTTCGCCGCGAGCCCCCGAAGAAAGGCGACGGTACGAAAGCTAGCGATGCGGGGGGGACCGCGGCCGCCCTGGCCGAGGCGGTGTTGGGCGGGCGGCTCGCCGTCGCCGACGCGGACGACGACGACCCTGCCATGGGCGATCTCTCCGAGGCGATGAACGAGGCCGACCCGCTCGGCGGCATGCGGGCGATGTCGCTCGAGGACTCGCGGCGCCTGCGAATGGCCGACGCGATGACGCAACGCAACCCGCCGCTTGAACCACTCCCGCAGTCGGCCGAGGAGGTGGCGAGGCTCTACCGCGTGGAGACCGTCACGACACAGGTCGATCAAAACCCGCACTTCCCATGGGCGATCGAGATGCCGCTGCCGGCCCCGCCCCATCACTTCCTGCGGCTGCTGGGGCAGTCGCCACGGCTCGACGACGACGCCTCGGAGTCACGGCCGCACATGCGGCAGGCGCTCATGCTTCTCAACGGTCCGCTCGTGCACGAAGCCGCGAGGGTGGGGCCGCTCGAGCCGCTCGGCCGGGCGATCGCGGTCGGCGGCCGCCAGGACCTCGTGAACATGCTCTACATGGAAACGTTGTCCCGCGAGCCGACGAAGGAGGAGCGGGCTGACGCCAAGGAAGTGATCGCCGCGGCAGGCTCGGTGGCCGACGGCATCGCCGACATGCGGTGGGCGATTTTCAACTGCCGGGAGTTTCGTTTCATTCCATGAACGTGGAGGTGCCGATGCATCGCACAGACTGTTTCCGGATGCCGCTGACCCGCCGCCGCATCCTCCGATCGGCGACGATCGGAGGCCTTGCCACGTTCATGGGATTGCCCGTCCGCGAGCTGGTGGCCCGCGAGGAGGACCTCGTGGCGCGGGAGGAGCAGGGGGGAACCCGCCGGCCAGCGAAGGCCGATGCCGTCATCCTGCTCTGGATGGGAGGCGGCATGAGCCACATCGACACGCTCGATCCCAAGCCCGGCGCGGCCACCGGCGGCGAGTTCGCCGCCATCCGCACGGGCGTCGACGGCGTCCAAATCAGCGAGATCCTGCCGACGGTCGCCTCGCGGCTGCAGCATGCCACGATCGTGCGTTCGCTCGTCGGGGAGAGCGCCGATCATGGAAATGCCACGCATCACCTGCTGACGAGCTATCCCCGGGTGCGGGAACTGGTGCACCCGTCCCTCGGGTCGATCGTGGCCGATCAGGTCGAACGGCTCGGCGATCTCCCGGCGTTCGTCTCGGTGGGCGGCGAGGCCCCTTCGCCCGGGTATCTCGGCCAGACGGCGGAGGCGTATTTCATCGGTGAGCCCGGCACTCCGGATTCGACGATCTCGCTGCCCGAGGGCATCACGCAGGTGAGGTCGCAGCGGCGGCTGGATGTTCTCGAAAAGCTCAACGGCCGGTTCGCCGCCCCGGGCGATCCGATCGTCGACGCCGTGGGCGGCTCGTACGCGGCGGCCGTGCAGCTGATGCGGAGCCCGGCGCTGGCGGCGTTCGACATCGACGCGGAGCCGGCCGAGGTCCGCGAAGCCTACGGCGACACACGGTTCGGGCGGGGCTGCCTGCTCGCTCGCCGTCTCGTCGAGCAGGGCGTCCGGTTCGTGCAGGTCAACCTCGGGGGCTTCGACACCCACTCGAACAACTTCCCGACGATGCGGAGCCTCGGGGCCGTGATCGATCCGGCGATCGGAACGCTCCTGGGCGATCTCGCGTCGAGCGGTCGATTGGACCGCACGATCGTGCTGCTCCTGAGCGAGTTCGGACGCACGCCCGTCATCAACGGCAGCGCCGGCCGAGATCATTATCCCGACGTGTTCAGCGGCCTGGTGGCCGGCGGGGGCATCAAGCGGGGCTTCGTGCTCGGCGGCACCGATCCAGAAGGGCGAAAGGCCTCGGAGCGGCCCGTGCGGATCGCCGATCTGCATGCGACGGTCGTGTCGCAACTGGGGATCGACCCCGACAAGCGGGTCGACACGGCCCTGGGTCGGCGGATGAAACTGGTCAACGACGGAACGGTCGTGTCGGATATGATCGCCTGATCGACGCGATCGCCCGACCAAGAGAGCGGCGTTCCGCCCATCGAGATGGACCTCCAACAGCGACGGGATTCGGAACGTGACAACAGCAGAAAAAGTCGTGGCCGGCATCGACCTCGGCGGCACGGCCATCAACTTCACGTTTCTCGACCAGTGGGGCCAGTTCCTCATCGATGGCCTCTGCGAACATCCCGCCCGCAGCGTCGAGGGACCTGAGATCTGCCTCGGACAGATCATGGACGGCCTGGCGGACGCGGCCTCGAAGGCGGGCGTGTCCCTGTCGAAGATCGTGGCGGCGGGCCTCGACACGCCGGGCCCGGCGAGTGCGAAGGGGGTGCTCAGCCGTCGCGGCTCCACGAACTTCGCCCACCCCGACTGGGCCGGATACGACGTGCGGGCCGGCCTGGAGCGGAGGCTCGGCATCCCGGTCAGCTACCTCAACGACGGCAACGCCGCCGCCCTCTGGGGGCATGTGGCGATCTTCGGGTCCCAGAACGATTCGACGAGCGTCTCCGCGATCATCGGCACCGGCCTCGGCGGGGGCGTGATCACCGGCGGCCGCGTCGTCACGGGCCGCAATGGCTTCGGTGGCGAGCTGGGGCACGTCCTGATCCCCTGGACGGCGATTCCCGGCATCGAGGGGCTCGAGCCGCAGTGCAACTGCGGCCGGACCGGCGACCTCGAGTC
>JBBAVU010000234.1:0-4338 GCA_040397565.1 Pirellulales bacterium | reverse complement strand
GCAAGACCTGGGAGCGGAAGAAGGGCTGATCGGCGGGACTTCATTCCTCAGCGACATTCCTCAGCGACGTGGTGGCCGTCGGCTGGGCCTGCACCTGCCGGGCAAGGCGACACGGCGACCGTTCCTACGGCTCCCGTCGGAAGGCAGCGGCGTCGAGCGAGTGCCCCTTCATGAGCCGGTAGAGCGTGCCACGCGGCAGCCTCGCCTCGCGTGCGGCGGCGGAGACGTCACCGACGTGCCGCGAGAGCAGATCGGAAAGGTACTGCCGCTCGAACCTCGCGATCTGCTCGGCCCGCTGCGCGAAGAAGCCGACGGCATTCCCGTCGGTCCCAGTCCGTCCGGCGGCCGCGACCACCTCGTCGGGCAGGTCCTCGACCCCCGCGACGTTCGACCGCGTCATGGCGACGGCGCGGCGAACGACGTTCTGGAGCTCGCGGACGTTGCCGGGCCAGTGGTAGCTCCGGAGCACCTGGTACGCGTCGGGGGAGAGGCCGCCCGCGGCCTTGCCCATCTCCTGGGTCGCCCGATTCGCGAACGCCTCCGCGAGGAGGCCGATGTCGTCGCCCCGCGTCCGCAGTGGCGGCATGTCGATCCGCACGACGTTGATTCGGTAGAAGAGGTCGCGGCGGAACTCCCCGCTCTCGACCATCTTGTCGATGTCACGGCTCGTAGCGGCGACGACCCGCACGTCCACGGCGTTCTCCTGGCGAGCGCCGACCCGTCGGATGCGACGCTCCTGGAGCACCCGCAGAAGCTTCGCCTGGAGCGGCAGCGGCAGCTCGCCGACCTCGTCGAGGAAGAGCGTGCCGCCGTCGGCGAACTCCACCAGCCCCATCCGCCGCGAGTCGGCCCCGGTGAACGCGCCCCGCTCGTGGCCGAAGAGCTCGCTCTCGAGCAGGGCGTCGGGGATCGCGCCGCAGTCGACCGGCACGAACGGCCCTGCGGAGCGACGGCTGCGGCGGTGGAGCGACCGGGCGACGAGCTCCTTGCCCGTGCCCGTCTCCCCCGTGACGAGCACGTCCACCGAGCTCGCCGCGACGCGATCGATGATCGAGTAGACCTGCTGCATCGGCGGGCTCTCGCCGAGAAACTCGTCGAACGAGTAGGACCGCTCGACCGTGCGCCGCAGCAGTTCCTCCGCGGCGATCCGCCGCGAGTTCTTGAGCAGCCGCTCGAGGGCGTCCTCGAGATCGGTCTCCACCCGCTTCACGTCGAGGTAATCGCCGGCTCCGGCCTGCATGCAGGCGCGGGCCGTGTCGACGCTCGCGTGTGGGTCGATGACGACCATCGGCAACTGCGGGTCGGCCTTCTTCACGGCGCCGTAGAGCACGTCGGCCGTCGGGCCGGAGCGGGCCGTCACGATGCCGAGATCCCACGAGTCGCGGGAGAGTCTTCCGAGAGCCTTTTCGAGCGACGACTCGACCCGCAGCTCGAGCGGCTGGAGCCTCGCCACGAGCTTCGCGTAGGGCAGCCCGGAGGAGCCGGCTGAGTCGACGACGAGAATGCGCGGCTGTCGCATGGAGTTGGCGGAATGATTCTGGGACTGCGATGGCACGGACCATCGCCGCGTCGGCCGCCTACCCACGCGGACGAGCAGTATGCAGGCTGCCTCGCGGCCGGGCAACACGCACCGCTCCATTTGGTACATTCGGGGCTTCTCCGGAGCGAACGAACGCATGGCCATCGATCCCTACTCCCCGTGCCCCGGCGGCACCGGAAAGAAGCTCAAGTTCTGCTGCAGCGACCTCGTCGGCGACCTCGAGCAACTCGACCGCCTCGTCGAGGGTCAGCAACTCTCCGCGGCGCGCGAGATGGTGGATCGCCTCGCCTCGCGACATCCGGGGAAAGCCTGCCTCCTCTCCACGAAGGTGAAGCTCTCGCTCGCCGAGCGGAAGATCAGCGAGGCGTCCGCCGCCGCCAGCGAGTTCGTCGCCTCCTGCCCCGACAATCCCATGGCGATGGCGCAGTCGGCGCTGTGCGAAGCACTCGTTGGACGGCTCCAGGAGTCGGCGACGGCGTTCGACAAGGCCCGCGAGACCTGCGGCACGGAGATCCAGCCTGAAGTGGCGAGGATCGCCGCCTCGCTCGCGCAGGTCGCGGCGCAGCTCGGATCGGTCGGCTTCGCGCAGGGGCTCCTCGAATGGATCGAGGAGAAACAACTCGCGAGCGAGGACGAACGCCGGATGCTTGCGGCCAGGATCGGCATGGCGGGCGTGCCGGCGGCCCTGCGGTCACGGCCGTCGATCGAGAATCCTCCCGAGGATTCTCCGTGGCGATTCGAGTTCGAACGTGGCGTCGAACAAGCGAGGGGCTTCCGACTGTCGAAGGCGCTCACGACCTTTCGCAGCCTGAAGGGTGTCGCGGGCGACTGCCGCGCGGTCCACGCGAACATCGCGATCCTCTGCGAGATGCTCGCCCGGCCGTTCGAGGCTGCGGAAGCATGGCTGAAGGTGGCGGCGACGGCAGGTCTTTCGGCCGACGACGCGGTCGACGCGACCGGCCGGGCCATCGAACTTGAGCAGGAGGCGAATCCGGATCGTTCCCCGACGATCCCGCTCGTGAGCTTCGTCGGCACGATGAACGGCCGCACGCCCGAGCAGATCGAGCTGCTCGAGGACAAGCTGCGGCATGACGTGCGATTTCAGCCGGTGCCCTTCGACCGCGGCGAGTGGGTGTCGAAGAACCTCGTTCCGCCCCGCAGCGTCTGGCGGATCGGCGAGGCGGGCCCCAGGCCCGACGACCCGCAAAGGCTGCTTGCGTCCCTGCTCATTTTCGGCCGGCAGACCGACCGCGAGCCGGAAGCCGTGCTCCAGGGCTTCGAGCCCGATGCCGCCGAGGCGAAGCCGATCGTCGAGCCGCTGCTGGAAACGACGTTCACGAAGCACGAGCCTCGCCAGGGTGGTAACGCCACGACCCCGACCGCCTGGCTCGTCAACACCCAGTACATGGTGCGGCTCGCGGAACCGCCCCGCGAGCGGCCATCGTCGGACCAGCCATCGATCGTCGACACGATCATGGCGAGGCAGCGCGAGCTGCTTTGGGACCGTTTCGTCGCGATGTGGCCGGAGGCCGCGCTTCCCGAACTGCTCGGCAAGACGCCCCGCGAGGCGATCGCCAGTCGCGATGGACGTCTGCGGGTGCTCGCCATGATCGAAGAAGGGGAGGCGGCGAGCCGGCAGCCCGACGCTCCGCAGGCCTGGACGCGGGTCCGCGAGCGGCTGTCGCTCGAAGCCCCGAAGCCGATCGAGTCCAAGAAGCCGCTCGAAGAGGTGCCCCCGATGCGGTGGCATCGGGTCGTCCTCCGGGACCTTCCCCTCGAGGAGCTGCGCGGGATGCTCGTCGCGGGGCTCACCACGGGGTTCGACACCGCGGCGGAGCGGGCCGCCGCCGAGATCGTCTCGAGAGCGGATGCGACCCCGGAAGACCGCTGGGAGGCCTACAGCCTGCTCGAGGAGCGGGCCCAATCGACCGTGCGGAAGCTCGAGATCATCAAGGAATTGCGGTCGATCGCCGCGAGCTTGAAGGCGGGCGACGGCATGATCGACGCGGCGGAACTGCGGGTGCGGCTCCAGCGTGGCGACGAGGCCGACATCATGCGGCTGCTCGACCACGTGGGCCGCGAGCACGGCCGCGACGAGAAGGTGATCCGGGCCGTGGCCGATGTGCTCGCCGAGGCGGGCATCGACCTGTCGGCGTTGGCGGGCCGAGGCGGCATGCCCGCCGGCGCCGCACCGGCCGGACCGGCGGCGACTATTCCCGCCGCGGAGCCCGGCAAGCTCTGGACGCCAGACGGCGGCGCGGCCTCCGCCGGCAGGACCGAGCCGGGCGGCTCGGAGAAGAAGACGCTCTGGACACCGGGCTGATGCCGTTCACTCCGGGCGAATCCGTCGCGATGGCACGGGCGAT
Source organism: Pirellulales bacterium (assembly GCA_040397565.1). Taxonomy (GTDB): domain Bacteria; phylum Planctomycetota; class Planctomycetia; order Pirellulales; family UBA1268; genus UBA4655. The sequence continues at coordinate 432 of JBBAVU010000234.1, read as the reverse complement.
CACGCTCGCCCGCCGCGGGGAAGGCTGGGTCGAGCCCAACCCGATGGTCGGGGCCGTCGTGATCGCCGACGACGGCACCACGCTCGGCGAGGGATGGCACAAGCGGTTCGGCGGCGACCATGCGGAGGTGATGGCGATCATGGCCGCTGGCCCCGCGGCTCGCGGCGCGACGCTCTGCGTGTCGCTCGAGCCATGCTGCCACGTCGGCAAGACGCCCCCCTGCACCGACGCGATCATCGCCGCTGGTCTCCGGCGGGTGGTCGTCGCCGCCCGCGACCCCTCGCCGCACGCGGATGGGGCGGGCATCGCCAAGCTCGAAGCGGCGGGGGTCGCCGTCGAGGTCGGCCTCCACGAGGCCGAGGCGGTGCGGCTCACCTCGCCGTTCCGCATGCTCGTGCAACGAGGTCGGCCCTGGATGATCGCGAAGTGGGC
>JBBAVU010000233.1:0-4338 GCA_040397565.1 Pirellulales bacterium | reverse complement strand
ATTGACGAGCCGCCTCTACGGCGGCGACACCCGCACGCGGATCCGCCAGGAACTCGTGCTGGGCGTCGGCGGCGTGAAGGCGATCCGCGCGCTGGGGGTCGTGCCGGGCGTCTACCATCTCAACGAGGGCCATTCCGTATTCGCCACGCTGGAGGCGGTTCGTGGCCGGATGGATCGCGACGGCTATTCGTTTGACGACGCCGTCCGCAAGGTCGCCCGGCAGACGGTGTTCACCACGCACACGCCGGTGCCTGCCGGCCATGACCGCTTCGATAGCGGCCTCATGGAGGAGCATCTCGGGCCGATGCGCGACTCGCTGGGCATCTCGCACGACCAGCTCATGGGGCTGGGCCGCGTCGAGCCCCACAATCATTCCGAGCCGTTCTGCATGACGGTGCTCGGGCTGAAGATGTCGCGACGGGCGAATGCCGTGAGCGCGCTGCACGGCCACGTGAGCCGGAAGATGTGGGCCGGCCTCTGGCCTTGGCGGGTCGAGGAGGAGGTGCCGATCGGCCACATCACCAACGGCGTGCATGTGCCGAGCTGGCTGTCATGGCAGATGCTGCAGCTCTACGACCGCCTCTTCCCCGCCAATTGGTTCCGCCGCCTCGGCGAGCCCGACATCTGGCAGCGGATCTACGACTGCGATCCAGGCGAGCTGTGGGAAACCCATTACGCCCTCAAGAATCTGCTGCTGCAATTCGTGCGGCGCCGCGTGAGCCGGCAATGCCGGCGGCGGGGCGAATGCGACGAGGCGGTGGAGTTGGCCCGCACGGTGCTCGATCCCAACGTGCTGACGATCGGCTTCGCCCGCCGGTTCGCCACCTACAAGCGGGCCGACCTCCTGCTTTCCGATATCGACCGCCTGGTTCCCTTGATCAGCGATCCCGACCGGCCCATCCAGATCATCTTCGCCGGCAAGGCCCACCCCGCCGACGAGCCGGGCAAGGCCCTGATCCGCAAGATCGCCAACCTGCGGCACGATCCGCGGACGGCGGGGCGGATCGTGTTCGTGGAAGACTACGATATCAACGTCTGCCGGCACCTCATCCAGGGCGTCGACGTCTGGCTCAACAACCCGCGTCGCCCGCTCGAGGCGTCGGGCACGAGCGGCCAGAAGGTCGTGCTCAACGGCGGCCTCAACTGCTCGATCCTCGACGGCTGGTGGGCGGAGGCCTTCGACGGCCGCAACGGCTTCGCGATCGGCCGGGGCGAGACGCACGCCCGCGACGAAATCACCGACCGCCGCGACTACGACGCGCTCTACAAGGTGCTGGAAGAGGAAGTGATCCCCACGTTCTACGAACGCGATTCCGACGGCCTTCCGCGGAAGTGGATCAAGATGATGATGAACTCGATCAGCTCGCTCGCGTGGCGATTCAGCTCCCACCGTATGGTGATGGACTACGCGCGGGCCTGCTACGTGCCAGCGGCCGGCGGCGTATCGTGCGACATGCACAATCGCTAGGGAATCGCGGTTCACTTCCTGCTGAACTCGAGCTCTTCCTTCCAGCGTTCGAGCCGCTTGGCGGCATCGGCCTGCCTGGCCTTGATCGCCTCGAGTTCGGCAGTGGCGGCATCGACCGCTTTTTTCGCCTCGGCGAGGCTCTTTTCCGCCTCGGCCACCTGCGACTGCGCCACCTGCATCGCGTCGGCCGTCGATGTGGCCTTCTCGGAGGCCCTCTTCTCGATCGCGGCGATCTCGTTGCAGGCCGCCGCGGCCGCCTCCAGCCGCTTCTCGATCTGCGGGGGATTGGTGTCGGGCGTGCCGACCAGCGCGCCCTTGTCGATCGAAAACACGGCGAGCGTGCCGGCCAGATCGCCCACGAGCAGCCGCTGGCGATCGCTCGTAACCGCCACCCGCAGGCCGATCTCGCCGAGCGCGGGAAAGTCGCGGTCCTTGCCGCCATCCCCCTTCCAGAGCACGGCCTTCTTGTCGCGACCACAACTGGCCAGGCGGCCGTCGGCGAGCCAGCACAGCCCCTGCACTCCGCCCGGATGGGCGTCCCATTCCTTCATCTTGTCGCCCGTCCGCCGATTCCAGAGGCGGATTTTGCCGTCCTCGCTCGCGGTCGCGAGCACGTTCCCATCGCCGCGCCAGGCCACCGCCGTGATTCCCCCGCCGTGACCCTTGAGCACGGCATCCTCGCGGGCCCCCCGCGTTTCCCACAGGAAGGCGTTGCCGGCGCGGTCGCCGGTGGCGAGCATCCGGCCATTCGGTGAAAACTCGACGGCGGTGATCCAGTCGGTGTGCTTGCGAATCTCGGCTTCGACGCTGCCATCGGCCGTGCGAATCAGCCGCACCACCTTCTGCGGGCCGCCCAGGGCGACCAGCCGCTGATCGGCGGAGACGTCGGCCGCGAGGATCTCGTCGAATTCATCGCCGAGCTCGGCCAGCGGCTTCGCCGTCGCCACATCCCAGAGCATCACCCGACCGCTCCGCGCTCCCAGGCCACCGCCGGCGAGGAGCAGCTTCGCGTTGCGGGAGAAACGAAGCGTCTTGACGTCCCCCGCCGGGAAGGCGAGCACGCCGCGCATCTCGAGCGATTCGGTGTCATACAGCAGCACCTGGCCACGGCTGCCCACCGCCGCCACCGCGCCGTGGGGCGACGCCGCCAGCGCCGTGATCGCCATCGGCCGCGCGGCATGCGAGACCACCTGGAGCGAAAGCCGGGGCGGCACCACCGGCGGCCCGTCCGGCGTTGTCACCGCCCGCGGGTCGAGGGCCAGGGAGACAGCCGGCTTCTTCGCGACCGGTGCGGCTCCCTTTCGCTCGACCGCGCCTCCGGCGATCCATTGCTTGACGGTGTCGAGCATCGCGTCGGGGATCCGGTCGCCCTGGGGAGGCATCTTCGGCTCCGCGGCGTGGCTGGCGACCTGCCAGAGGGAGGATCCGTCGGCATCGCCGGCCGCGATCACCTCACCGGAGGAGCCGCCGGCCATCGCGGTGCCGTACGACGTCAGGTCGAGTCCGCCCGCCTGCTTGTCGGCGTTGTGGCAGCCGCAGCACTTCTCGCGAAAGATCGGGAGCACGTCCTCCTGGAACGTGGGCGCCGCCTCCGCGACCGCGATCGCCGTCGCGGCCAGGGCGATCCCGAAACTCGCTCGTCGTATCTGTGGCATCGTCCGGCTAGTGGTTGAAGAGGAATTCCGGCGAATTGAGCAGCGCCCAGAAGACGTCCTCCAGGGCCTGGTCGCGGTTGGCCGCGGCGGCCACGGTGGCCACCGTGTCGTTCCGCTCCTGTTCGGTCGGCATGCGACCGTAGCAGCGGACGAAAAGGTCGTCGACGATGGCGGCATTCTCCCGCCCCTCCTTCACCCACGCCGTCACGAGCCCGCCCTGCTTGATGCGATCGTTGGCGGCGTCGCCGTTGAGCATATGGAGCGCCTGCGAGAGATTCGGATCCATCTTCACGGCGCAGCTGCAGACGTTCTCCCTCGTTGCCCGGCCAAACGTCGTGAGGAAGTAGGTCGTCGTGCGGCCGTCGGCCACCTGCACCGCGCGGGCCCCGAGTGGAAGCCCCGGAAACTTGTTCTTGGTGCCGGTCACCTGCGACAGCACGTCGAGCAGCACCTCCGCCCTGATCCGTCGGACCGCAGCATGCGAGAAATTGGTGTCGTCGAGCCTGTTCGTCTCGTTCACCTCGCACGACCGCTGGTAGGTCTGCGAGGTGACGATGTCACGGACGAGCGCCCGGAAGTCCCAGCCCGAGGCGGCGAGCCGCCGGCCGAGCTCATCGAGCAGCGGGGCGTTGGAGGGCGGGTTGCTCACCCGCACGTCGTCCGGCTCGTGCACGATGCCGCGGCCGAAGAAGTGGGCCCAGACGATGTTCGCCATGTGCCTCGCAAAGGCGGGATTGTCGGGCGACGTCAGCCATTCCGCGAGCGCCTCGCGTCGGTCGCGGTCGCTGACCTTGGGCGCCGTGCCGCCGAGGAATTTCGGCGGCACGGTGGCTCCCGTCACCGGGTGCTTCATGTCGCCGGAGCCCGAATCGTAAACGATCGTCTCGCGCGGGTCGGCTCCGCGCTTGCGGGCGATCTGCTTGAAGAAGGCCGCGAAACCGTAGTAATCGTCCATCGTCCAGCGGTCGAAGGGATGGTTGTGGCATTGGGCGCATTGGATCCGCATGCCGAGGAAGGCCTGGGCCACGTTCTCCGCCAGCTTGAGCGTGTCGCGTTCGAGCTGGAAGTAGTTGGTGGCGGGATTGTCGAACGTGCCCCCCGACGCCGCGATCAGGTCGCGAACCATCTTGTCGATCGGCTCGTTGGCCGTGATCCGCCGGTCGAGCCACTGGTGGTAGAGGATCGCGCCTTTCGGGCTCACGTCGCCCCCCTGCG
>JBBAVU010000232.1:0-4420 GCA_040397565.1 Pirellulales bacterium | reverse complement strand
CCGCCGCGTCGAGGACCTGCTCCGCACGGGCTCGTGATCGCCGTTTGAGCTGAAGTTTCGGGGCTGCCCGTCACCCGGGCTGCGTGGTTCAGTCAGGCTTCTCAGTGTCGACGAGGCGTTCGTCGAGCTTCGCCTTGTAGTGGATGCTCGACTGGGGGCCGCTGAAGCCGACGACGTGGCGGTCGGTGCCGGTGGTGCGACGGTCCACCCGTCCGCGGGCGATGTCGAAGAGGATGCGGCCGTCCCAGATCCGCTCGAGGAGCCGCGCCTCGAGCCGCGGGTCGTCGACCGGCGTCAGGACCGTCGTGTCGACGTCGATCTTCGCGAGGCCGTCCTCGACCGCCGCGAGTCGGTAGCGGAGCCGCGTCTTCACCGCCCGTCTCGGCCCGTTGGGCACCTCGACGACCACCTCCTGGGGCACGGTCCACTCGTCGCCCACCTTCACTGGATGGTCGGGCAGCGGCACGACCGGGAAATCGCCGGTGTTCGAGGCGGCCGCCGGCCGGAGATCCTGCCGCTTGAGGATGCGACCGAAGGCGTCGATCACGGTCCGCGAGAGCGGCACACCGAGGCTCTCGGCCACCCCCTCGTATCCGGGCGGAGGAGGCGTGCCGTCGCCGCTCTTCCAGCGGAGTTCTCCGCGGTCGCTCGACCGCGAGGTCATCGACACCCCGTCGACGGCGTTCTCGAGCGTCGTGCGGCCGTCGTCCCCGACGTCGATGACGGTCCAGATCTTGCGGGAGTCGGTCGAGGTCTCCACCGACTGCCTGGCCCCGGCGATCGTCGTGTCGGTCACGGCGCGGTGTTCCACCTCCATCGTGAGTTTCTCGCCCGGCGTGAAGGCATACCGCAGCCGGATGGCTTGTTCCTCGGCGACGAGCGGCGATCCCGCGAGCAGCGGCAGGGTCGCAGCGAGCAGGCCCGCCATGAATCGTCGCGAGCAACTCTCCTCCATGGGTTCTCCTCGTGCGGCCGCGGGGATGCCGGTCAGCCCGAAGCGGCGCGGAAGCCGCCGCCCCACTGCAACTTTTCCCGCAGCGTGCGGTAGTAGCCGTGGCCGCCGGTTTCGACCAGCATGAATCGCGGGGCGGCCCGGCGGATCCGGACCCGGTCGCCGGCTGCCAGTTCGGCGACGACGCGGCCGTCGACGACACAGGCCGTGCCCGCGTTGGGCTTCGGGACGACGAGCTCGTAGACCCGCGACGCGGAGTCGATGACGGGCCGGTTCGTGAGCGTGTGGGGGTTGAGCGGCGTGAACAGGAATGCGTCGAGATCCTCGCGCAGGATCGGCCCACCCGCGGAGAGGCTGTGGGCCGTCGAGCCGACGGGCGTGCTCGCGATGAGCCCGTCGCCGCGGTAGGAGGCCGCATCCTCGCCGTCGACCACGAGGCCGACCTCGATCATCGAGAAGGGAGGGCCCGCGAGGATCGACGTCTCGTTGAGACCGAGCTCGCGGCAGACGATCTCGCCGCCGCGGACCACCTCGCACTCGAACATCAGATGCTCGACGAGGTGAAACCGGCCCGCGAGGATCTCCCCGATCGCCTGCTCGAATTCCGACGGCGCGCAGTGCGTCAGGAACCCGAGCCGGCCGAGGTTCACTCCGAGCACGGGCCGCTGCTGGTAGCCCATGCGGCGGGCCGTCCGCAGGATGGAGCCGTCGCCGCCGAGGACGATCACGAGGTCGTCGTCGGCCTCGACCTCCCAGGCTTCGTCGAGCGATCGCACGACGGCCTCCTGCCCCGCCCGGCGTAGGATGCCCTCGAGGCGGGCGGCCTCGGCCGGCACGCGGCTCACCGACGACGCGCCGGCGATCACCACCGACAGCGGCGAGGCGACCGGCCGTCCAGGAACGATTCGAAGCGCGGAAGAGGCCATGGCAGGCTCAGGCGATTTCGACGGCATTGGCCGCCGCGGGACCTTTCGCCGATCGACCGGCGAGCTTCCGGCAGCAGGCTGCGATCCCGGAGGCGTCGAGACCGAGATCCGCGAGCAGTTCTCCCCGCTCGCCGTGCTCGATGAACCGGTCGGGAATGCCCAGCCGCTCGATCGGCGGGGCGGGCGTCGCCGAGCCGGTCTGCGACGCACGGGCGTCGGCCACGGCCTCGAGCACCGCCGAGCCGAATCCCCCGGGGAGCGAGGCCTCCTCGACCGTCACCACCCATGGAGCCGCCTCGATCGCCTCGAGCAGTTGCGGCTCGTCGAGCGGCTTCACGAACCGGGCGTTGATCACGCCCACCTCGAGCCCCTCCTCGCGGAGCCGGGACGAGGCCTCGAGGGCCGCGCCGAGGAGCGTGCCGCAGGCGATGACGAGCCCGTCGCCGCCGCGCACGAGCCGCTCGGCACGGCACCGCTCGATCGGCACGCGGGGGAGGCGGTCGTGCCGCTCCACGCCGGCCTTCGGATAGCGGATCGCCACCGGTCCGTCCTGCGCGAGGGCCCAGTCGAGCATCGCCACGAGGTCGGTCTCGTCGCCCGGGGCGAGGACGGTCATGTTCGGAAACACCCGCAGGTAGCCCAGGTCGAAGCAGCCGTGGTGGGTCGGGCCGTCGGGGCCCGTGAGGCCGGCGCGGTCGAGCATGAACACCACGGGCAGGTTCTGCAGGGAGACCTCCTGGAAGATCTGGTCGTACGACCGCTGCAGGAACGTGCTGTAGATGTCGACGATCGGACGGCAGCCCACCTTCGCCTGCCCGGCGGCGAAGGCGACCGCGTGCGACTCGCAGATGCCGACGTCGAAGAACCGCTTCGGAAAGGCCTCGCGGACCTTCTCGAGCTTGTTGCCCTGGCACATCGCCGCGGTGATCACCGTGACCCGATCATCCCGCTTCATGGCTTCGAGGATCGAGTCGCTCGCGACGTCCGTGTAGGCCCGGGCGGAGGACTTGCGGACCGACACGACGCAGTCGTCGCTGTCGCACTCGAACGGAGCGGGGGTGTGGAAGAAGACCGGGTCGGCCTCCGCCGGCTTGAATCCATGCCCCTTCTCCGTGAGGACGTGCAGCAGCACCGGACCCTTTTCGTCCTTCACCAGTTCCAGGTACCGGATGAGTTGCGGCAGCGAGTGGCCGTCCACCGGGCCGAAGTAGCGGACGCCCATCGCCTCGAAGAGGGCTCCGCCGTGGAGCGTCGTCTTGATCGAGTCCTTGACGGTGGACAGCATCCGCTCCACCTGACCGCCGACCATCGGGACGCCCTTGATGAGATCCCCCATCTCCTGCTTGAGCCCGCGGTACCAGGAATTGGTCCGCACCAGGTCGAGGTATTCCGCGAGCGCCCCAACGCGGGGGCAGATCGACATCTTGTTGTCGTTGAGGATGACGAGCAGTCTGTCCTTCAGGAAACCGGCGTTGTTGAGCGCCTCGAAGACGATGCCCGACGGAAACGCCCCGTCCCCGATCACGGCCACGCTCCGCCGATCATGCTGCCCGCGGAGCCCGTCGCCGCTGGCCAGGCCGAGCGCCGTCGAGACGCTCGAGCCGGCATGGCCGGTCATGAAGAGGTCGTAGGGGCTCTCTTCCGGGTTCGGGTAGCCCATCAGGCCGCCCTTGGTCCTGATCGTGCCGAACCGGGCGAACCGGCCCGTCACGAGCTTGTGCGGATAGATCTGGTGGCCGGTGTCCCAGATGAGACGGTCGTGGCTGAAGTCGAAGACGCGGTGGAGGGCGAGGCAGAGTTCGACCACGCCGAGGTTCGATGCAAAGTGGGCGGTGCGGGTCGTCGCCACCTCGCAGAGGGCGCGTCGCATTTCTGAGGCCAGCCGTTCGAGCTGATCGATTGACAGCCCCGCCAGCTGTCGGGGCGAGAGGATCGAGGGGAGGATTTCTTCCATGAGATTCCTGCTGCGCGAGCGGCGGCTTCGCGATCGCGATCCCGCGGCCGCCAAGGGGATTTCCACCCATGTATCGTAGCCGATGACGGCGATTCTGCCCGCCAGGGCCCGTGGGCCGGCGGAACGGCGCCAGGGGACTCAGTGGTCGCGGCGGACGATCCAGCGGGCCAGGAGGGCCAGTTCCCGGCCGCCCGCCCCCAGTTCACCGGCCGCGGCGGCGGCCTCCTCGGCGAGTCGAACGGCTCGCTGGCGGCTGCCGTCGATGCCATGGAGCGCGGGAAACGTGAGCTTGCCGCGACCGACGTCCTTGCCCACCCGCTTGCCCGTCGCCTCCTCGGAGCCCTCGGTGTCGAGTAGGTCGTCGGCGATCTGGAACGCGAGGCCGAAGCCGTTGCCGTAGGCCGCGAGCGTCGCGAGCTGCTTGGCGGTTGCTCCGGCGGCGAGCCCGCCCAAGTGGAGCGACGCGAGGAAGAGCGCCCCGGTCTTCCGGGCGTGGATCCGCTCGAGGAGCGCGGCCGGATCTTCGTGCTCGGCCCATCCCGTCTGCCGCTCGGCGGCGAGATCCGTCTGCCGCTCGGCGGCGAGATC
>JBBAVU010000231.1:2551-4453 GCA_040397565.1 Pirellulales bacterium | reverse complement strand
GGTAGGACCACGGCTCCGTCACGTAGATGAGCCGGTCGCTGCCGGGCTGGTGGGCGACGGTGATCGGGCAGGGCAGCTTCGCGTTCGGCAGGGTCCGCTCGATGGTGTAGGGCAGCGGGGGCTCCGGCGACCCGACCACCTTCGAAGTTGTTACCGGCACGATCTTCGGGATGCCGTACGGCTTCGCGGCGGTCTTTGCCGGACCGATGAATTTCAGCGGCGCGTAGTCTTCGTGCTGATGGAAGTTGAGCTTGGAGAGCGGTGCCGACGTGGAGAGCTCCGGCCTTTCCCGGCCGACGTCGTGGTCGTAGCGACACAGCGCGAACCGCCACTCGTCGCCCGGCTCTGGCCGACCGCCCGTGTGCATGAAATCCGTCCACGGGATCCGCATCTCGACCGACCAGCCCTTGTCGGTGTCGGTCCACGTGTCGAGCGTGCCGCGAAGCTTCACGGACGACTCGATGGCGAAATCGTGGAGCTTCCTGAAACGGCCCACGTGGCCGCGCCTTGGGATGAAACAATCGAACTGCGCGTTCTTCGCGTTTACCTGGAACTCGTAGTACGACGGCTTGTCGACGGCCGGCTTGATGAAGACCTCGAAGACGTCGTTGTCCCAGATCTGGCCGTCGTGCTCGGTGATGTCGGCGTAGAGATCGGCGTCGTCCAGGTCGGCGGAGACGTAGAGGTTCTCGCGGTCCCAGAGGATCTTCGCACGGGTGGCCTTCTCGGGCTTGGGAAACCCGCCGGATGGCCCGATGCCCAGCCACGGCATCGAGAAGTTCTCGATCGTGGCCGCGTTCTTCCAGGCGTCGTCGTCCAGGTCGCCGTCGATCGTGGGCGGCTTCTCCGTGAACCGGCACTCGACGGCGGCAAGCGGCGGCAAGGCGGCCGCAGCCTTCGGCGCGGGAGCGGACTGGCGGCCCCCCGAGCAGCCCGGAAGCATTGCCGCCAGGGCCACGATCGCTGTTGATGCTCGGAGCATTGTGGAGGGGGCAGGCATGATCACACGATACCCGTGACTATCGGCATATTTCTCCCATTAAGAGTAGTCAGCCGCGGGCGATCCGGCGAGGCCGCGACACCCCCCTAGAGGTGCCGCTCGAACCAGGCCCGCGTCCGGTCCCACATGGCGGGTGAGAGCACGTGGCCCGCCCCCGGCTCGATGAACGCCTCGAACGCCTCGGGGCGGCCGGCTTCCCGGTAGGCCTCGGCGATCGTCCGGACGCCCGATCGCACCTCCTCGATCGGGCAGCCCTTGTCGGCCTCGCCGAAATTCAGGAGCAGCGGTCGAGGGGCGACGAGGGCCGCGATATCCGGCGTGTCGCCGTATCGATGGATGCCCGGGATGAAGTTCGGGAAGCAGTGGAGCAGGTGCATCCGCTCGATCGCGGCATAGGTGGGCAGGCAGCAGTTGCCCACGAGGCACCTGAGCCGCTCGTCCCACGGGCCCACGAGCCAGGTGTGGGTCGAGCCCATCGAATGGCCGTAGCAGCCGATCCGCGAGGCGATCACCTCGGGCCGAGAGGCGAGAAAGTCGATCGCCCGACGCATGTCGAGGATGTTCTTCCAGGCGAGGCAGCGGCCGGCGACCACGTGCCGCAGGAACTCGAACCGCTCGAATTGTTCATTCTTGAGAAAACCGCTGCGCCGCTCCTCGAAGCAGGCGGCATCCGGACAGAGGACGACGTAGCCCTCCTTCGCGAGGGCCACGCCCGTGTGGTGCATCACGTTGCCGGCGAGGCCCGCTGGCTCGCTTTTGCCGAGGTGCCACTCGCCGTTGTGCTGATGCCAGACGGCAATCGCCGGGGCGGGGTGCAGATTATCGACGCCGTCGGGAATGAGCAGGAGCGCCGGCACCCGCTCGCCCGGCTCCACGCAGTAGTCGATCGACTCGATGCGGTA
>JBBAVU010000231.1:0-2451 GCA_040397565.1 Pirellulales bacterium | reverse complement strand
GGCTGGCAGTTCGCCAGCGACAACACGGCGGGCGTCTGCCCCGAGGCCTGGGCGGCGGTCGAGCGGGCGAATGCCGGCTGCGTCGCGAGCTACGGCGACGACCCGTGGACCGCGCGGGCCTGCGAGCTCGTTCGCGAGATGTTCGAGTGCGAAGCGGACGTGTTCTTCGTCTTCAACGGCACGGCGGCCAATTCGCTGGCGCTGGCGTCGCTCTGCCAGTCGTATCACGCCATCCTCTGCCACGAACTGGCGCACGTGGAGACCGACGAGTGCGGTGCCCCGGAGTTTTTCTCCAACGGCACGAAGCTCCTGCTGCTCCCCGGCGCCGAGGGCAAGCTTTCGCCGCAGGGCATCGACGACGCCGTCCTCCGTCGCCGCGACATCCACTACCCGAAGCCGCGTGTCGTGAGCATCACGCAGGCCACGGAGCTCTCGACGGTGTATTCCGTGGAGGAGGTCGAGGCGGTGGCCGATGCCTGCCGCCGTCACGGCCTGCGGCTCCACATGGATGGCGCCCGGTTTGCCAACGCGGTGGCCGCCCTCGGCGTGCCGCCGAAGCGGATCACCTGGCAGGCGGGAGTCGACGTGCTCTGCCTCGGAGGCACGAAGAACGGCATGGGGATCGGCGAAGCCGTCGTCTTTTTCCGCCGCGAGCAGGCGGAAGAGTTTGCCTACCGTTGCAAGCAGGCTGGGCAACTGGCGTCGAAGATGCGGGCGATCACGGCGGGCTGGGTGGGATTGCTCGAAGGCAGCACGTGGCTCGACAACGCCCGCCGCGCCAATGCCCGGGCGGCGCAGCTCGAGTCGGGCCTGCGGGAGATTCCCGGCGTGGAGCTGCTCGGGCGCCGCCAGGCCAACGCCGTCTTCGCGCGGCTGCCGCAGGAACTGGCGGCCGGCCTGCGGGCCCGCGGCTGGCGATTTTACGACTTCATCGGCAGCGGCGGCTGCCGGTTCATGTGCTCGTGGGCGACGACGGAGGCCGACGTCGCCTCGCTGTTGTCCGATTGTCGTAGCGCGGATTGCAATCGGCTCGGTGGATGAGACCGGGGTTGCGTCAGACCTCGACCTTCACCACGACCTTCAGGACCTCGGCCGGATCGCCCCACGCGCAGCACGGAGCGTGGGCATCGTCGGGAAAGAGGATCGCGAACTGGCCTGCCTGCAGCTGCACGGGCGTCATGTCGGGCGTCGTGGCGTAGAGGGCGGCGTCGGTCGCGGCGTCGTAGGGCTTTCGCGGTTCCGCGAGACCGGCCAGAGCCGCCCAGTGGATCACCTCGCGGCCGCTCAGGAGATACTGGATGTCGATGTAGCGGCGATGCGCCTCGAGCTGCATCTCCGCCACGGGCCGGGTGCGGTACCGCTGCACCATCGCGTAGACCGCGTCGCCGTCGATCGCGTGCCGGCCCTCGGCCGCATTGGCCGGGAGCTGCTCGAGGAAGGCAAATCCGCGGGCGAGCCGCGGGTTGAGCGGGGCGTAGCGACGCCAGAGAGGAAGCGAATCGAGGATCATGGTTTCACTCCGGGGAGCGGTATCATAGCGGGCATGGCTCAGGCCTTCACTCCAGTCGCCCCCGGCATCTTCCGCTGGGCTGACACCTGCAATTCGTACGTCGTAAAGGACGGCTCCGCTGCCATCCTGATCGACCTCGGCGACGGCAGCGTGCTCGACGCGCTGCCGCAGATCGGCGTCACGCAGGTCGAGTGGGTACTTTTCACCCACCATCATCGCGAGCAGTGCCAGGGCTTCCCAAGACTCGCCGGCCATCCCGCCTGCCGGGGCGTGAAGATCGCGGCGCCTGCCGCCGAGCGCGACCTCTTCGAGAAGCCGCTCGATTTTCGTCACGCCGCACCGCAGCTCTCCGACAGGTTCACCGTCCACGGGGCGAGCTACGTCCGCCCGCCGATCCAGCCGATCCCGATCGACCGGGCCTTCGAGAAGATGGACGCGTTCACGTGGCGGGGCCACGAATTCTGGTGCACCGAGACCGCCGGCAACAGTCCCGGCTCGATGAGCTACCTCCTGCGGCAGGGCGGGGCAGGGGAGGCGAAGGCAGGCTGGCTCGCATTCACCGGCGACCTCATGCTCGACGGAGCCGTGCTCCACACCTGGTTCGACAGCGAGTGGGACTACGGCTTCTGCAAGGGGATCTACACGCTCGCCACGGCGGCCGGCTACCTCGAGGGCTTCTCGCCGCTCACGATGCTGCCCGCCCACGGTCCGCCGATCCGCGACGCCGCGCCGCAGCTGGCCGCATTCCAGAACAAGCTCCGCCGGCTCGAGAAGGTGATGAAGCGTGGCTGGGAGGTGTTTACGTTTGCGGGCTGCGACCAGGACCGCATCTCGCGGCCCACGGCCGTGCCGCACCTCTGGCAGGTCTCGCCGCATCTCTACAAGGTCCGCGGCCACGAATACTGGGTGAACTTCCACATGCTCGTCTCCGACGACGGGCA
>JBBAVU010000230.1:0-4536 GCA_040397565.1 Pirellulales bacterium | reverse complement strand
CGGGGAAGAGCCGCGATATCTCCGGCCGGTGCCGGTCCTGGATGTAGTCCGACTTCGCCCCGGCGATGAACAGCGTCGGCTTGTCGAACACCCGCCCGGGCGGCGTCGGCGGAAAGTCGAGGATCGTGTCGAAGTGCCGCTCGAGCGACTCGAGGTTGACCGTCCAGGCGAGGCCCTCGGGGCGGTTGGCCACGTTTTGCACGAGGAATGCCCGGAGGCCGCGGTCGGGGATCGCGGCCGCGAGCGCCGCCTCGACGTCGGACCGGCGGGAGCAATCTGCCAGCGGCACGGCCCGCATCGCCCGAAGCACCTCGATCGACGTGGCGGTGGACCGGGCCGGCGCGATGTCGACGACGACGAGGCGATCGACGATCTCCGGATGAAGTAGCGCCACGACCATCGCCACCTTGCCCCCCATGCTATGGCCGAGAAGGGCGGTTGGGCCGCCGATCGTGCTTCGCACGAGCCGCAGGACGTCGGCGGCCATCGACGCGTAGTCGTGCTCGTCGCACCACGGGCTCCCGCCGTGGTTGCGAAGGTCCGCCGAAACGACGCGGTGCGATCGGCCCAGGCCCGCGGCGATCGTTGACCAGTTGCGTTTCGAGCCGAAGAGCCCGTGGAGGATCACGAGCGGCGGGCCCGCGCCCGTCTCGTTGAACGACAGATCGACTTCCACGCCCGACTCCCGAGGGACTGCACATGATCACGCAGACGAGCCGGGATTGTATTTCCTCCGCGATCGAAAGTCGCCTTGTCTCGAACGGAGCCGGCGTTCATAACGACCCGCAGGGAGTGACCACTGGATAACGCGATGATCATCCTCGTCGTCGGCATGCACCGCTCGGGCACGTCGCTCGTCGCTCGAGGCTTGCATGCGATGGGAGCCAACCTGGGCGAGCGGGTCGACACGGAGCCGCATCCGGCCAACCCGCGGGGCCACTGGGAGCACGCCGACGTCTGGCGGGCCCAGGAGCGGCTCCTCATTCGGTTCGGCCGCGAGTGGCATTCGTCCCCCGGTCCGCTGCCGAGCCGATGGATGGAGTGGCCCGACACGCAGGAGACGATCGACCGCTTCACCGCGATCGCCCGGGCCGAGGTGGCGACCCATGGCCACTGGCTCGTGAAGGATCCGCGGTCGAGCCTGCTCATCCCGCTCTGGAAAGCCGTGGCCGAGCGGGTCGGCGCGACGCTGCGGATCCTGCGGATCTTTCGCGACGCGGAGGAGGTGGCCGCCTCGCTCGCGGACCGCAACGGCATGCCCCGGGACTTCGCGGTGCGAATCTGGGCCGACCACCAGCGGAGCATCGACCGCGATGCGGCGGGGCTCGCAAGCAGGACGTTTCGGCACGACTTCATCCTCCGCGATCCTCGGGCGGCATTCTCCGAGATGGGGGATTTCTGCGGGCTTCCCGACGCGGCGGCCCGTGCGGCAGCCGCGGCGAGACTCGTCGATTCCTCGCTCTGGCACCACCGGACCACCGTGGGCGATGACAGCACGGTGATCGTGCCGCCGGGCGGGGAGAGCGATCCGCCGGACCTCGGCCGAGTGCTGGTGGTGATGCGGACCCGCTGGAGGATCCACATGCTGCCGCGGGCAGTGCGCAGCGTGCTCTCGCAGACCTATCCGAATTGGTTCCTCCAGATCGTCAACGACGGCGGGCCGCCGCACCTCGTCGAGACGGAGATTTCACCGTATCGCCACCTGCTGGAGGGCCGCGTGGGCATCCTCCACCGCGATCGCCAGTACGGCATGGAGGCGGCGAGCAACGCGGGCATCGCCGCGGCAGATGGTGACTTCATCGCGATCCACGACGATGACGACACCTGGAGCCCCGACTTCCTCGCGAGGATGGTGGCGAAGCTCCACGCGGGCGGCCACGCGGCCGCGGCGAGCCGCAGCCGGATGGTGCGGGAGCGATGGGACGGCAGCGAGCATGTGCCGATCGACGTGGTCGAGTGCGGCCCGACGCTCGTGCGGGTCACGAGCGCCGACCTCGCGGAACGGAATCACTTTCCACCGATCTCGTTCCTGTTTCGCCGACGGGTGTACGACGAGGTCGGGCCCTTTCACGAGGGGCTTCCGGCGCTCGGCGACTGGCATTTCAACAAGCGGGTTGCCGCCCGATCGCCTATCGAGGTGCATCCGGAGACGCTGGCGTCGTGGCATCTCCGCGACCCGTCGGCCGCCACGCCGAACTCGCCCCGGACCGATCACTGGCGGAGCGATCGCTTCGTTCGATCCTGGCCCGATCCGTTACCGGTCCCGGAATTTTTCGGTCAGGCGAGGCAGGTCCGCGTATGGGGCGACGGCCGGAGCCTCGACGGCTTCCAGCGGATGCCGCTTTCGGGCGGCGACGCAGTCCCATCGGATGGTCCGCTTCTGCCGGCGGGCCTCTATATCTTCCGGTTTCCGTTCGTAGGGGCGGGCGAGGCCGACGCGGTCGATCACGGGTCGTTTCGGGCGGTCCTCGCGGGCGGCGGTGCGGATCAGGAGACGGTCCCGCTCGTGGCGCGGGCCGGGGAGCCGGCGGCCGTGATCCTCAACGCGCGCACGCCGGTCGTCGCCCTTGGCGTGCAGGCCGGCACCGGGCCGGTCGGACTGCCGCCGGCGGCGACGGAAGTCGTGCGGCTCGGCGATGCGATCGGGCGGCTCGAAGACTTCGCCGGTCCTCCACGGTTGCCCGACGTGCTCTGCATCGGAGCGCAGCGGTCCGGCACGACCTGGCTCCACGCGGTTCTCCAGTCGCATCCGCGGATGTGGCGGTGCGAAATCAAGGAGTTTCACCAGTTCGACTGGGATGGCATTGATCCGGTCGTCGGTGAGTTTCGGCAGCAGCAGTCGCTCGCGGCCCTGAGGTCGGTCGCGGATGACCGGGCTTCGGGGCCGGAACGCGAGCACCAGGTCCGCAGGCTGGTGCGGCACGCCTTTCCCCCGGCCCACTCGTGGGAAAACTACGCGGCGACGTTCGCCGCCGCGCCGCCCGACCGCCTCGCCTGCGACTTCACGCCGGGCTACGCCACGCTCGACGAAACCCGGATCGACGACATCGTTCGGGTCATGCCGCATCTCAAGGTCATCTTCATTCTCCGCGATCCGATCGCGCGGGCCGTCTCGGGCGCGATGCATGCGCTGGGCATGTCGGGAATCGCAGGGCCGACCGCCGCGGAGCTTCGGCACGCGTGCCATGACGCCTCGAACGTTCTCCGCACCGACTATCTCCGCACGCTCGACCTCTGGCAGCGAAAGCTCCCCGAGGGCCGCCTGCTCGTGCTCTTTCACGACGACATCGCCCGAGACCCGGACGGCGTGATCGCCCGCGCCTGCGAATTCCTCGGCATCGGTCCGCTGCCACCGGGAGCGGCCGGCGGGGAGACCTTCGACCGTGCGAGGAATGCCGGACCGGCCGCGGTCGCCTGGCCGGAGCTCGCGCGGGTGAAGGCGGAGCTGTCCGCCCGCTGGCTGCCGATGATCGTCGAACTCGAGCGGCGATTCGGCGAACCGGTCCGCCAGTGGCGGCTGGCGGCGGAGGCGAGGCTGCGGGCCGCGGAAGCCGCCCGCGGCGATGCCGGTGCGGGCGGCGACAACACGGTGGTCCACAACCTCGCGCAGTGGGACATGCGGGATCCCTGGTCGAAGGACGGCGACGAGTGGGATGGCCAGGCGCAGGCCTGCGGCGTCGCGTACGACATGTGGAAGGCCGGCATCACGGCGCGGTATGGCCCGCTTCTTCCGGCCGGCGGCAGCATGCTCGAGATCGGGCCCGGCCACGGACGCTGGTCGGAGTGGCTCGTCGAACGGGCGGGCCAGCTCGTGCTCTGCGACATCTCGCCAAACTGCCTCGACGCCTGCCGCGCGAGGCTCGCGGGCCGTGGCCGAGTGCGGACGCACGTCTCGCAAGGAGGCGATCTGCCCGCCGACCTCACCGGCCAAGTCGATGCGGTGTGGAGCTATGACTGCCTCGTGCACGTCGGCCCGCGGGAGTGCGAGTCGTATCTCCTCGAGATCGGGAGGGTGCTGCGGCCCGGGGGAGTCGCGGTGGTGCACCATTCCGACCGTCGCTCCGGAAGGTTTGCAGCCGCCGGGGCGGCATTCCGCTCGTGGTTTCGCGGCACGAGCGATGCGACCGCGGATCACGGCTGGCGATCGCGAGTCTCCCGCCGGGAAATCCGCCGCTGGGCCCGACGGGCGGGGCTCGTGGTGGACCGCCAGGAGACGACGTGGGAATGGCAATCGCCCGCCGGCCCGTGCCGCATCGGCGTGCCCCGCTTCGGCGACTGCATCACCGTTCTCCGCCGCATCGACGCGGGCGGGGGCCGCCCGAGGCCGAGGGACGTTGTCGGTTTTCGGGGCGGAGCCTAGACTCCAGGAGTCAGGAGAGAGTCGAAAGACCGCCGAAGGCCGAACGCTCAGGCAAAAGTACTGACGACAGACACTGTTGGAGAGCGGCGAGGCTTTTTGGCCCCGCCCACCGAAGGGGCAACCCGCGGGCGCGGCCTGCGGCGAATCTCTCAGGTACCAGGACAACAGGGTTTCCG
>JBBAVU010000229.1:0-4563 GCA_040397565.1 Pirellulales bacterium | reverse complement strand
GAACACCTCGGCGTCGTCCGCCGCACCGACCAGGGCCGGCTGTTCTGAAAAGCCGCTCAAGGAGGCTAGAAGGACGCCGCATTGCCGCCGGGGGAGCGGACGCATCGTCGCTACGCTTGACCGGTTCGGGGCTGCCCGTGTGCCCGAGACGGCGTAGCTGACCAGCGCAGGCAGGATGCCGAAGCGCCAGTCAGCTCCGAGCGAGCGGAGCCCAGGATGGGCGTAGCGAGCGTCCGGCGAGCGGCACACGGGCAGCCCCGAACCCAGCACGCCTGACGTACCGCAAAAAACGCGGCCAGCCCGGCGAAGAGGCCGTCCGATTGACCGGCCCGTGGGCCTGCGGCTAGAGTTGTGAAGTCGGGAAACGGCCGTTTTCCGGCGGATTCAGGCTTCAGGGTTTCGACGATCATGGCAGTTCCAAAGCGGCGGCAATCGAATCAAAAGACGCGTTCCCGGCGGGCCCACGACTTTCTCACGCCCCGCCAACTCACGTTCTGCCCCAACTGCGGCAAGGCCACGCCGACCCACCGGATCTGCCCCGGATGCGGCTTCTACATGGGCCGGATCGTGATCAAGTCGGAAGAGTGAGCCGTCGGCCCCCACGATTTTGACCCCCACGAGGCCCCTTTCGGGGGATGCGGTGAGCAAGGTCGCGGTGCTTTTTCCGGGGCAGGGAGCCCAGGCGGTCGGCATGGTCGGCGGCTGGGCCGATGGTCATCCGAAGGTCCGAGCGCTGTTTGACCTGGCCGGCTCCATTCTCGGATACGACCTCGAGGCGATCTGCCGGTCGGGACCCAAGGAAAAGCTCGACACGACGGCCGTCAGCCAGCCCGCGCTACTGGTCACGAGCCTCGCGGCGCTGGAGGTGCTCGCGGACCGCGACGAGTCGCCGCTGGGCTCGGTCTCCGCGGCCGCCGGGCTCTCGCTCGGCGAGTACACGGCGCTCGTGTTCGCCGGTGCGATCGAGCCCGCCGACGCGATTCGCGTCGTGGCCGAGCGTGGCCGGGCCATGCAGGAATGCGCGGAGCGGACTCCCGGCATGATGGTGGCCGTGCTCGGCCTCGACCGCGAGGTTGTGGCGGGGCTGTGCGACGAGGCCCGTGGGAAAGACGTGCTCGCCGTGGCGAACGTGCTCTGCCCCGGCAACGTGGTCGTTTCCGGGCAGCGGCCGGCCTGCGAGCGGCTCGAGGCGGCCGCCGCGGCGGCGGGGGCCATGAAGTGCGTCCGGCTCGACGTGGCCGGGGCGTTCCACACGCCGCTCATGCAGGATGCCGTCGACCGGCTCTCCGCGGTGCTCGCGGGGATCGAGGTCCGGCCGCCTCGGATTCCCGTGGTGAGCAACGTGGACGCCCTGCCCCACGACGACCCCGGTGAAATCCGCCGGCTGCTCGCGAGGCAGGTTTGCGGCGTCGTCGAGTGGCATCGATCGATGGAGCACCTGCTGGCGGCCGGCGTCGACCACTTCTGGGAGATCGGGCCCGGCCGGGTGCTCCGGGGCCTGCTCAAGCGAATCAACCGTGCCGCCAAGGCCAGCGGCATTCCCGACTAGTCCACACGTTCCAGGAGCCAAGCGTCCCATGAGCGAGAAGCAGGATTCCGCCGCCGAGAAGCGGCTGCACGTCGACTTGAGCGGCCAGGTGGCGATCGTGACGGGGGCCTCGCAGGGCCTCGGCAAGGCGATCGCGGAGACGCTCGCCGCCAATGGTGCGACGGTCGCCCTCGTCGCCCGCAGCGCCGAGAAGCTCGCGGCCGTCGCGGCCGGCATTCGGTCTGCGGGCGGAAGGGCCGAGGAGTTTCCCTGCGACGTCTCGAAGCCGGAGCAGGTGGTCGCGACGGTCGAGGCGGTCGTGGCAAAGCTCGGCCGGCTCGACGTGCTCGTCAACAACGCAGGGGTGACCCGCGACACGCTCCTGCCCCGCATGGGCGACGAGGAGTGGGACGAGGTGCTCCTCACGAACCTCCGCGGGCCGTTTCTGTTCACGCGGGCCGCGAGCCGGCCGATGATGCAGCAGCGGTACGGGCGGATCATCAACGTGGCGAGCGTTTCGGGCATGATCGGCAACGCGGGGCAGGCCAACTACTCAGCCTCGAAGGCGGGGCTGATCGGCTTTACGAAGACGGTCTCCAAGGAACTCGCCGGCCGCAAAATCACGGTCAATGCCGTCGCCCCCGGCTTCATCGCCAGCGACATGACGGCCGCCCTGGGCCCCGCCCTGCTGGACGAGGTCAAGAAACGCGTCCCCGTGAAGCGGCTCGGAGAGGCGTGGGAGATCGCCGAAGCGGTGCTTTTCCTGGCATCCCCCTCTTCCGGCTACGTCAACGGGCAGGTGATCGTGGTCGACGGGGGCCTGATCGCCTGAAGATGCCGGTCGGCGAAATCGGGAGGCCTGGCAGGTCTGGACAGGTTTTCCGGGAGCCGTTATATCATTCGCGAGTCCGGTTCGGAGTCCATGGAAGGAATAGCTCCGGTCCGCGGCGTGCCGAGTTGTGTTCTGGAGTGCCCGGTGTCCGTGCCGGGCGTGTTCATCGGTTTCCCAGGAGGCGAGAAGTGGCTGCAACAGTTCAGGAACGCGTGATCGACATCGTCGCGTCCCAACTCGGCGTGAGCAAGGATCAGATCACCCCCGAGACGTCGTTCATCAACGACCTCGGTGCCGATTCGCTCGACACGGTCGAGCTGGTGATGGAGCTCGAGGAGGAGTTCGAGATCAACATCCCCGACGACGCCGCCGAGAAGATCCAGACCGTCGGCCAGGCCGTCGAGTTCATCGAAAAGAGCCAGGGGTAGTTTCCGGCCGCCGGAGGGCCGGGCCACGGGCCGTCCCCCGTCGTGTCGGCCCGTGGCGATTGGGCGTCCCTGGACGCCCTCGCCGGTGGGTGGGCCGGGTCCACCCACGAGTTCAACACCTGAAGGATCGGGTCATCGCCGCATGAAGCGACGCATCGCCGTTACAGGACTGGGTGTGGTCACCTCCCTCGGCCGCCCCGTGGAACTTTTCTGGGAGAAGCTGCTCCGCGGTGAAAGCGGCGTCGGCCCCATCACGCTTTTCGACGTGAGCGGCTTCAAGGTCCAGTTCGGCGGCCAGGTTCACTGGACGCCGGAGAACGAGGGGATCGCCAACCCGAAGGAGCTTCGCCGCCTCGACCGGTTCACGCAGTTCGCCATGGCCTCGGCGGCCGACGCCGTGAAGGACTCGGGGATCGACTTCTCGAAGGAGGATCCGCACCGCTGCGGCGTGATCATCGGGTCCGGCATCGGCGGCCTCTCCGAGTTCGAGGCCCAGCACGAGCGGCTCCTCACGAAGGGCATCGACAAGGTCTCCCCGTTCACGATCCCGAAGCTCATGGTGAACTCGGGCAGCGGCCACGTTTCGAGCATGTACGGCATCAAGGGGCCGAACTTCTCGGTCGCGACCGCCTGCGCCAGCGCCGCCAACTCGATCGGCGAGGCCCTCCGGTCGATCCAGTACGGCGACTCCGACGTCATGGTCACCGGCGGCAGCGAGGCGGCCCTCACGCCGATGGGCCTGGCCGGCTTCCAGAACATGCGGGCCCTGTCGTTTCGCACCGACGCCCCCCAGCAGGCGAGCCGCCCCTTCGACGTCGACCGCGACGGCTTCGTGCTCGCCGAGGGGGCGGGCGTGGTCGTCCTCGAGGAACTGGAGCACGCCCGCCGCCGGGGGGCGAGAATCTACTGCGAGCTCATGGGCTACGGGGCCAGCGGCGACGCGGGCCACATCACGCAGCCCGACGAGGAGGGCCGCGGCGCGGCGAGGGCGATGTCGATGGCGCTCGCCGACGCCGGCCGGAATCCCGGCGACGTGCAGTACATCAACACCCACGGCACGAGCACTCCCCTCGGCGACAAGGCCGAGACGGTCGCCGTGAAACGGGTCTTTGGCGACCACGCCAAACGGCTCGCGCTCTCGAGCACGAAGAGCCACCTCGGCCACACGCTCGGCGCCAGCGGCGGCATCGAACTCGTGGTCTGCGCCCTCACGGTCTCGAGGGGCGTTATCACGCCGACGATCAACCTCGACAACCCCGACCCCGACTGCGACCTCGACTACACGCCGAAGGTCCCGCGGGACGCGAAGGTGGACGTCGCGATGAGCAACAGCTTCGGGTTCGGCGGCCACAACGCATCTCTCGTGGTCGGTCGCGTGTAGCGAGGTTCGGGGCTGCCCGTGTGCCGCTCGCCGGACGCTCGCTGCGCCCATCCTGGGCTCCGCTCGCTCGGATGCAGACTTCGCTCCGCAATCCTTGCTTCGCTTGTCTGCATACGCCGTCTCGGGCACACGGGCAGCCCCGAACCGGTCAAACGTGGTGCTCAATGAATCACACAGGCACTCTGATGCTGAACGCCGGTGGAGCGGACGTTGAGGAGCATCAGGTGTATCCTCACCGTAGCGACGATGCGTCTGCTCCACCGGCGGCAATGCGGCGTCCTTCAAGTGAACTCCATTGCGGTTGGATTGACCGCAGGCCCCGTAAACGCCCGTGATCGGCCCTGATTTCGCCTTGCGGCTTTGCGGGCAGACCTCCTAGAGTCCCGCCGTCGAG
>JBBAVU010000228.1:0-4567 GCA_040397565.1 Pirellulales bacterium | reverse complement strand
GTGAATCATTCAGCACCACGTTTGACGGTTCGGGGCTGCCCGTATGCCCGAGACGGCGTATGCAGACAAGCGCAGCAAGGATTGCGGAGCGCGGTCTGCATCCGAGCGAGCGAAGGACAGGATGTCCGTAGCGAGCGTCCGGCGAGGGCATACGGGCAGTCCCGAACCCGCAGCGAGCGTCCGGCGAGCGGCACACGGGCAGCCCCGAACCTCCCGCTAGCTGAAAGCTGCCGGCTCGTTGCCGGGCTTCCACTTGATGTTGCAGCCGAGGCTCGGACGCTGCTCGGCGGCGGGGGGCTTGCCGGCGAGCAGGGCGTCGATCGCGGCCCGCAGGTCGGCCCCGGTCACCGGAATGCCACTGTCGGGACGGCTCGGGTCGAGTTGGCCCCGGTAGGCGAGCCGGCGGGAGGAGTCGTAGAGGAAAAAGTCGGGGGTGCAGGCGGCGTGGTACGCCTTCGCGACCTCCTGCGTCTCGTCGTAGAGATAGGGAAACGGGTAGCCCTGCTCCTCCGCCTCGCGGACCATCTGCTCGGGGGAGTCGGCCGGGTGGCTGGCAACGTCGTTCGAGCTGATCGCCGCGAACCCGATGCCCCTCGGGAGGTAGTCGCGGCCGAGCTCGGCAAGCTGACCGGCGACGTGTTTCACGAACGGGCAGTGGTTGCAGATGAACATCACGAGCGTGCCCCTGGGGCCCGCGACGTCGGCGAGGCTCTTCATCGAGCCGTCCACGTTCGGCAATGTGAAATCGGGCGCCGGCGTGCCGAGCGGCACCATCGTGCTGGGGGTGCGAACCATGCGGGATCCTCCTCGAGATGTGGGCGATAGCGTACCACGCCCCCGGTGGCTAGACGCGGAAGACGCGGCGGGCGTTGGCAGTCGTCGAGGCCGCGAACTGCTCGAGCGGCTCGCCACGGGCCAGGGCAAGGCACCGGGCGGTGTGGACAACGTTGGCCGGCTCGTTTCGCTTGCCGCGGAACGGCTCCGGGGAGAGGAAAGGGCTGTCGGTCTCGACGAGCATCCGGTCGGCAGGAACCTGCTTCGCGATCTCGCGGAGGCTGCCCGCCGAGCGAAACGTGACCATGCCGGCGAATCCGAGGTGGAGCCCCAGGTCGACCGCCTCGGCCGCCTCCTCGGCCGAGCCGGTGAAGGAGTGGAGCACGGCGACCAGCGGCCCCCTCGCCATCGCATCACGGATCATGGCCAGACAGTCACGGGTGCTGTCGCGGGAGTGGACGACGACCGGCAGCGACTGCGACTGCGCGAGCCGGAGGTGCCGGTCGAAAAACTCCCGCTGCGACTCCCGGGGCGCGAAGTCGCGGTACCAGTCGAGGCCTGTCTCACCGATCGCGTTCACCCTGCCACTCGACGCAAGCCTCACGATCCGGTCCCACTCGTCGGCCGGGAGGTCGCCCGTGTCATTTGGATGAATCCCGACGGCGGCGGTGACGCCCTGCTCGCGGGATGCCAGGTCCGCAGCGGCCTCGCTGTCTGCCGCCCTGGTGCCGATCAACTGCATTCTCGTCACACCCGCGGCACGGGCCCGGCCGAGCACGGCCGGCAGGTCGTCGCCATACCGGGCCGGATCGAGGTGGCAGTGGCTGTCGAAGAACTCCATCGCGATCCCCCCGGTTCAGGCGGGAGAGACGCCGCGGGCCTTCGAGGCGATCTGCGTTAGAACGTCGCAATGGCCGAGGGTCGTGCCCCGGGCCTCTCGGGCGAGCTCCAGCGTCTCGGAGTCGCTTCCCGACACGTCGATGATCCTGTCGAGCGTCTTCGCCTGAAGCTTGAGTTCCTCGAGGATTCGCGACAGAAGAAATCGCAGATCGACGTCGTGGGTCGCGGTGAATCGGATCGGGAAATCCCGCCCCGGCACGGGCACGTTCCGGGAATCGAGGACCGCCGCCGCCCGATCGTGCACGTTCCGCTGATCGCCGACGAGGTCCGCGAGCGCCAGCTTCAGCTCTTCTTCGCCCGGATACGACCAGATGCCGGCGTCGGAGACGTACATCGCCAGCGATGACCCGAGCAACCGGACGAGTTCCGTGAGCGGAACGTCGGAACCACGACCCCTTGCATGCACGACCGACATCTCACTTTCCCTCAGACTGGATTCACGGGCACCGAGATCAGGAGGCGAACCGGCCCGCGATCTCCGACAGGGCGTAGAGCCCGGACCAGAACACTCCGAACACGACCACCGGAACCGCGAGTGCCGTGACCACGGCCCCCGGCAGGGAGACGAGCCCGACCTGCTCGGTCGCCCGATCCTCCGGCGGAGGGTCGAACGTCATCACCTTGAGCACCCTCAGGTAGTAGAAGAGGCTGATAACGGTGTTGACGCCACCCACGACGAGCAGCGAAAGCAACAACGGCCGCTCTGCCCCCGCCGCGATCGCCTCGACCATCGACGAAAACACGAGGAACTTGCCGACGAAGCCCGCGAGCGGCGGCAGCCCGATGAGGCTCACGAGCACGATGCCCGCGAGCACGACGATGCCGGGGCTCGAGCGAACGAGGCCCGCGTAGGAGGCGATCTCCTCGCTGCGGAGGCGATTCCGCAGCACGGCGACGATCGCGAATGCCGCCAGGTTCATGAAGACGTAGGTGCCGAGGTAGAAGGCGACGGCCGCGACCGCGGTGCCGGCCTCCTCGGGGTGCCCTCCGGAGAGCGCCACCGCGGCCGCGACGCCCATCATGAGGTAGCCGGCATGGGCCACCGTCGAGTAGGCCAGCAGCCGCTTCATGTTCGTCTGGCCATAGGCGGCGAGGTTGCCGAGCGTGCAGGTGACGGCCGCCATGAGGCCGATCACGGTGACGATGAAATGACGGATCGGCTCCGCGCCGGCCGCCTCCGCTGCGACGGGCGGCGTCACGAGCGCGAAGGCCACTCGGGCGAGCAGCGCCACCGCGGCCGCCTTGCTCGCGACGGAGAGGAAGGCGCCGACCTCCGCGGCCGCACCCTCGAACACGTCCGGGGCCCAGAAGTGGAACGGCACCGCGGAGAGCTTGAAGGCGAGACCAACGGCGACCATGAGCCCCCCGAGCGACAGCACGAGCGCCAGGCCTCCGGCGACGCCGCCATCCCCGAGCCGGGCGAGCTCCCCGGCCATGGTCGGCAGGTGGCATGTGCCGAGAGCCCCCGCGAGCAGGCTCACTCCGTAGAGCATGATGCCGGCCGCGCCCGCGCCGTAGACCGCGTACTTGAGCGCGGCCTCCGAACTCGCGCGGCGGCCCTTGAGCAGACCCGCGAGAGCATACGAGGGAACGCTCGCCATCTCGACCGCCATGAACAGCATGAGCAGGTGGTTGGCGGAGGCCATGAGGCACATTCCGAGTGATCCCCCGAGCACGAGCGCGTGGAAGTCGGCCGAGTCCTCCCGGTCGGGAATGCCAGACACGCGGGTGAACAGGTTGTAGAGCACGAGGAACCCGCAGATGAGGAAGCGGATGTAGGCCGTGAGCGAGTCGTAGACGAGCAGCCCTGTGAAGAGCTCGACGCGGTCCCGCGGCCCCAGGGCGTTGAGGTCCTGCCAGGAGTACCACACCGCGAAGGCCACGCCGCCGAGCGCCACGAGCCCCGAATCGAGCCATCGCAGCACCGGCAGCATCCGCATGAGCAGCACGAGCACGATCGTCGCCGCGAGCGCGAGCTCCGGCCGGAAATGAGGCAGCGAGACCGACAGCGTGTCACGGATCGTGGCGTCGATGAAGACGGACGGGTTCATCGGGCACTCCCCGCTTCCGCGACGTCACCCTGCCGGTCCACCGCGGCCCCCTGGCGGTTGCCCACGGAATCGTGCACCGAACGCGTCCAGTCGGCGAGCGTCTCGACCTGCCTGTTCACCGATGGAGTGACGTAGCGGAACAGGCTCATCGGGTAGACGCCAAAGACGATCGCCAGGGCGACCAGCGGGGCGGCGATCGCCAGCTCGCGGCCGGTCATCGGCGTCAGGTGGTCGCCGTGCGGCCCCTTGTACTCGGCGCCGAGGTAGACCCGCTGGATCGCCCAGAGGATGTAGGCGGCCGTGAGGATGACCGTGAAGGCCGAAATCACCGCGAGCACGGGGCTGTAATTCCAGCTCGAGAGCGTGACGAGCACCTCCCCGATGAATCCGCAGAGGCCGGGCAGGCCGAGCCCGGCGAAGAAAATCGCCACCGCCAGGCCGCTGTAGACCGGCATCCGGTTGAAGATGCCGCCGAACTCGTTGAGGTTGCGGTGGTGCACCCGGTCGTAGAGCACGCCGACCATGAAGAACATGCCGGCCGAGGAGATGCCGTGGGCGAGCATCTGGAACATCGCGCCGTTGACGCCCTGGGCCCAGTAGTCCCAGCGGTACTGTTCGCCGGCGACGGCCGACCAGACACCAAGGCCGAGCATGACGTAGCCCATGTGGCTCACCGAGCTGTAGGCCACCATCCGCTTGAAGTCGGTCTGGGCGAGCGCCGCGAAGGCGCCGTAGACCATCGAGACCACGCCGAGGCCGCAGACGAGCCAGGCGAGCGAGAGGCCGGCACCGGGACAGATCGGGTAACAGATCCGCAGGATGCCGTAGCCGCCGAGCTTGAG
>JBBAVU010000227.1:0-4581 GCA_040397565.1 Pirellulales bacterium | reverse complement strand
AACCCCGGTTTTCGGACTGAGAACCCGACGTCCTGGGCCACTAGACGATGGGGGCAACGATCAACGAACTATACCCCGGTTTTTAACGCTGGGAGGGATCGACTTCAAGGCGGCCGCCTGGGCACCCAGCGGCGGGGGCGGCCGCGGGCAAAGCCGAAACCGGCGGCAAACAGCAGGCCCGCCGCCGCGGCCGTTCCGAGCCAGAACCGCCTCGCTTCCCGCCTGGCTCGCTCCTCCTCCTCCATCGCCATCGCGAGCCGAAGCGTCGCGTCGTGACGGGCCCGGGCCGCCTCGAGGGAACCGCCGGGGCTCGTCCGTCCGAACCGCGTTCCGGCCCCCTTTCCTGCGGTCCCCGTGGCCCCGCCCGAAGCAGGAGCCGGCGGCTGCCAGTCGGGCCACGCGAGCGACTGCCGCATGCGACCGAGCCCGGCCGCCCTCGCAGCGTCCTCGACCGCCGCGAGTAGCTCCGCCGGCCGCTGAAACCTTGCGTCGGGATCCTTTTCGAGCAGCCGGTCGACGATCCCGCAGATCGCAACGGACAGATCGGGCCGCGGCCCCGCGAGCGATGGCGCCGCCGTCCGCACGTGCGCCAGCGCCACCGACAGGCTCGTCTCCCCTGTGAACGGCGGCACACCGGCAAGCAGATGGTAGGCCGTGGCGCCGAGGGAGTAGAGGTCACTGCGACCATCGACCGTTCGTCCCTCGACTTGCTCCGGGCTCATGTAGAGGGGCGTGCCGAGCGTGAACCCTTCCTGCGTGAGCTGCGCCGCGGTCGGATCCTGCGCGAGCCGCGCGAGGCCGAAGTCGGCCACCTTCACGTCGCCGGCCGTCGTCAGGAGCAGGTTGTCGGGCTTGATGTCGCGGTGCACGATTCCCTTCTGGAAGGCCATCTCGAGCGCCGCGGCCACCTGTGACAGCAGCGACAGCCCCTGCTCCGCCGAGAGCGGCCCCCGCGTTTCGAGCCAGTGCTTGAGCGTCGGGCCGCCGACATACTCCTCGGCGATGAAATGGATGCCGTCGACGCAGCCGATCTCGTGGATCTGCACGATGTTGCCATGAACAAGCGCGGCGGCGGCCCGCGCCTCCTGCTCGAATCGGGCGATGCTCGCGTCGCCGCCGGCGGTCCCGAGCCGGTCGCGTCTGAGCGTCTTCACGGCGACATGCCTGCCGAGCGATCGCTGCTCGGCCAACCACACGTCGGCCATGCCGCCGCTGCCCAGCCGGCAGAGCACGCCGTAGCCACCCAGTTCGACGCCGGTAAGATCGTCTGGTCGTTCGCCTGAGAGGGTTAGGCCCATGCCGGGCATCCTACCCAACGATTCGCCCACGTCCTCGAGGCCGCCCCACATGAAGCCGCCCGCCGCACCACCCCCCGCCGTCCAGGCGGCCCTCAAGGAGTGGGCCGCGGTCGCGGCGGCCATCCGAGCCGGCAGGCAGTCGATCCTCCTGCGTGCCGGCGGCATCGCTGACCCCGCTGGGCGGTTCGGCTTTTCGCAACCCTGGTTCTGGATCTACCCCACGCGGTTTCACGAGTCGGCGGATCGGCTCCTGCCCGAGGCCAAGCCGTTCGTGGAGGCGGCGGCCACGGCCGCCCGCCCCGGCGACCAAGCCGCTGTGGGCGGCTCGATTCGCTCGCTCGATCTCGTTGCGACACTCGAAGCGGTGGAGTGGATCGACGACCGGGCTGTGGCGGAGCGGCTCGCACCGATGCACGTCCTCGCTCCAGCGGTCGTGCAGGAGCGGTTCGACTACCGCCAGCCGGGGCTGGCCGTCGCCCTCGTGCGGGTCTGGCGGCGGCGGGAGCCGCACCGTATCGTGGAGACCCCGGCGATGGAAGGATGCCGCAGCTGGGTGGAGCTGCCGGAGCCGCTTTCATGCGACGCTTCGGAGCCGGTGCTGTCCGACGCCGCCTTCGAGGCGGAGCGGCAGCGGTTTGCGAGACTGATCGGACGTTGACCATCGATTCATAGACCCTGAACCAAAGGAACGAGGAACGAGCATGGCGAAGGCAAGCGCGGCGGAACTGAAGGCGGCGGCGAAGGAGCTCGATATCGACGGGGTCGACTACGAGATCACGCTCGACACGACGAAGGGGCCGATCCGCCTCGCGCTCGATGCCGCCAACGCCCCGGGCCACGTCCGCAACATGGTCGCCCTCGCCGAGAGCGGGTTCTACGACGGCGTGACGTTCCACCGCGTCATCAAGGGCTTCATGATCCAGGGCGGCTGCCCGCAGGGCACCGGCACCGGCGGCCCGGGCTACACGATCCCCGCCGAGTTCAACCGCACGCCGCACGAGCCGGGGGTGCTCTCGATGGCCCGCACGAACGACCCCAACTCCGCCGGCAGCCAGTTCTTCATCTGTCTCGAGAAGGTGCCCCACCTCGACCGCCAGTACACCGCCTTCGGCAAGACGGCCGACGCGGAGAGCCTCGCGGTCGTCAAGGCGATCGGCGACGTGCGGACGGGAGCGTCCGACCGGCCGGTCGAGGCGGTGACGATCAAGAAGGCGACCGTCTCGCGAAAGAAGAAGTAGCGGACGCCCGCGTGGCGGGGACGTCAGTCGTCGTCGTCGTCGTCATCATCATCGTCGTCGTCCTCGTCGTCGTCATCATCGTCGAACCACCGGGATGTGGCGCGGGCGGGGACGCGGGCAACGGCCGGTCGTCGGGCGGCGATCCGGGTGCGGGCAGGCGGCGAAGCGCGGGTTGGCGACGGCGTGCCACCACCGGAAAAAAGCGCGCGGAGCCCCAGCAGCGTGAGCACGACCGCCCCGGCGGACGACAGGCCCAGCCGCATGGCTTCATCGGGCGAGGTCCGTATCAGTTCGAGCACCCGCTGCACGGGATCGACGGCAGCCTCGGGCGACGGCGGCAGGGGCGACTGGGCCGCCGCGGGGGCCGAAAGCTGCGGGGCGGCCGGCCCCGCTGAAACTTCCCGGCCCGCGGAGGCGAGCTGGAAGCGGCTCTGATCGAACCCCTTGGAACCGACCGCGGTCAGGAACATCCGCACCCGGTCGGCGCAGCTGCCGACGGTTCTTCCTTCCCCCTGGCCGAAGAGCACGCCCGACAACTCTCCACTGGCATTGAAGATCGGCCCGCCGGAATCCCCCTGCCGGGCCGTCGCGACGAGTTCCACGAGCTGGAGCGGCAGCCCGGAGCCGGGCGAGAGATACTGCGTGCAGGGGCCGGTCTCCTCGCGGTAGTGGCCGCGGCCGTAGCCTGCGATCGTGAGGGATTCCCCGATCACCGGCGACCGCGGAGCGATCGAAACCGGCTCGCAGTCGGGCTTCCAGATCACGAGCACCGCGAGATCCCAGTCGGCATCCTGCCGGAGCACCGTTCCCGCCGACTGGAACCCGTTGGGAAACTGCACGAGCACCGGCCCCTTCGACTCCCGCACCACGTGCCAGTTGGTGAGCACGAGCCCCTGGGTCGCGTTGATGTCGACGAGCACGCCCGAGCCGACAGATGTGCCGCTGCCGTCGGCGGCGACGATCCGCGCGACCGCGGGCCTCGGGGTGTGGCCGGTGGCGAGGTAGTCGCCGAACACCTGGCTTGCCCAGGCCACGTCGAAGGGCTCCCGGAGCTCCGGCTCGTCCGCCGAGACCGCCATCCCGCCATGGAGCGTTATGGCGAGGGCGACGGCGGCGGCAAGTCGCATGCGGCCCATCAGTCTCGGAGGCCGCGTCGGTCGGCCTGCTTCCGCATCTCGCGGTCGACGATCCGTTGCAGGAGTTCCCGTCGCAGCCGTTCCCGCTCCAGTTCCACCGCGGTCTTCACCGTGGCTCGGCGTCGCACCAACAGGTCGATCGAGGGAATCGAAATCATGGCAGGGCCCTCGTGGGGGCAACGCGTCGCAAGCCCGACCGAAGGGGGTTCGGGGGTTGAAAAGCGGAACTCGCGCCGCGCGACAAGGTTCATCGGCAGCCCGCCTTCCCCGGAATCAGAACGCCTTCCGCAGCATGCGGAGCCGTCACGACCGTCAGGGTTTCACGATGCGCAGCCGTCGAGCCTCAGCCGCTCACCCGCTTCGGCATGTGGAACGATCGCACGTCGATCCAGTGCATCCCCGCCGCCTTCGCCGCGGCGATGCCAAGATCGCTGTCCTCCCACACGACGCACCGCTCGGGCCGGGCTGAAAGCCGCCTGGCCGCCTCGAGGAAGGGATCCGGGTCCGGCTTGTGGCGGGTGGTGTCTTCGCTGGCCACGATCTCGTCGAACAGTTCGGCGAGTCCCACGTGCTCGAGGATCCGCCGGCAGACCGCCCGATAGCCACCGGTCACGACGGCCGTCGGCAGCCGGCCGGCGACGCGGCGGGCCACGTCCACGACCGGGTCGATCGCCTCGACGTGATCGAGCTGCGCGAGGAATGCCTCCTCCTTGAGGTGCACGGCGAGTTCGAGGTCGATCTCGAGGCCCACCTCCGCGGCGAGCGTCGCCACGATCTCGCGGGTCGGCCGCCCTCCCATCGAGTAGAAGCGGTCTTCGTCGAAGAGGAGGCCGTGGAGGTCGGTGACCTGCCGCCAGGCCCGGTAGTGGGCCGGCATCGTGTCGGCGAGCGTGCCGTCGCAGTCGAACA
>JBBAVU010000226.1:0-4614 GCA_040397565.1 Pirellulales bacterium | reverse complement strand
CGCCGCCGATCGGGCAGCCGTTGGTCGGGTCGAAGCCCGTCCAGCCGACGTCGGGCAGCCACACCTCGCACCAGGCGTGGCTCTGCGACTCGCGGTTGGGCCGGTGGATGTAGCCGCTCACGTACCGGGCCGGCACGCCCCAGGACCGCAGGATCGCGATCATGAGGTGGGTGAAGTCCTGGCAGACACCCTTGCCGTGGGCGAGGATGTGGTCGATCGGCGACGAGGCGTCGGTGACGTCGCGGGCGTATTCGAAGTTGCTTCGGATGTGCTCGGCAACCTGGCAGACCCACATCCCCACCCGCGTCCGCGGACGGGGCGAGATCGCCTCGCGGAGCGGCTCGAGCTGCGGCGTGCGGCGGACCGGCCCACGGAGGGGAAGGTAGTCAAGCGTTTGCAGCGGCAGCTCCCAGCCGAGCGGCCCCGCTTCGGGAAACGTCACCTGGCTGGCGACCGGGCCGACCGCCGACTCCTCCGTCTCCACGACGCTCGCGGCGAGGATCCGCACCTTCTGCGGCGGCGAGAGCAGGTTGAAGTGATGCACGGAGTTGCCGAAGCCATCGCGGTAGTTGGCCACGGGATGCGAGAGGCCGGTCGAGACCCGGAACGAGTGGCACCGCTGGCCGCGGTCGCTCGCCGGCTCCATCCGCAGCTCGCAGAGCCATTCCCGCACGGGGCTCGCGTAGGAGATGGTCGTCTCGTGCTGGATCTCGAGGATCATCGGTCGGGTCCTCCGGGCCGCGTCGTTGAAAAGGTCACTGGAGCGAGTACTGCTGCTGGAGGAGGTGCGAAATCCGGGCGCAGCGGGCCTGGGCGTCGCCGAGGAACGAGTGGAGTCGATCCCCCTCGAGCGTCTCCGAATCGAGGTAGGCGAGGTCGCCGTGCAGCCTGCCGACCACCCGCGAGACGTCGTCATCGCAGCGGTCGGTGGGCCGGCCGCTGATCGCCGCCAGCGACTGCATAACCCGCCCCAGGCAGAACCGCACGGAGTGGGGGAAGTCGGCGTTCGACAGGAGGAACTCGACGACCCGCTCCGGCTCGACGCGGCTGATGTAGAGCCGCTGGTAGGCCTCGTAGGCGGCGCAGTTCTTCAGCACCGCGCCCCACTGGAGGTTGCTGATCGGCAGGTCCACCGTGCCCGACCGCTCGAGCAGCCCGAACTTGGCGTCGACGATCCGCAGGGTCTTGTCCGCCCGCTCGAGGTAGCGGCCGAGCTGGATGAAGTGCCACCCCTCGTCGTGGACGAGCGTGGCTTCGCTCGCGCCCGTGAAGAGCAGCACGCCCGTCTGGACCTCGTCACAGAAGTCGTGCGGCGAATCGGCGACGCGGTCCTGCAGCGCCGCGTCGGTGAGCCGCCAGTGCAGTTTGTTGAGCTCACGCCACATCTGCGGGCTCACCGAGCCGCGGACGCTGCGGGCGTTGCTCCGCGCACGGTTCATGCAGCCCATGACGCTGCCGGGGTTCGCCGTGTCCACGAGCAGCCACCGCTGCACGGCCGCGACGGGATGCTCGCCCGGGCGGATCGGCGGCGGCGGCTGCTTGAGCAGCGACACGAGCGCATTCCACTCGAGCTCCACGGGATTCGCGAGCACGCCGTGGAGATCGAGATCGAGCTGGAACGTGACGTTCACCGCCCTCGCGACGTGATCCGCTCGCTCCAGGTAGCGGCTCATCCAAAACAGCGCGTCGGCGACCCGGCTCAGCATGAAATCCTCACTTCGCTCGCCCGCCTCACGTCGATCGGTCGTCCGCCAAAACCGCGCGGTCGTCCGCCGGCACCACGCGGTCGTCCGCCAAAACCCACGTGTCCTTGCTGCCGCCCCCCTGGGAGCTGTTGACGACGAGGCTGCCCTTGGGGAGCGCCACGCGGGTGAGCCCGCCGGGCGTGACGATCGTCCGCTCACCACAGAGGATGAACGGCCGCAGGTCGACGTGGCGGCCCTCCAGCCGGCCATCGACGAGGGTGGGGTGCGTGGAGAGCTGGATCGTCGGCTGGGCGATGAAGTCCCGCGGGTCGGCCTTGATCAGCTCGCGGAACTCGTCCCGCTGCGCCTGGGTGGAGGCCGGCCCGATGAGCATGCCGTAGCCGCCCGACTCGTTCACCCGCTTCACGACGAGCTTGTCGAGGTTGGCGAGCACGTGGTCCCGCTCGGCGGGAACTTCAGGCCGGAAGGTCTCGACGTTCTGGAGGATCGGATCCTGCGCGAGGTAGTAGTGGATCATCGCCGGTACGAAGGGGTAGATGCCCTTGTCGTCGGCGATGCCCGTGCCGATGCTGTTGGCGAGCGCCACCGTGCCGGCCCGGTAGGCGTTCACGAGCCCCGGCACACCGAGGGCGCTGTCGCTGCGGAAGGTGAGGGGGTCGAGGAAGTCGTCGTCGATCCGCCGGTAGATCACGTCCACCTGCCGCGGACCGCGGGTCGTCCGCATGAAGACGCGATTGTTGTCTATGAAGAGATCCCGCCCCTCGACGAGCTCGATGCCCATCCGCTGGGCGAGGAAGCTGTGCTCGAAGTAGGCCGAGTTGTAGATGCCCGGGCTCAAGAGAACGGCGGTCGGCTGGCTGGAGGTCGCCGGGGCGATGTACTGCAGGACGTCGAGCAGGGCGGCGGGGTAGTCGTCGTTCGGCAGGACGTCGTAGTCGTTGAAAAGCGCGGGAAAGACCCGCTTGAGCACCTTGCGGTTCTGGAGCATGTAGCTCACGCCGCTGGGGGTGCGGGCGTTGTCCTCGAGCACGAGGTAGCGGCCGTCGGCGTCGCGGATCAGGTCGGTGCCGCAGATGTGCACGTAGATACGCCGGGGCACGTTCACGCCGACGAATTCTCGGCGGAAGAAGCCTCCCTGGAGCACGAGCCAGGGGGGCACGACGCCGTCCCGCAGGATCCGCTGATCGTGGTAGACGTCCCAGAGGAACAGGTTGATCGCCGTAACCCGCTGCACGAGCCCGGCCTCGATCTGCCGCCACTCGTTCGCCGGGATGATTCTCGGCACGGGATCCATCGGCCAGACCCGCTCGATCCCCTCGTCGGCACGGTAGACCGTGAACCCGACGCCGTCCTGCCTCATGGAGAGGTCGGTCATCGCCTTGCGTCGCCGCAGATCCTCGGCATCGAGCCCGCGCAGCCGGTCGTGCAGCGGCCGGTAGTGGGCCCGCGGATCGCCCCCCTGTGCGATCATCTCGTCGTAGGCGGCGCCGAGTTCGTATCCGGCGAACGGATCGGCGACCGACTGATCGATGTCGGCCACGGTCTCGGCGATGGTCTCGGGGCTTGCCATGATGCGGGGCTACTGCGCACGAAACTCGCACCGCCTGCCTATTCGGCAAGCAGCCGTCCGAGTCGCATTCGGTTCCTTGACGGGTTTTGCGTGTAGGCTAGGTTGCCAGACGACTGGATTGTCAACAGTTGCAAGTCGCGCGCCAAACCGGAGCCCATCGATGACGTACTGTGTCGGAATTCGCACCCACGAGGGGCTCGTACTCGCCTCCGACTCGCGGACGAACTCGGGGATCGACCAGGTCTGCGTCTGCCGCAAGATGCACAACTTCGCGGTGCCCGGCGAGCGGATGCTCACGATTCTCTCGAGCGGCAGCCTGCCGGTGACCCAGTCGGTGATGACGCGGCTGCAGCACGAATTCCAGGCGGGCAGCGGCCTCGCGCAGGTGCCCACCATGTACGAGGCGGCCCGCTGCGTCGGCAGCCATGTGCGGGAGGTGGCGGCGCTCGACCGGGAATTCCTCGAGCGGGACAACATCGGCTTCGCCGTGAACCTGATCGTCGGGGGTCAGATCCGGGGCGAGCCGCCGCAGCTCTACATGATCTACGCGCAGGGCAATCCGCTGCGAGCCACGCGGGCCTCGCCGTTTTTGCAGATTGGTGAGTCGAAGTACGGCCGGCCGATCCTCGACCGTGGCGTCAGGTTCGGCGAGACGACCCTCGACCAGGCGGTGAAGTTCGCCCTCATCTCGCTCGATTCGACGATGCGGTCGAACGTGGCGGTCGGCCCGCCGATCGACCTGCTCGTCTACGGCACCGACGAATTCGCCGTCCGCCGTTACCGCCGGCTTGGCGCCGATGATCCCGACCTCGTGGAAATACGTGGCAGCTGGGAACGCGAACTCCGCCGCGCGATCAGCCAGCTTCCGAAGCTCGAGTTCCCGACGCCCACCCGCCCCGACGAACTCTTCACCGGCGTCACCGCAGGGCAGTAATACGCACCTCACTCGAACCCACGTTTGACGAGTTCGGAGCAGGCCCGTCAATCCCGGCTCGGGATCACGAGGGCCGGCGGCACCCGTAGGATGATCCGGTAGAGCGCCGGCAGGATGAAGAGCGTGAAGAGCGTGCTCGTGATCACGCCACCGATCACGACGGTCGCCAGCGGCCGCTGCACCTCGGCGCCGGTGCCCTCCGAGATCGCCATCGGGATGAAGCCGAGGCTCGCGACGAGCGCCGTCATGATGATCGTGCGGAGGCAGGCGACCGACGTCTCCTCGACCGCGATGTCGCGGGCGGTGCCCCGGGCGAGCCGCTCCCGCAGGGCGCTTGCGAGCACCATGCCGTTGAGCACCGACACGCCCGAGAGCGTGATGAAGCCGACGGCCGCCGAGATCGA
>JBBAVU010000225.1:0-4623 GCA_040397565.1 Pirellulales bacterium | reverse complement strand
CGATCCATCGCGAACGGCTTGCGAATGTAGTCGTCCACCCCGAGCATCTCGGCGTAGGCCTTGTGGCGACTTCCCTCGTTGGCCGTAATCATGATCACCCGCACGGGCACGGGCCGCGAACGACGGAGCTTCTCGAGAACGAGAAATCCGCTCCGCTTGGGCATCATCATGTCGAGCACGACGAGATCGGGATCCTCCTGCTCGGCCATGACGAGGCCCTGATTGCCGTCGCGGGCGAGAAGGATCTCGTAGCCGCGGGCCTCGAGGACGGTCCGCATCGACTCGAGGATCTCGACATCGTCGTCGACGAGCAGCACCCGCTTCGCGCCCGAGCGGGGCTTTGAAGGAGCGGTGGCGACCTGCGTGGTGGATTCCGCCGCCGCCGAAACTTCCGCAGCAGCCTTCTTCGCCTTTCGCTGGACAGCCATCGCATTTTCCTCCGTCTTCAAAGCCATCAGCTTACCCGTCGCGTCGTGCTCTGCCAATCGAATCAGCCTAGACTCGACCGATCGGCCGACCGGACCCAAAAAGCGGCCCAGGCGACGGCAATCGCGGCGCCCGCCGCGACGTCGCTCACGTAATGTGAGCCGGATGTGAGCCGCTGAGCGGCTGCGGACGCGGCGAGGACGACGAACAGCGGAGCACCCCTCGGATATCGCCAGCAGAGCGCCGAGGCGAGTCCGGCTGCCACGGCCGCGTGCCCCGAGGGAAAACTCCGCATGGCGGCGCCCGCGACTCCCTCGATGTTTGAAAAGGTGTCGATTGCCACCGCGTGAACGTCGAGCCTCGCGGCGTAGGGCCGCACCCTCGTCACGAGCAGCTTGACAAGGTCGGTCGTGAGGCCGCCGGTGAACGTCATTCCCACCATCCGGATGGCGTCCGCCGAGATCACCGGCATCCGGCATGTCGCACGACCGGCGGTGCCCCGCTGCGAGGAAGCCGCCGTTCTCCGGTGAACGAGCGACGGATCGAGGATCATCGCGGCCAGCAGAATGATCGCGGCGGAGGGGGAGTAGCCGAACACTTCCGACAGGTTCAGGAGCCGGACGAGATCGCCGGGAAGCCGCCTGGAATCCCGCGGCCGCCGCGGCGGCGGAGCGGCTGCCTCCGCCATATCATCGGCAGCTGCTGCCGGCCGGCGGACGTCCGCGAGAAATCTCGCCACAGGCAGGTCGACGAAGGTCG
The DNA here is from genome assembly GCA_040397565.1 of Pirellulales bacterium. Classification (GTDB taxonomy): domain Bacteria; phylum Planctomycetota; class Planctomycetia; order Pirellulales; family UBA1268; genus UBA4655. Next base: position 3,438 of record JBBAVU010000225.1, on the reverse strand, counting down.
CCGCGGCGGCACATGCCGTGAGGATCGCGGCCACGGCGAGCAGGCGTCGCGAGCCGATGGTGGACTGCGTCTGAGGTGACGGGGGGATCGTCATCGTGGACGTTGTCGCACATGGCAAACCATCCCGTCCAGAGAGTTCCGCCGGCTGATCGCCCTTATGTCCAGAGATTCCTGTCGAGCACCCGATAGTTGATCGCCTCGCTCACGTGGGCGGGCCGGATCACCTCCGAGTCGTCGAGATCGGCGATCGTGCGGGCGACACGGAGCACCTTGTCGTGGGCCCTCGCCGAAAGTCCGAGGTCGGAGACGGCGGCCCGCAGGAGTTCGGTCGCCGCCGGTTCGAGCGGACAGTGTTCGCGAATCTGGCGGCTCGTCATCCGCGCGTTGGATCGCGTTGCGTGCGCGATGGAGCCGCCCGACTCCTTGAAGCGGGTGTCCTGGCGGCCGCGAGCCGCGAGCACGGCTTCCCGCATCTGGCTGCTCGAGGTGCCAGCGCGGGTCGCCGACAGTTCGCGGAAGGGCACCGCCGGAACCTCCATGTGGATGTCGATCCGATCGAGCAGCGGTCCCGACACTTTCCCCATGTATTTTTCAACCTGCGGGGCGGTGCATTGGCAGTCTCGCCGCGGATCGCCCCGGTAGCCGCAAGGGCAGGGGTTGAACGCCGCGACGAGCATGAAATCGGCCGGAAATCGGGTGCTCGACTTTGCGCGGCAGATCGTCACCGCGCCGTCCTCGAGCGGCTGGCGGAGCACCTCGAGCGTCCGCCGATTGAACTCGGGAAGCTCGTCGAGGAAGAGCACGCCGTTGTGCGCCAGCGAGATCTCGCCGGGCATCGGGATCGACCTTCCGCCGACGAGCCCCGCCTCGCTGATCGTGTGGTGGGGTGCGCGGAACGGCCGGGTCGTCACGAGCGGCTGGCCCGGGGGCAGCAGGCCGAGAGCACTGTAGATCCTCGTTGTCTCGATCGACTCAGCTGGTGAGAGCGGCGGCAGGATCGTCGACACCCGCTTCGCGAGCATCGTCTTGCCGCCGCCGGGCGGACCGACCATCGCCACGTTGTGGCCCCCGGCGGCCGCGACGAGGATCGCTCGCTTCGCCGCCTCCTGCCCGCGGACGTCGGAAAAGTCGATGTCGGTCGAGGAGAACCGATGAAACCATTCATCCACGCGGGCGGGGGCCGGGGCGATGTGAAGGTTTCCCGAGAAGAACTGGACCGCCTCCGTGAGCGACGCCACCGGGATCACCTCGATGTCCTCGACGACGGCGGCCTCGGTGGCGCTCGCCGTGGGCACGACCACGCCCCGCAGTCCGCGGTTGCGGGCGGCTGCCATGGCCATCGAAAGCGCGCCGCGGGCCGGCCGCGTCTGCCCCTCGAGAGACAACTCGCCGACGACGGCGTACTGGTCGAATCGCTCCGAGCAGAACTGTCCGCTGCCCGCGAGGATGCCGAGCGTGATCGGAAGATCGAACGTCGCGGCCTGCTTCGGCAGTTCGGCGGGGGCCAGGTTGATCACGACCCGGTCGTTCGGCCGCGAAAAGCCGGAATTGACCATCGCGCGGGCGAGCCGCGGCGTGCTTTCTCGGATCGCGGCGTCGGGCAGGCCGATGAGGAACGTCGCCGGCAGCGCTCCGGCAGACACGTCGACCTCCACGTCGACGGGAATGGCTTCGATGCCGAACAGGGAAAATGTCTGGAGGCGGGCGAGCATGGCGGTCTCCTTGGGGAAGTGTGGTCGTGCGCCCAGTAGTGTACATAACCACAGTATTCATGCAAGTCCCCGATGGAGCCCGCCGTTTCCCCCGACGAACCAATGTGTTTCCACGAGTCCCGTTCCCCGCGGTATGCTGCGAGCATGTTCCCTTTGTGTCCGGCATCTCGCCCCAATGCCTCCGCAGCCGCTCGCCGTCGGCTCCTCCCGGCCGCCGCGGCATTCCTGATGGCGGCATTGCCGCTCGCAGCAGGGGCGGCGGACCCGCCGGACTGGATGATGCTCTTCGACGGAAAGACGCTCGGCGGCTGGAAGTCGACGCCGTTCGGCGGGGAAGGGGAGGTGCGGGTCGAGGCGGGAGCGATCCGGCTCGGCATGGGCTCCGACATGACCGGCATCACCTGGTCGGAGGACTTTCCGAAGCAGAACTACGAGATCGAACTCGAGGCCCGCCGGATCGACGGCAACGACTTCTTCTGCGGGCTGACCTTTCCCGTCGGAGACGATCCCTGCAGCCTGATCCTCGGCGGCTGGGGGGGCGGCGTCGTGGGCCTCTCGAGCATCGACGGCGAGGATGCCTCCCGCAACGCGACGACGCAGTTTCGTGACTTCGAGAAGGGGCGATGGTATGCCGTGAGGATCCGCGTGACGCCCGAGAGGATCGCCTGCGATCTCGACGGGAAGAACATCATCGACCAGCCGCTCGAGGACCATGTCGTCTCCATCCGCGGCGAGGTGGAGGCGTCGCGGCCACTCGGGATCGCGACCTACGCGACCGTGGGCGAGCTCCGCGGCATCCGTTACCGCCGGCTCGACGCGACCCGCGAACCCTGAGCTTCGATGGCGATGAACGAACCCGAGCCCCCCGCGGAACCGGGCGACCCCTCCGCCGAGAAGCTCCGTCAGCGGATCGCCAGGGAGGCGGCCAGGCTCGTCGGCGAGGGGCAGGACGCCCACCGCGCCCGTCTCCGGGCGGCGAGGCGGGTGGCGGGAAGGTTCGTTCCGGAGGGAGACCTGCCCGGCCACGAATCGATCCTCCGGGAAACCGCCCAACGCGACATCGCGGGCGGCTCGTCTTCGGCCCGTCATCTCGGCGACCGGTTCGATCGCATCGCGGAGCTCGTCCGCGTGCTCTCGAACGTGCGGCAGGATCCCGAGAGACATCCCGAGGGAGACACGCTCGAACACTCGCTGCAGGTCTTCGACCTGGTCGAGCGCGAGCGAGCCTACGACGAGGAGCTTCTCACCGCCGCGCTCGTCCACGACGTCGGGAAGGCGGTGGACCGCCGCGATCCCGTGGCGGCCGGAATCGAGCTCCTCGGTGACATGGTGACCGAACGCACCCGCTGGTTCGTCGAGCAACTGCCGGCGGCGAGGCAGCTCCACGAGGGAGCGCTCGGCGCTCGGGCGCGGCGACGGCTCGAAGCCAGTGTCGACTTCGAGGACCTGCTGGTGCTCGAGGAGGCGGACCGCAAGGGACGCCTGCGTGGCTACGACGCCCCCTCGCTCGAGGCCTGCATCGCGACGCTGCGGCGTCTGGCGCAGGAGTGATTCGGCAGAGCGTTCACAGCCCCGAGGGGCCGGTGGTCTCCTTCTCCCGCTGCGACTTCTTCTCCGGGAACTCGACGACGACGAGGGCCTTCTTCGCGGCGTCGTAGGCGTATTCCTGGTAGTAGGGGAGCATCGGCAGCTGGAGGCCCGAACTGCTGCCGGGCTCGATGATCCT
>JBBAVU010000224.1:0-4701 GCA_040397565.1 Pirellulales bacterium | reverse complement strand
AATCAAACGTGATCGTTCGGCGTCAGCGTGCCGATCACACAATGCCCGACGTGAACCGTTCGATCGCGGCGGCGTGCGCCTCGTGGAAGGCCTGCAGCGAAAAGCGTTCGGTCGCCCGCAGCCGGGCCCCCTCGCCGAGCCGCGCGGCCATCGCCGCATCCTCGAGGATCTTTACCGCCTGCCGGGGAAACTCGCTCGCCGGATCGGCCGGCACGATCTTTCCGCTCACCCCGTCCTCGATGAGGTTGCGGGCGGACATGCTCTCGACGGCCACGATCGGCCGGCCCGCGGCCATCGCATCAAGGATCACACCGCCGAGGGCGACCTCGCCCGACTGCCAGACGAGCGTTGCATGAGCGACGAGATCGCTCGCACCTTCGGGGAGCGGCGGCCGCGGGTATGGCACGACCTTCAGCCGGTCCGCGACCTGCTGCACGCGGGCCCGGCGGGCGAGCCGGCCGGACTGGCTGCCCGCCCCGATGAGGAGATGCTCGACCCCCTGGTGGACGACGTCGATCTGGTCCATCGCCCAGAGGAGCCTCTCGAGCCGTGACGGCGATTCGAGCGGCGCGACGCAGAGCGTCCAGGGTTGGTCGGCCCGCAGGCCGTAGCGGGTCGCGACCTCGTGCCGCGGTGGAGCGGCAGCGGGATTGACAGTCTCGGCCGGGATGCCGGGCGGAACGACGACCACCGGAGTGCCGGGAGCCGCCTCTCGGCAGGCCGCCGCCACGTCGTCGCCGTCGGCGAGCACGACGGTCGCCCGCGACAGGGCGGCCCGCCGCGGCCACGACCTGCCAGAGGGTGTCGCCACGCGGAACACCAGCGGCGGCCGTCGGCCGCGGGCGAGGCCCGCGACGGCGAGGGCGGCCGCGGCGGCGACGCCGCTCGACCACCCCCAGGCCTCGACGAGATCGAAATCGCCGCGACGCAAGAGGCCGGCGAGGCCACTGATCGCCGCGGGATCGACCGGGATGTTCGACGGCGCTGGACGGTTCGACATCGAATGGACGGCGACGATCCCGCCCGCGGCTTTCGCGAGCGGGCCGTCAGGCGAGCCGTCGAGCGACACCGTGGCCAGGTGCACCTCGAACCCCCGCTCCGCGAGGCCGGCCGCGGCGAGGAGCACCTGGCGGCCGGTGCCGATCGGGTCGAGCCCGCGGCTCACGAGGATGACGCGACGGCCCGATCCGCTCATGGGAGTCGGCAGGGCTGGAGGAAGTCGGCCCGCGGTGTCGCGAGCTCCGAGGCGTCGAGGGCGGCGAGATGCGGAAGCTGTCGCCAGCAGCCGTCGTAATCGAGGCCGTAGCCGACGACGAAGGCGTCGGGAATCTCGAAGCCGACGTAATCGGGCTCGATCGCGACCTCCGAACGTCCCTGCTTCCGAAGGAGCACGAGCGACTTCACGCTCGTGGCTCCACGGCGGCGGAGCTCCGCGACGATGGCCTCGAGCGTGCGGCCGGTGTCGAAGATGTCGTCCACGAGCAGGACGTCCTGCCCGTCGAGATCCGGCAGGAGGTCGAGCCTCAGGTCGAGGCGGCCCGGGGAGGTGGCCGTCCCCCGATAGCTCGAGGCTTGGACCATGTGCAGCCGCACCGGGCCGTCGAGCCGTCGGATGAGGTCGGCCACGACCACGATGCTCCCCGTGAGCACACCGACGATCGAGAGCGGCCGGCCGCCATAGTCACGCCGGATCTCCCGGGCGAGCCGATCGACGCCTTCGGCCAGGTCTGCTTGGGAGAGGAGGATCTGCACGGGCTCGCCGGCGGAGGTCGGTCGGGGTTCGGGTCGTCGATTTCCGCCGTATGCGGGAGCGTTATCATAACGCGTTAAATCGGCCCCAACCAAAAAGGCGAGGCCATGGAAACACGACGTCTTCCGCGGGTGCCGTAAAGGACTGATTCACAAAACGGCGGGCGGCCCGCAGAACCATTTCCGCCCCGTTGATCATTCGGGCGCGACCCGTCGAAACCGGCTACAATCGGGCTCGTCGGCGAGGCGGTGACTTCACCGGAGAGAGGAGTTGTATGACCCCAATTCGCGTCATTGGAAAAGTGGACGCGGCGCATCGTTTGACCGCAACCGTCCCCGTCGCTGTGCCGGCGGGCGAGGTCGAGGTTGTGGTGATCGTCCCTGAGTCCTCAGGGGACGCAGGAGACCGGCTTTGGGAAGCCGGGGTTGCCGCGGAGTGGCACGACGACCTTGCGGATGAGCGGCAAGACATCTACTCGCTCGCTGATGGAACGCCCGTTGATGAAGACAGGTGAGATCTATCTCGGTCGGTTTCCCTTCGGTGACATCGCTGGAATGAAGCTTCGCCCGAATGGCTCTCGCTGTGACCACTCATGACCGATCAATTCGGCTGGTCGATGATCGAGGTCGCCGGCAAGCCCTGCGAAATCCATGAGCCGACCTCGGCGGCGCCGGGCATGGCCGCGATCCTCCTCGGCGATCTCGGCGGGCTTTCGTCCGGACCGGAAATGGCCCTCCGCCGTCGGATCGAGGCGGCGGGCCTGCGGGCGATCGTGCCGGCCGGTGGCGATGCCTGGTGGCTCGAACGGGTGGTGCCATCGTTCGATCCGGTGACGTCGCCCGCGGCGTTCGTCTCTGGGGCCGTGCTCGCGGAGGCCGCCACGAGGTTCGGCGTGAAGCCCCCGGGCGTCGCGGTCATCGGCTGCGGTGCCGGAGGGCAGGGTGCGCTCGGCATCGCCTACCGCCGGCCGGAGATCTTCCCGGTGGTGGCGGCGGTGGCCCCCGCGATCGACTTCCACCTCGCGATGCGGGAAGGGCTCGAGGGAAGCGGGGTGCTCTGGGACGTGTACGACGACGTGGAGCGGGCGAGGCAGGACACCGCCATCCTCCACATCCATCCGCTCAACTGGCCGCGGAACCAGTTTTTTGCCGCCGACGCGGACGACCCCGTCTGGTATGACGGGGCCGCGCGGCTCCATGGCAAGCTCGCGGCGCTCGGCGTGCCGCACGAGTGGCTGCTCGACCGCGTGGACGCGGCGAGGGGATTCGCCGACGCCGCCGCCGAGGCGGCCGTGGCATTCGTCGTCGACCGGCTCGGCCGTGAGTCGCGACGGATCGCCTGACGCGGCCGCCGGCGGGAGACGGAAAGGACCACCGATCCAACGATGTTCAAAGTCGACCTCGCCGTGTTCTCCGGGCCGCTCGACCTGCTGCTCTACCTCGTGAAGCGTCACGAGGTGGACGTCACGGAGGTTCCGATCGCAAAGGTGGCCGAGGAGTTCGTCGCGCACATCGAAGTGCTCGAGGCGCTCGCGATCGAGGAGGTCGGCGAATTCATCGAGCTCGCGAGCGTGCTGCTCGAGATCAAGGCGAGGGCGCTTTTGCCCGCGACGGAGGAGGCGGAGGAGACGGAGGACGAGCCACGCGAGGACCTGGTGAAGCGGCTGCTGGAATACAAGCAGTACCGCGACGCGGCCGTGCTCCTCGAGGACCGGGCGAGACAGTGGGAGCTGCGTTTCTCCCGCCGCACGGCCGAGCCGGCGGTCGCCGGAACGCCGGCGGAGGTGACGATCGCCGACGCCCACGTCTGGGATCTCGTCGGCGCGATGTCGCGGGTGCTCAAGCGGCGGCAGAAGGCGCAGCCTCGCACGATCCAGCACGACGACACGCCGATCGAGGTGCACGCCGGACGGATCATGGGGCTCGTCGCGGAGCAGGGCAGGCTCGCTTTCTCGGACCTCTTCGACGACGGGATGCCGCGGACCCGTGTCGTGGGTATCTTTCTGGCGGTGCTCGAGCTCGTCCGTCGATCCGAGATCACCGCCCGCCAGGAGGAGATCTTCGGCGAGATTTGGCTCGTTCCCACCACGAAGTGACCGCATGCTCGACAACGCCCCCATCCGCACCTTCGTCCACAAGGGGCTCACCGTCGAGGGCTATTCCCGCGCCGCCGTGCAGAGCTACTGGCGGATTCCGGAGCTCAAGCTCGGCTTCGACCTCGGCGGCCAGCCCTGGGCCTTCATGGCGACCCCCACCTGGTTCATCACCCACACCCACCTCGACCACATCGCCGCCCTGCCGGTCTATGTCGCCAGGCGGCGGATGATGAAGATGGAGCCGCCGACGATCTACCTCCCCGAGACGGCGATCGAGCCGATCGAGAAGCTCCTCAAGGCGGTGAGCCGGCTCGACCGTGGCCGGCTCCCCTGCACGCTCCTGCCGGCCCGGCCCGGCGACGAGATCGAGCTGTCGCGGGAGCACGTCGTCACCGTTTCCGGCACCTGCCACACGATGCCGAGCGTGGGCTACGTCGTCTGGGAGCGGAGGCGGAAGCTCAAGCACGAATACCACGGCCTGCCGGGGGACAAGATTCGCGACCTGCGGCTCTCGGGCGTGGACGTGACGCACGAGGTGCGAACGCCGCTGGTCGCCTACCTCGGCGACAGCACGCCCGAGGGGCTCGACCGCTGCCCGGCGATGTACGAGGCGATGGTGCTCATCACCGAGCTGACCTTCGTCGCCCACGCCCACCGCAAGGACAAGATCCACAAGTACGGCCACATGCACCTCGACGACCTCCTCTCGCGGCGAGATCGCTTCCACAACGAGGTCATCATCGCGACCCACTTCTCGACGCGGTACACCGACGACCGCATCCGGCGGATCCTCGCGAAGAAGCTGCCCGACATGCTCGACGGCCGGCTGCAGATCTGGCTGTGAGCGTCGCGCGTG
>JBBAVU010000223.1:0-4750 GCA_040397565.1 Pirellulales bacterium | reverse complement strand
GGACCCCGCAAGAAGCTGCCGAAGGAACTGGCGGTCATCAACGCCGACAACTGCACCGGCTGCGAGAGCTGCCTGGAAGTCTGCCCCGTCGACTGCATCATCAAGGTGCAGCAGTACGACACCTTCCACAACCTGCAGAGCTGGTGCGAGATCGACATCGAGCGGTGCGTCGGCTGCGAGGTCTGCGTCCACATTCCCGGCAAGAAGTCGAATCCCTACGACCTCAAGGTCTGCCCGTGGGACGCGATCGAGATGGTGCCCACCGAGCAGGTGGCCGACGTCGTCGCCCAGATCGGGGGCCCTCCGGAGTACGTCGAGAAGAACTGGGATCGGCTCGTCGGCACGGCCTACAAGCTCGCAGAGCTGAAGGCCACCGCCGGCTGATCCTCGGCCGCCTTTGATTGCGGGCCCACCCATGCTGAAGGCCGGCCGCGCTCTTCTGCTTCACGCACTCTTCGTGGCGGCGTTCGGCCTGTCGCCGGCCGTGATCGCCGCCGACGAAGATGCGAAGCCAGTGGATGCCTCGCCGCTCCCCGACCTGCTTGCCGGGCCGGACGGCCGACGAGCCACGACGGTCGAGGCCTGGAGGAACGTCTCCCGGCCCCACCAGTTCGCGGTGCTCGAAAAGAACGTCTACGGCCACCGGCTGCCTCCGACCTTCACCTTCGCGGAAGGTGAGGTCGAGCGGGCCGACGTCACGCTCGCCGGCGGTGTCGCCGCGACGCGTCTCCAGGCCCGGCTCAGGATGGGCGCAGGCCCGCACTCGCGGCTGGTCGACGTGCTCGTGTACCTGCCCAAGGCGCGCCCCCCCTGCCCCGTCTTTCTCGGGCTCAACTTCCGGGGCAACCAGGCAGAACACGCCGACCCCGGGATCCGCCTCTCGCAGGCCTGGCTGCCGAACGACGAGAAGATCGGCATCGTGAACAACCGCGCGACCGAGGCCTCGCGGGGCGGGAATGCGCGTCGTTTCCCGGTCGAGGCGATGCTCGCCCGCGGCTACGGGATGGCGACGGCCTGCTATTGCGACATCTTTCCCGACCGTCCCGATGGCCGGGCCGACAGCGTGCTTGCGGCCCTCGGCCGGCCCGTGTCTGGCGAGCTGCCCGCCGACGAGCCGGAGGCGATCGGCGCGTGGGCCTGGGGGCTCTCGCGAATCCTCGACTGGCTCTTCATGCTGCCGGAGGTCGATTCCACCCGCGTGATCGTGGTGGGGCACTCGCGGCTCGGCAAGGCGGCCCTCTGGGCGGGAGCCTGCGACGAGCGGTTCGCGATGGTCGTCTCGAATAATTCGGGCTGCGGCGGCGCGGCGCTCGAGCGGCGACGGGTCGGCGAGACGGTGGCCGACATCACGAAGCGATTTCCCCACTGGTTCTGCCCGGCCTTCGCGGCGTACGCCGGCCGCGAGCAGAATCTTCCCTGCGACGCCCACGTGCTCCTCGCGATGACGGCGCCGCGGCCGCTCTACGTGGCAAGCGCGATCGAAGACACCTGGGCCGACCCCGAGGGGGAATTCCTCGCTGCCGCCGCGGCCGAACCGGCCTGGAAGCTCTTCGGACTCACGGGCCTCGGCACGTCCGCCTGGCCCCCGGTCGACACGCCGGTCGGCGGCCATGTCGGCTACCACGTGCGGTCGGGCGGCCACGACCTGCTCGAGTACGACTGGATGCGGTTCGCCGACTTCGCCGACCGCCATCTGCCGCCGCCGGCTACGCCCGAGCTGAAGGCCGTGGCAGATTTCCGGCCGGTGCAGTCGCCGTTGCCGGTGAAGCCGCCCGCCGGAGCGATCCTGCTCTTTGGCGACGGGTCGGAGGGGCCGGCGAAGTTCACGAGCCTCTCGGGGGGCCCGATCGACTGGCCGGTCCGCGACGGCTCGCTCGTGGTGCACTCGGCGCAGCAGAACGCCAACCACCTCGTGTCGACCGTGACGTTCGAGGATGCCGACCTCCACGCCGAGTTCATGGTGAGCCCCGAGGCCAGCGGCAATAGCGGCCTCTACCTCCACGGCCACTACGAGATGCAGATCTTCAACTCGTACGGCGTCGAGCCGACGACGGATCACGACGAGGGGGCCCTCTACCGGTTCGCGAAGCCGCTCGTCAACGCCGCCCGGCCCGCTGGCGAGTGGCAGGTTTACGACATCCGTTTCATCGCCCCACGCCGCGACGCCGCCGGCCGGATCGTCAGGCAGGGCAGCATCACCGCCTGGCTCAACGGCAAGCTCGTGCAGGATGGCGTCAGCTTCAGCGAGCCGAGGTCACCGTTCATTCCCTACCGGCACGGCGTCACCGACCACCTCCGTGGCGTCGAGCGATCGCTACGCACCACGGGCAAAGGCCCGCTCTTCCTCCAGGACCACGGCAGCCCCACCCGCTTTCGCAACGTCTGGGTGAAGCCGCTGTAGAGCGTTTGGAAGGGTTGACGGCACGGCGACGACGCTGCATATTGAACTTCCGTATAGTATACGCCTCGCCGTGGAAATGCCGCCATGCCCCGCTCGCCCCGTGCTTCGCCTCCCGACGACTCTCTGGAAGTCCGCGACGCATCGCTGTTGTCACACGTTCGCTTGGCGTGCGTGCCGGGCGTCGGCGCCCGGATGCGGAAGCTTCTCCTCGACCGGTTTGGCTCGCCGGAAGCGATCTTCTCGGCGAGCCCCGGGGCGATTCGCGAGGTCGGCCGGGCTGGCCCGAAGCTGCTTGAGGCGATCGGTGACCCGCGGCTTGCCGACGAGGCCGAACGCGTCATCGAACTCTGCCGCCGCCGGTCGGTCCGGATCATGCTCGAGGGGGTGGAGGGCGAGGGCGGCTATCCGCCGCTCCTCTCGCGGATCGACGACCCGCCGCCGCTGCTCTTTGCCCGCGGCGAACTCGAGTCGCGTGACAACCTCGCCGTGGCGATCGTCGGCGCCCGCCACGCGACCGCCTACGGCCTCAAGGTCGCCGAGCAGCTGGCCGGCAGCCTCGCCCGCGCCGGCTACACGGTCGTGAGCGGCCTCGCCCGCGGCATCGACGCCGCGGCCCACCGGGGCGCGATCGCGGCGGGCGGCCGGACGATCGGGGTGCTCGGCAGCGGCGTGCTCTCGATCTACCCGCCGGAGCACGGTTCGCTCGCCGAGGAGGTGATCGCCCACGGTGCCCTTCTGAGTGAATGCCCTCCCCTGGCGGCGCCCTCGGTCGGCGCGTTTCCCCAGCGCAATAGGATCGTCTCGGGAATGTGTCTCGGCACGGTCGTCGTGCAGGCGTCGGAGCGGTCGGGCGCGCTCATCACCGCGCGGCTCGCGGGCGAACAGGGCCGCGAGGTCTTCGCCGTGCCCGGGCCAATCGACTGCCGCATGTCGAAGGGCTGCCACGAATTGATCCGCGACGGCGCCAAGCTCGTCGGCGGCATCGACGACATCCTCGAGGAGTTCGGGCCGCTCTTCGAAACGTCGGTTTCACCGGGGGGCGAAGCCCCGGAAAAGCCCGCCGAACGCTCGCTCGATCCCACGGAGCGGGAGGTGTTCGAGGCGATCGGCGGCGGGGAGATCTCGATCGACGAGGTGGTCGATGCGACGTCCCTGTCGGCCGCGCAGGTGCTCGCCGCCGTGAGCGTGCTCGAGGTGCGCAGGCTCGTCCGCCGGCTCCCGGGCAACCGCCTCGCCCGGAAGTGACCCACGAATGGCGGCGGGAACGCCCGAGCGAAAGCCGGGTGTTCCGGAACCTTGACCGCCGCGTAGAATCCGACGCATGGACACAGCACTCGTCAACCGTTCCGAAGCGATCCGCGGCCGACTCCTCCAACTTCGAGACTCCCTTTGACTGGGAGGGACGCAAGAAATCCGCCTCACGGATCGAGGCCTCCATGGCGGAGGCCGGCTTCTGGGACAACTCCGAGAAGGCGCAGGCGACCGTCGCCGAGCTCAAGGGGATCAACTCGATCCTGAAGCCGCTCGAAGAGGCGCTCGCCGCGGCGGCCGACGTTGAGGCGATGGCGGAACTCGCCGCCGAAGATGCGTCGATGGAGGCGGAGCTCGCCTCCGAGACCGACCGCCTCGAGAAGATGGTCGATGCGCTCGAGATGCAGTCGCTCCTCTCGGGAGCGCACGACGCCTCCGACGCCCTCGTCTCCATCCACGCCCGTGACGGCGGCACCGACGCCAACGACTGGGCCGAGATGCTGCTCCGAATGTACTCCGCGTGGGCCGGCAAGCACGACTATTCCGTCGAGCTGCTCGACCGCCAGGACGACGCCGTCGCCGGCATCCAGAGCGCGACCGTCGCGATCAGGGGCCCCTGGGCCTACGGCTACCTGAAGGGGGAGACGGGCATCCACCGGCTCGTCCGCATCAGCCCCTTCAACTCGGAAGGGAAGCGGCAGACGAGCTTCGCCGCCGTGGACGTCTCGCCCGAGATCGCCGACGACGACTCCGAGATCGAGATCCGCGACGAGGACATCCGCGAGGACGTCTTCCGCGCGAGCGGCGCCGGCGGCCAGCACGTCAACAAGACCTCGAGCGCGATCCGCCTCACGCACTTCCCCTCCGGCATCGTCGTGCAGTGCCAGAGCGAGCGGAGCCAGCACAAGAACCGTGCGACCGCGATCAAGATGCTGCGGGCGAGGCTTGCGCGGCTCGAGGAGGAAAAGCGGGAGGCCGAGCAGCTCGCCCGCTACAAGCAGCAGCCGAAGACCGGGTTCGGGTCGCAGATCCGCAACTACTTTCTCCACCCCGACCAGCGGGTGAAGGACCAGCGGACGGGCCACTACGTCGGCAACT
>JBBAVU010000222.1:0-4790 GCA_040397565.1 Pirellulales bacterium | reverse complement strand
CCTCACCGTAGCGACGATGCGTCCGCTCCCCCGGCGGCAATGCGGCGTCGTTCAAGCGGGTTCATGACCGGGCATCCATGCGTGGGCCGCGAGTGCGGTACACTTCCGGCATGCTCTGGATCGCCTGGAAGATGCTCGTCGGCAACCGCGTGAAGTACCTCGGCATCGTGTTCGGGGTGGTGTTCGCGGCGCTCTTGATCGCGCAGCAGTCGTCGATCTTCTGCGGCCTCATGTCGCTGACGATCAGCCAGATCCGCGACGTCGAGGGGCCCGAGATCTGGGTGATGGACAGCAACGTGCAGTTCGTCGACGACATCAAGCCGCTGTCCGACACGGAACTCTTCCGGGTCAAGGGGGTCTCGGGAGTCGATTGGGCCGTGCGGTTCTACAAGGGAATCGTCCGCGCGAGGCTCGAGGAGGGGACCTACGAGCAGATGATCCTCATCGGCATCGACGACGCGACGCTCGTCGGGGCGCCTGAGCAGGTATTCATGGGCTCGATCGCGGCGCTGCGGACGCCCGACGCGGTGATCATCGACGACGCCGGCTACAGGCGGATCTGGCCCGGGGAACCCTTTCGTCTCGGACGGGTGTTCGAGATGAACGACCACCGGGCCGTGGTCGTCGGCATCACGAAGGCGAGCCGCACGTTCCAGAGCTTCCCGATCGTCTACACGCGGTACAGCCAGGCCGTGCGGTTCGCGCCGCCGGAGCGAAAGGTGCTCTCGTTCGTCCTCGCACAGCCGAATCCCGACGTGCCGGCGGAGGAGGTATGCAGGCGGATCCAGGCGCAGACGGGGCTTTTGGCGCTCACGAAGAGCCAGTTCACCTGGAAGACAATCTTCTATTATCTGCGGAAGACGGGCATCCCGCTCAACTTCGGGATCACGGTGCTGCTCGGCTTCCTCGTCGGCACGGCCATCGCCGGCCAGACGTTCTACCTCTTCACCGTCGAGAACATCCGGCAGTTCGGGGCGCTCAAGGCGATGGGCACGAGCAACTGGACGATCCTGCTCATGGTCCTGTCCCAGGGGTTGCAGGTGGGCATCGTCGGCTACGGCGTCGGCGTCGGCCTCGCGGCCCTGTTCGGGTATGCTTCCCGGAACCTGTCGCGGCTGTCGTTCTTCATGCCGTGGCAGGTGCTCGTGATCACCGCGGCCGCGGTGTTCGTGATCGTGCTGCTCGCGAGCCTCCTGTCGGTGCGAAAGGCGCTCGTCGTCGATCCGGCGATCGTGTTCCGAGGATGAACCGGTGACCGGCATCGAACCGAGTTTCGACAGCGGCAAGGAAATCGCCGTCCGCGTGCGGGGCGTCACGAAGCGGTTCGGCACGGGCGAATCGGCCACGTTCGCGCTGCGGGGCGTGGATCTCGAGGTGCCCTACGGCGAACTGCTCATGCTCGTCGGGCCGAGCGGATGCGGGAAGACCACGCTCGTGTCGATCGTGGCGGGCACGCTCGAGCCCACCGACGGCGAGGTGATCGTGCTCGGGCAGGACCTCGTGGCCATGGGGAACGGTCGGAAGGTCCGTTTCCGCCGGGACAACGTCGGGTTCGTGTTCCAGTCCTACAACCTCCTGCCGGCGCTCACGGTCGCCGAGAACGCGGCCGTGCCGCTGCTCATCGCGGGGTGGAGGCGGTCGCGGGCGGTCGAACGGGCGGCCGGGGTGCTCGACGAGCTCGGCCTCGGCGACAAGCTCGCGAGCCTCCCGAGCGAGCTTTCGGGCGGGCAGCAGCAGCGGGTCGCCATCGCACGGGCTCTCGTGCACGAGCCGCGGCTGTTGGTCTGCGACGAGCCGACGAGCGCCCTCGACGCCGAAAACGGAAGGATCACGATGGAATTGATCGAGCGGATCGCCGTGCAGCCCGACCGGGCCGTGATCGTCGTGACGCACGATTCCCGCGTCTACGCGTTCGCCGACCGGATCGCCTCGATGGAGGACGGGCGGATCGAGTCGGTCTCCGCCGGGCCGCATGCCGCGGAGGTTGCATGAAGGCCGATGCGCGGATCATCGAGCGGCGACGGAGCTGGGGAGATTTTCTCACGCAGGTGGTCCTCCCCATCGCGGGGCTCGCGTTCCTGGGCTTCGCCGGATGGTTCGTCTGGAGCACGAGAGTCATCTCGCGGAACCCTCCGCCGCCGATCGAGCCGGCGAGGAGCCCGTTCAGCGAAACGCTCGCGGCCTCGGGAGTGGTCGAGGCACAGACGGAAAACATCGCGGTCGGCTCGGCGATGTCGGGCGTCGTCGTCGAGGTGCTCGTGAAAGTCGGCGACGCCGTCGAGCCGGGCACGCCGCTCTTTCGGATCGATGATCGTGAACTCAAGGGACAACTCGCCGTGAAGCGGGCGGCCGTTTCGATGTCGCGAAGCGAGCTGTTACGGCTGGAGGCCGAGCCGCGGCAGGAGGAGATTCCGGTGCGGATCGCACAGATGAACGAGGCGAAGGCGAAACGGGCCGCCGCCGCCGACGCGCTGAAGCGGTCGGAAGACACATTCGCGAAGAAGGTGACCACCGAGCAGGAATTGATCGAGAAACGGGAGGCGGTCGTCGCGGCGCAGGCGGTCCTCGAGAAGACGCAGGCCGACCTGAAGCTGCTCGAAGCGGGCTCGTGGGAGTACGACCGCGACGTGACCCGCGCACGGATTTCGCAGGCCGAGGCGGAGGTGGCGAAGACGGAGATCGACATCGACCGGCTCACCGTGCGGTCGCTCGTGAGCGGCAGGGTGCTCCAGGTGAACGTCAGGCCGGGAGAGTTCGTGGGGGCGCCGCCCGGGCAGCCGCTCGTGATCGTCGGCAACGTCGAAAAGCTCCACGTCCGCATCGACATCGACGAGTTCGACATTCCGCGATTCCAGGAGGGGGCCGAGGCGTCGGCGGTGCCGCGGGGAGATCTCCAGCAGCGGTATCCGCTTTCGTTCGTGCGGGTCGAGCCGTTCGTCGTGCCGAAAAAGTCGCTCACCGGCGACAACACCGAGCGGGTGGACACCCGAGTGCTGCAGGTCATCTACCAGTTCGACCCGACGACGGCCGAGGGACGGGACCGACCGAGCCTGTTCGTCGGGCAGCAGGTCGAGGTCTTCATCAAGACCTCCCAGGCGGGTTCCGGCGGCGTTTCGCCCTGAAAATCCCCTTGCCCCGGAGGCCCGGGGCTGGGAGAGTCCCGCGATCGTCCGCCGTCTTCCCTCCCGGCCGTCCACCGCCGGACACGGAGGGGCTGCGGCCCAGAGCCACGACGCCCATGCCAATGCCACGCCCACGCTTTCGAACGGACCCGTCGCGATCGCTCTGTCGGGCGTGGGCCGTCGCGATCCTGCTCGTGCGGGCCGTCGCAGCGGCGGAAGGGGACGCGACACGGGAAGCCGCCCGCCTCGCGGAGCCGCGGCCGCTGCCGGAGGTGGCGACGGTGCGCGACACCGACGGCGTCTTCCTCTCGTCAGACAGCGGTCGCAAGCTCTGGGAACGCGCCCTTGCCACCGTCGCCTCCGAGTGGCCGATCGCGCAGGTCGTCGAGCCCGACTTCACGTCGGTGCCACCGAGGCCGGGCGTCATCGAATCGGCGTGGATCGAGCGGTCGATGGCCGTGCGGTCCGCGGCCTGGCCGCACTGGCCGGTGGAGCGACACCGGGCGATCGTCCGGCTCGTGCCCGCGGCGGGCGGTGCCTGGCTCGAGGGTGCCATCGAGACGCAGTCGCTCTCGGGCGAAGATGAATCCGCTTCGGGCCGGCTGCCGCTCGACGTCGTCGCCGGCATCGAGCGGGTAGGACACTGGCAGGATGCCTCGGCCGACTCGATCGAGTCGCGGCGGCTGACGGCCAGCCTCGCTTCCCGCATGGCGGCCCCGGAGGAGATGATCTATTCGCTGCCGCCGCTCGAGGAGCCCCTGCCGGGCCCACGGCAGCCGCCGTGGGCGGGCAGCCGCCATCCGCGGCTGTCGCGGGCGTGGCACGTCGTCGCCGAGGACTACCGCAACTTCTATTCCTGCGAGAGCCTCGCTGGATTGACCGCCGCCTTCGGCGCGGGGGCGCTCATGGCCAACACCGGCTTCGACGAGACGGTGCAGCAGGCGTGGCAGAGGAGCGTGACGCCCTCGGATCTTGGAACGTTCTTCTCCGGCTGCAAGGACATCGGTGAGGGCCGATATGCGCTGTCGATCTTCAGCGTGGCGGCGGTCACGGGCTACGTGTTCGAGGGGCGTCCAGGCGGCGATCTCATCGGCGAGTGGGGCACGCGGTCGCTCCGGATGTTCGTCGTGGGGGCGCCGCCGGTTTACGTCATGCAGTTGGCCACCGGTGCCTCCCGTCCCTACGACGACGCGTCGGTGGGGAGCGGCTGGAAGTTCTTCCAGGACGACAATGGCGTGAGCGGCCACGCGTTCGTCGGCGCGATCCCGTTCCTCGCAGCCGCCGGCATGTGCGAAGACCCCTGGGTGAAGGGGGGCCTCTACGTCTGCTCGACGTTCGTCGGCTTCTCCCGGATCACCGACGATGCCCACTACCCCTCGCAGGCCTTCCTCGGCTGGTACATCGCGTTCGCGAGCATGGTGGCCGTCAACCACACCGACCTCCACGTGGCGGGCCTCGAGGTACGGCTCATGCCGATGGCCATCAACGGTGGAAGCGGCGTCGGGCTCGAGACCACGTGGTGAGGGCAGCCGCGATGCCCGCGAGGATCACGCTGGCCGGCTCCGGCACGGCCGTCCAGGCAAGGCCGTAGGCCTGGGGGAAGGCGGCGCTGCCCCACTGGCCGCCGGTGTTGTCGAACGTGTTCGACGGATATTCCACCCGCAGGCC
>JBBAVU010000221.1:0-4800 GCA_040397565.1 Pirellulales bacterium | reverse complement strand
CAGGTGTATCCTCACCGTAGCGACGATGCGTCCTCTCCCCCGGCGGCAATGCGGCGTCGTACAGAACGCTCCCTTGCTCAACGCGTGTTGACCGGGCCGCGCGGTGGCCCGTAGCATCGCGGATTCTGGATCGAGGATTTTCGGAGGGTTCGCCCAGATGCCCCCAGGACGAGGTTCCCGCACGACGCGACTGACCGCCCTTCTCGTGGCAGCCGCCCTCGTCGGCTGCGGCAGGCGGCAGGACGACCTCGCGACCCACGCGCCGGTGGAGCCGGTCGGGAGCGGCGGGGCCGCCGGCAAGCTGCCCGCGGCCCCCGTCGCCGAGCGGCTGCTCGAGCCGTTCGATCCACCGCCGCTCGCGGAGCTCGTCTCCTCCGCCACCTGGATCGACCGGCCCGTGAAGGATGCGCTCGCCGTTCTCCGAGATCAGCAGCGGGCGGAGACGCCGAAGGCGGGCGAAGCGGAGGCGCTCGCCATGAGGAACGATTCGGCCGCGGCCAACGAGGCGATCCTCTCGGCCCTCGGCCGCCTGCCGGAGGACGGCCGGGCCGACCTCGAAGCCCGGATCGAACGGCACGTGCCTGCCGACATCAACAGCACCAACCCGATCATGATCAGCTCGTCCACCGAGTTCGACGTGCTCGGCCTGACCGGCTTCGGACTCTTCTCGACCGACCGTTCGCTCGAGCCGTTCGCGAGCTCGGAGGCGGTGACGTCGTGGCAGTCATCCGCCAACGGCCTCGTCGACAAGGTCGTCCTGCGGGACGATCTCTACTGGAGCGACGGCCGACGGATCACGGCGCATGACATCGCCTTCACGTTCCAGGTGATCATGGATCCGCGGGTGCCTGTGCCGGCGGTGCGGAGCGGCACCGACCAACTCCGGTGGGTGCACGCCTACGATGACCGCACGATCGTCTTCTTCCACAAGGAGCCGCTCGCGACGAACGTCTGGAACATCAACTTCCCCGTGCTGCCGAAACATGTCTACGAGAAGACCTGGGAGGAAGATCCCACCCTCAAGGACAGCGCCGTCCACGTGAAGCTCGAGCAGTCGCCGATCGTGGGCGGGCCATACGAGATCGTCGACCGGAAGCGAGGCCAGCAGATCGTGCTCCGCCGGCGTAAGGGCTGGTCGCACGTCGACGGCAAGCAGGTCCGCGACGTGCCATTCTTCAAGGAGATACGCTTCCGGATCATCGAGGACCCCAACACGGCCCTGCTCGCGATCAAGGCCGGCGAGATCGACGAGCTCGTGCTCAATCCCGAGCAGTGGACGACCCAGACCACGGGCGACGACTTCTACGAGCGGAACACGAAGGTCACGGCCCCGGAATGGGTCAGCTTCCACTTCGGCTGGAACATCGAGACGCCCTTTTTCGCCGATCGTCGCGTCCGACGCGCGATGAGCTACGCCTTCGACCACGACGACATGCTCGAGAAGCTCTGCTACGGCCTCTACAAGCCGGCCGCCGGCAACTTCCCCGACGACAGTTGGATGGCCCCGAAGAGGAAGCTCGAGCCCTACCGGCAGAACCTCGACAAGGCGGAGGCGCTCCTCGACGAGGCCGGCTGGATCGACCACGACAACGACGGCATCCGAGACAAGCAGATCGACGGGCGGCTCGTGCCGTTCGAGTTCTCGATGCTCACGAGCCAGCAGCCGCTGCGGGTCGAGATCTGCAAGTTGCTCCAGCAAAACCTCGAGCAGATCGGCGTGCGGGCGAACGTGCGGCCGGTGGAGTCGACGGTCTTGCAGCAGCAGACGCTCGAGCGGAAGTTCGAGGCGTACTTCGGTGGCTGGGGCTCCGGAACCGACCCCGACAGCTCGGAAAACATCTGGGCGACGGGTGCTCCGCGAAACTTCGTGAACTACTCGAATCCCGAGGTGGACCGGCTCTTCGCCGAGGGCCGCCGCGAGCTCGACCGCTCCAAGCGGGCGGAGAAGTACGCGCGGATCCAGGAGATCCTCTACGAGGACCAGCCCTACACCTGGCTCTACTGGCGGAACAGCTTCTACGGTTTCTCGAAGACCCTGCGAGGCTATGTCTTCAGCCCCCGAGGGCCCTACAACTATTCCCCTGGCTTCGGCAGCCTCTGGAAGCCACGGGCCGAGTGACGACGCGCCGATGATCGCCTACATCGCCAGGAGGTTCGCCCTCGCGGTCGTCACGCTCGTCGCGATCACGATGATCGTCTACGGCCTCGCGCGGAGCATGCCGGGCACGCCGCTGACGCTCGCCATCTCGGAGACCGACCCGAGCCGCAAGCTCAACGCCGCGGACCTCGAGCGGATTCGCAGGATCTACGGGCTCGACAAGCCCTGGCCCGTCGGCTACGTGCAGTGGGTGTCGCAGGTCGTCGCGGGCGATCTCGGCCGGTCGATCTCGCGAAAGCAGCCGGTCGCGACGCTCATCGGCGAGCGGATCGGGCCGACGATGGTGCTCTCGGTGACGGCGCTCCTCCTCACGTGGATCATTTCGATACCGCTCGGGCTCTACGCTTCCGCCCGCAGCGGCCGCCCCGACGAGCGGGCCTCGAGCCTGCTGCTCTACGTGCTCTACTCCTTCCCAACCTTCGTGGCGGCGCTCTTCCTCCAGATCATCTTCGCCGTCTGGCTGCGGGGCACGCGGTGGGAGCTGCCACTCTTCGGGATGACCGACCTGCCCGCGGACGCGCCGTTCGCCGCGAGGGCGGCCGACGTCGCGAGGCACGCGATCCTGCCGGTCCTCTGCCAGACCTACGTGAGCCTCGCGTGGTACAGCCGCTTCATCAAGGCGAACATGGAGGAGGCGGTCCGTCAGGACTACGTCCGCACCGCGCGGGCCAAGGGCGTCGGTCCCTTCGGCGTGCTCGTGAAGCACGCCTTCCGCAACACGCTCATTCCGCTCGTGACGCTCGTCGGGCTCTCGCTCCCGGCGCTCCTCGGCGGCTCCGTCATCATCGAGCAGATCTTCACCTGGCCGGGCATGGGGAGGCTCTTCTTCGAGAGCATTCGCGAGCGGGACTATCCGACGATCATGGGGCTCACGCTCATGTTCAGCGTGCTCACGCTCGCGGGGCAGCTCCTGGCCGACCTGCTCTACGCCTTCGTCGACCCGAGAGTGAGCGTGGAATGAACGCAAGCCCGCCGCCGCCGCACGGGTTCTGGGGAGACGCCTGGCGGCGGTTTCGCCGTCGGCCGCTCGCCATCGCAGCGGTCGCCTTCATCGGCTTCCTCGCGGCGGTCGCGATCCTGGCGCCAGCGATCGCCGGCACGAAGCCTGTTCTCTGCCGCTACAAGGGAAAGCTCTACGCCCCCTGCCTCGCCTACTTCGACCGCAGGCTCGAGCCCGTGGTGTTCACCCAGGACCGCTTCCGCGGCACCTATCCCGCCAACCTCGTCACGAAGGACCCCGAGAGCTGGGCCGTCTGGCCGCTCGTCTTCCAGGACCCTTTCCGCGCCGTTCGCGCCGACGAGTGGCCAGGCCGGCCGGCGAACCCGTCCCGCGACCAGGGACGGCCGACCCGCATGAACCTCTTCGGAACCGACCAGTACGGCGTCGACGTGTTCGCAAAGATGGTGCACGGCACCACCGTCGCCCTGCTCGTCGGGTTCGTCTCGATGGGGCTGGCGAGCGTGATCGGCATCGTGATCGGCGCGCTCGGCGGGTACTTCGGCGGCTGGGTCGACTCGCTCGCCAGCCGCTTCACCGAGATCGTGATGTGCATCCCAACGCTCATCCTCATCCTCGCGCTCGTGGCGATCGTGGAGAAGCCGACGATCTGGAAGACGATGGCGATCATCGGCGCGACGAACTGGACGAGCATCGCCCGGCTCACCCGGGGGGAGTTCCTCCGTCTGCGGCAGAGCGAGTTCGTCATGGCCGCGAGGGCCGCGGGGGCCGGGCCGCTTCGGATCATGCTGCGGCACATCCTGCCGAATGCGTTGGCGCCGGTGCTCGTGCCGATCACGTTCGGGATCGCGTCGGCGATCCTCATCGAGAGCTCGCTGTCGTTCCTCGGGTTCGGCCCGCCGCCGCCGTCGGCGAGCTGGGGAGCCGTGCTCAACGACGCGCGGAGCAACCTCTCGATGTGGTGGCTCGTGCTCTTTCCCGGCACGGCGATCTTCCTGACCGTGCTCGCCTACAACCTCGTCGGCGAGGCCCTCCAGGAGGTCACCGACCCCAGGCTCCGCGAGTCCCGCAAGTAGGCCCAGGCCTCCGACCATGCCGCTCCTCGAAATCCGAAACCTCGCGACCGCCTTCCACACGCCCGCCGGCCGGGTGCCGGCGGTGGACGGCGTGTCGCTCTCGATCGAGCGGGGACAGACGCTCGGGCTCGTCGGCGAGAGCGGCTGCGGCAAGAGCGTCACCGCGATGAGCGTGCTCGGGCTCGTGGCGGCACCGGGCGTGATCGAGCAGGGGGAGATCCTGCTGTCGACCGACGGCCGGCCGGTCGATCTCGTGACGCTGCCCGAGAAGGAGATGCGGAAGGTCCGTGGCGGGAAGGTGGGCATGATCTTCCAGGAGCCGATGACGAGCCTGAACCCCGTCTTCACGATCGGCGACCAGGTGGCGGAGGCGGTGCTGCTGCACCGCAAGGTGGGCCGAGAGGCCGCGCGGGCGAGGGCGCTCGAGATGCTCAGGCTCGTCCGGATCGCCGACCCGGAGCGGCGGCTCGACGAGTATCCGCACCAGCTCTCCGGGGGCATGCGGCAGCGTGTGATGATCGCGATGGCGCTCGCCTGCGAGCCGGCGCTCGTGATCGCCGACGAGCCGACGACGGCGCTCGACGTCACGATCCAGGCACAGATCCTCG
>JBBAVU010000220.1:0-4817 GCA_040397565.1 Pirellulales bacterium | reverse complement strand
TGTATCCTCACCGTAGCGACGATGCGTCCGCTCCCCCGGCGGCAATGCGGCCTCCTGCGAGGAACCTTCTTGACGGCTTGGTTGCCGCTCAGCGGCGGTGGCGGCGCATCGCGACCGCGACGCGGCTTTTCTTCGGCGGGCTGTGGATAACGGCCGACTCGGGCTCGGGCCACGTCGCCGGCTCGTGGGCCGGTTCGTGGAACGTCACGGTCACGGGCTCCGGCACGGGCTCCCGCACCGGCTCGGGGACCGGCTTCGGCTCCGGCAGCCAGCGGCGGAGCGTGCCGTCGAGCGACCGCACCGTCGCGCCCGCCTGGTCGAAGAGCCTCGCGACGTGCGCGTGGCAGGTGAGCACGAGCAGCTGCCGCGGGAAGCGGGGGCTCTCCTCCGCGAACTCGACGAGCACCCTCGCGGCCGACGCGGCCCGCGCGTCGTCGAAATTGACGAGCGCGTCATCCATGATCACCGGCATGCGGACGCCCCGCCGCTCGAGGTCGGACACGAGCGCGAGCCGCAGCGCGAGGAACACCTGCTCGCGGGTGCCTCGGCTGAGCCGATCGGGCTTCCAGTGGCGACCGTCGGAATCGTGGATCTCCAGGAGCGCCTCGTCGAGCAGGGTCGTGATCGCGACGTACCGTCCGCCCGTGAGCCTCGCGAGCCACCGCGACGCCTCCTTGAGCACCGGGGGTTGGTGGTCCCTCGCGACCTGCAGCCGGGTTTCCTCGAGCAGGTCCCGCGCGAGCGAGAGGCTTCGTCGGCGGTGCCGCTGAGCCGTGAGCCGTTCCTCGACGTCCGCGATCTCCCGCTGGAGCGGCTCACCGACGCGATCCTGCGCCGACGCCTCCGCCCGCGCAAGCGCCGCCGCCCGACGCTCCCGTGCACGCGCCACCGCGTCCCGGGCCTGTGCCACGGCCCGGTCGGCTTCGCGGGCCCGCTCGGAGAGCGGAATCGTCGCGGCGTCGGACGGACGCGGCGACGCCGCAGACAGTGATTCCGCGAGCCATCGATCGAGGTCCTCGAGGCGGGATTCGGGCAGGTCGTCGTTCGCCGCGAGCCGGTCGCGGGCCGCGGTGAACTCCACCGCGGCGACCCTCGCCTCCTCGCGAAGTCGCTCGAACTCCTGTCTGCGGTCCACGAGCGTTACGAACGACGCCTCGTCGGCGACGCCCCAGCGGGTGAAGAGCGCCGACAGCTTCGACTCGGCCGCCTGGAGTGAACGGAGGGCCCGCCGGTGGAGCCGTCGGGCCGCGATCAGCTTTCGCTTCCGGCGTCTGCGGAGACGGGCGTGCGTCGAATCGGCCTCCAGCCGCTCGCGGAGCCTGCGGACCTGGTCGGTCGCCGAGAATCCGTCGTGGAGCGACCCTTCCGGCAGCATGTCGCAGTCGGCGAGCAGTTGCTCGATCCGCTGGCGGTAGGCCGAGACCGACTCGCGGCGGACACGGGCCTCCTCGGCCGCCCGCCGCCGCTCGTCGTCGAGCGCCAGCAGGGCCGTGCGGTGCCGTGCGAGCTCGCGAACCTCACTCGGACGAAGCGTCGGCGGCAGCCCTCGCTGCTCGAGCGCGCGTCGCCAGGCGGCCTTCGCCGCCTTCGTCGCGGAGATCGCCTTCGCGAGCCGCTCCTCCGCGGTCGATACGCCGTCGCTGAGCAGGTGGAGCGTGCCCTCGCGGGCGGCGATCCCCTCGAGCCTTTCGACCTCCGCCTGCGCCTCGGCCGCCCGCTGTGCCAGCGCCCGCATCGCCTCCGACGGGATCCGGCGTTCGAGCTGTTCGCAGGCGGTTTGCGCCTCCTGCCGCTGCTTTCTCGCCAGTTCGAGCTGCCGCCGCGACACGTCGAGCCGGCCCGTGGCGGCCCGATCGAGCGACCAGGTCGTCGCCCCGGCGACGACGACGCCCGCGAGGCCGAGGGCCGCCATCGCGTAGGCCATCGACCCGGGCACGGCCTGCGGCAGGAGCAGCCCCGAGAGCAGGAGGCCCGCCCCGAGCACGAACACCGCGCCGAGCCCGAGCAGCCACTCCACCGGCACGAGCTGCTGCCGAGCCGCGAGCACGACCTCCCGCTCGAGCCGCTGCGTGGTGCGGTCGAGCTCTGCCAGCTGGTCTCCGGCCGTGATGCGGTTGCGGTAGAGCGTCGCCTTGGCCGATGCCTCCTCGATCGCCTCGGCGAGCTTCACCTTGCCGGCGCCGACGAGGCTCGATCGGAGGCCGTCGAGCCCGGTCTTCGCCTCCCGGACGGCGGCCGTCGCCTGCACCACCTCCCGCCGCGCGGCGGCGACGGCGCGGGACTTCGCGCGGAGCCCGCCGAACGGCCGCGTGAAACCGATCGGGAGCGACGTGTCGCCGAAGGGATCGGCGGTTTCCCACGGGGCGACGTCGGCCGCCACGGGCTTCGGCTCGACCCGCCAGAGCCTCGCGATGCCGGCCGTGCCGAGCAGTTCGCCGAACCGGCGGCTGGCGAGCCGCGAGTGGGCCTCCGCCTGCGCCGCCTCCGACAGCAGTCGGTCGAGACGCGGAAGGTCGTCGGCGAGGGCCATGATCGAGGTTCGCTTCGACCAGGCCGCCGATGGGGCGGCGACCGCCTTGTATCGGGCCGACGCGCGGCCGCGGGTCCGACGCCGCTTCTCCGCGATCCTCGCCGCCTGGTCGCGGTGCCGCACGAGCTCCCGCCAGACCTCGAGGTCCGGATGCACGAGCGGCTCGTTGCCGAAGCCCGCCAGCCGCTCGGCGGTGCGGTGCTTCGCGGCATGGAGCGGCTCCACGTCGATCGCCTCGAGGACAAGCCGCTCGAACCGTTCCGCCCGCGTCACGGCGCGGGCGAGCGACTCGATCTCCGTCTCGAGCCGCACCGCTTCGGTCCAGGCGTCGCCTGCGGCGATGGCGGGCGAGTGGAGCGCCGCGAGACGGTTCTTCGCCGATGCCAGTTGCCGCTCGAGGGCGGCGATCGGCGACGTGTCGGGAGACGGGTCGTCGAGCCGCGCGAGCGCATCGGCGATGTCACCGAGCACGCGGGCCACCTTCGCGCGGTCGAGCCCTCCGGCGAGTTCGTAGAGCCTCGCGCCGCAGCCCTCGGCGTCGAGCGAGGAGAGTTCGTGCAGTTCGTCGAGGCCGAAGGCCATGACGGCCGTGTAGGTCTTCCAGTCGATGCCGGCCGTCCAGCCGTCGAACGGCCCGGGAGCGTCCCCGGCCGACTCGTCCACGACATGCATCGTGCCGCGGGCGTCGGTGATCCGCAGGTGCTCGCCGGCCGACTCCCGCCCCCTGCCGCGGACGAGACCCGAGAGAAACTCGTGGGAATGGATCGTGTCGTGCTCACGCTCGAGCGTCCAGGCTTGGTCGCGGTCCCGCACGACCAGCCGGCCGCTCGTGCTCGTGCGAGGGTCGAGCACGCCGCGGTCGAAGAGCGGGCCGAAGCCGAAGAAGACACCCCGGACGAACTCGAGCAGCGAGGTCTTGCCCGCCTCGTTCGTGCCGTGGAACACCTGCACGCCCGGGGCGATGGAATCGATCAAGACCCGCTGCAGGCCGCCGAAGCGGTCGATGTCGATGCGTTCGATGTGCATGGCGATTTTTCCTCAGGCCACTTCCAGCAGTTCGAGCGCGAGCCAGGCCGACTCGCGGAGATCGGCGGGCTGCTCGATCGACCGCGCGAGCGCCGCGAGCGACGCGGCGAACGTCGCCACGCCCGGCACGCTCCCGGCCGCCACGGCCCGCTCGATCCGCTCGAGCGGTTCCCGCCGGTCCGCCTCGATCGAGAGGCACCACACGCGGAAGCTTCGCGGGTCGAAGAGCGACTGCACGCGGGCGAGGGTTCCCGCCGCGATCTGCGAGACGAACAGCCGCTTCGCGACGCTCCCGCCGCAGTCGACGACGACCCGCAGGAACTCGACGACCGCGCGGTCCGCGGGCGGCACGTCCTCGATCGCCTTCCAGATGTCGGTGGCGAGATCCTCCTCGCCGGTCAGGTTCCCCCCGGGGACGCGGACGATCCGCCAGGCCACCTGCTGCGTCGGCACCTTCTCGAACGATTCCACGATCGAGCCGCCGGCCGGCGCGAGCAGGTCGCGGCGATCGAAGAGGGAGAGCACTCCGCACTGCCCCGGATGCGGTTCGTCGGAGCTCCGCGGCTGGAGCGACTCGAGCGGCTGCCCCGTGCCGCGGATGCGGCCGTCGCCGGTGATGCCGTGCGCGTGCCAGCGCAGCGGGTGGCCGCCCGCCCCCGGATCCTCGATCAGCACGGCCACTCCCGCCGGTCCGTCGGCGACGATGTCCACCGCCCGGCCGCGGATCGACAGCCTCGCCGGGCCCGACGGGCACGCGAATGAAAGTCCGTCGGGCGAGCCGAGCATGCGGGAGACCTCCGTTGCCGCGGCCTCCTCGACGGTCACCCAGACCGTGCGGCAGCCCTCGGAGGCGAGGCTCAGGACGAGCCGCCGCATCCGCGCGGCCTGCGCGGGGCTCGCCCGCTTCGGATCGAGCGATTCCCCGAAGAGCACGAGCGCCGACGCGCGGCCCTGCCGCGCGGCCGACGCCGCCGCATCGAGGGCGTCGAAGGGTGCGTCGGAGACGATGCGATCGATGGCGTCCGGCCCGTCGGCGGGCATCGGGATCGGTCGGTCGAGTCGGGCGTCGAAGGCGAGAACGATGTCAGCCACGCGAGGGCC
Organism: Pirellulales bacterium; assembly: GCA_040397565.1. Taxonomy (GTDB): domain Bacteria; phylum Planctomycetota; class Planctomycetia; order Pirellulales; family UBA1268; genus UBA4655. Next base: position 160 of record JBBAVU010000220.1, on the reverse strand, counting down.
TCCCGGGGGACTGGGGAAAATGTAACGGGGGCCTCGCAAACGCTCCAACCGCAAAAATCCGGTTCACAGCCCCTCACAGCGACCCTGCCACGTCGCTGAACGCTCAGCTACGTGGGTTCGGGGCTGTCCGTATGCCGCTCGCCGGACGCTCGCTGCGCCC
>JBBAVU010000219.1:0-4838 GCA_040397565.1 Pirellulales bacterium | reverse complement strand
GGAAGGCGCCGTTGTTGACCGCGCCGTCGCCGAAGAAGGCCGCCGCCACGCCGCCCTTGCCGGCGAGCATGAAGGCGTAGCCGCCGCCGGCCGCCTGGAGGATGCAGGGGCCGACGATGCCGCTCGTGCCCAGGAGGCCGATCTCCGGCGCAAAGAGGTGCATGCTGCCGCCGCGGCCCCGCGAGCAGCCGGTGGCCCGGCCGAAGAGCTCGGCGATGAGCTGCCCGGGGGGCAGTCCCTTGGCGAGCGCGTGGCCGTGGCCGCGATGGGTGCTGAAGACGACGTCGGCGGGCTCGAGGTGACTGCAGACGCCGGCGGCGATCGCCTCCTGCCCAACGTAGGTGTGGCAGGCCCCGTGGATCAGTCCCCGCTGATGGCAGCGGGCGAGTTCCTCCTCGGTGAGCCGGATCACGAGCATCGAGCGAAAGAGCCCGAGCAAGGTATCGCGTTCGAGTCCGATGCCGTCGGCCACGTTCGCGGGTCTACCCCCAGGATGCGCGAATGTCATCGACCCTTTGTCGTTGCTATTCATGCGTCGCCCTCCTTCGTGACCGGGCCGATCGTGCCCCCGGCGTTCATGGCGAGGTTGCCTCCGTCCATCGGGATGAGCGTGCCCGTGATCCACGACGACGCGTCGGAGGCGAGGAGAACGATCAGCCCCTGGATGTCTTCGGGGCGGCCGAGCCGGCCACGCGGGATCCCGGAGAGCCACTTCTTCTCGATCGCCGGATCGGCGGCAATCCGCTGCTCGATGCCGGGGTTCATCACCTGCGCCGGCAGGATCGCGTTCACGCGCACGCCCCGCGCGGCCCACTCCGTGGAGAGTTCTCGGGTCATCTGGGCCACCGCCCCCATCGCCATCGCGTAGGCGATGTGACCTCGGCCGAGCGACGACACGCCTCCGATGCTGCCGATGTTCACGATCGAGCCGCCTCCCTGGCGAAACATCCGGCGGGCCGCCTCCCGGCAGTGGGCGAACCGGCCGACGACGAGGTTTTCAAGCACCCTGCGGATCTGCTCCGCGGAGACCTCGAGCGGATCGGCGATGAGCCCGTCGCCCGCGATGTTGGCGAGGAAATCGACCCGGCCGAGCTCGCCGTCGATCCAGTCGAAGAGCCGACGGGCCGCATCGACGTCGGACGTATCGTGCACCCGTGGGATGGCCCGGCCGCCGGCCGTGGCGATCTCCCGTGCGGTCGCGGTGAGCCCATCCTCGTTGCGGTCGAGCATCACGACGGTCGCCCCGTGGGCCGCAAGCGAGACGGCCGAAGCCCTTCCCATGCCGCTGGCGGCACCGGAAACGACGGCGACTTTTTCGGAGAGATCGAAGAGTGCCGACGGGGTGTCGAACGAGGGCGACTTGGGCACGTGCGGGCTCCGGGATGCGTCGGGGTTCAGTCTGGGCAGACGCGTGGGCCGGTGAGACCGTTCACGATCGACGGGAGCGGTCCGCCCGAGACGGCCGCCACCGCCAACTCGGCGGCCGTCGTGCGGAGGCGGTGCACGGCAGCGGCGCTCACGCTGGCCACGTGCGGGGCGAGGATGACGTTCGGCCGCCCCAAGATTGGGTGCCCCGTCGGAATCGGCTCCGGCGAGAAGACGTCGACCGCGGCCCCGGCCACGTGCCCCGATTCGAGGGCGGCGACGAGCGCGGCCGGATCGACGAGATCGCCGCGGGAGAGGTTCACGAGGAGTATTCCCGGCTTGGCCGTCGCGAGCGTGGCGGCGTTGATCATGCCCTTCGTCTCGGGAAGCGACGGGCAATGGAGCGTGACGAGGTCGCTCTCGGCGAGTAGCTGCGCAAGCGCCACCGGCTCCGCACCCGCAGCGGCGATCGCCTCGGCGGGAGCCATCGGATCGCTCACGAGCACCCGGCCGCCGAAGGCGACGAGCCGGCGGACGACACCGCGGCCGATGCGGCCGAATCCGACCACGCCGCAGGTCATGCCCGCGAGCGTGCGGAAAGCCGCAGGCGGGGCGGCGAGCTTCCACGCCCCGTCGTGCACGAGCCGGCTCTGAGGAGCGACCTGCCGGGTGAGGCCGAGAATGAAGGCGAGCGTGTGGTCGGCCACCTCGTCGATGCAGTAGTCGGGCACGTTGCAGACGGGGATGCCCCGGGACTTCGCCGCGGCGAGGTCGACGTTGTCGACGCCGATGCCGTAGCGGACGATCGCCCGTGCCCGACGCATCGCGGCGATGACGTCGGCGTTCACCGGTGCGAACTGCGTGATCACCGCATCGGCATCCGTGACCGCTTGCGCCAGCGTCGCGGGGTCCTTCGTCTGCGCGTCCACGATGGTCACTCGGGCCTTCGTCGCGACCGCCTGCTCGGTGGCGAGGTCCGGAAAGGAGTGGTCGGTGACGACGATCTTCATACTGCCCCGAGTTTCAGAGCCCCGAGTTTTCTGACGCTCGCGAGTCTAGACTGTCGACAGTTTTCCTGCAACCGCTCCGGCTAGGCGAGGCCGAGCACCTCCTCGGCCGCGAGGGAGTTGCGCAGGAATACCTCAACATTCTCAGGGAGCTTCAGGTCTGCGTCGTACGTGGGGATCATCCGCTTCATGCGGCCGCGGCCATCGCTCGTGGACAGCAGGTGCGGCAGGCAGGCCTTGATCGTCTCGAGGGCGATGTTGACGGCGACCGACGCGCCCGGCGAAGCACCGAGCAGCGCGGCGAGCGATTTGTCCTGCGACGAAAACACCTCCGTGCCGAAATACACGGCCCCGCGGTCGGCCTTCTTGATCGTCTGCACGCGGATGCCGGCTTCCACGATCCGCCAGTCGGCCGTCTTGGCCGCGGGATAAAACTGCCGCAGCGCCCGCATGCGGCTCTCCATGCTCTGCAGCGCCTGCTCGACGAGATACCGCACGAGCGGGCGGTTCTTGGCCGCCGCCCGCAGGAGCGTGGTGAAATTACCCGGTCGGAGCGAGCCGGGCAGGTCGGTCCAGCGGCCGGTCTCCTTGAGGAACTTGGTCGTCCACGTGCCGAAGGGGCCGAAGAGCAGCTGCCTGCGTCCATCGAGTCGGCGGAGATCGAGGTGCGGCGCCCCGAGGCTCGGCGATGCCGGTGGCGTTGTGCCGTAGACCTTCGCCTCGTGCCGCGCCGCGAGCGACTCGTCGTCGCAGACGAGCCACTGCCCGCCGATCGGGAATCCGCCCAAGCCCCGGGCCTCCGGCAGGCCGGTCGACTGCAGGAGCGGCAGGCTGCCGCCGCCGGCGCCCACGAAGACGAACCGCGCCCGGTGAACGAGCCGCTCGCCGGAGGCAACGTGCGTGACGGCGACCCGCCATGCGTCGTGCTCCCGCTGCAGGCCCATGACGCGGCAGCCCGTCGCGACCTCGCAGCCGTCCTGCGATCCGAGCCAGCCGAGCAGCCGTCGGGCGAGCAGCCCGTAATTTACCTCCGTACCGCCGGCGGCCCGCGTGGCCGCGACACGGCTCGGCCCGCGGCCCTCCATCACGAGCGGCGCCCAGTCCCGAAGCCTGGCCGGATCGGCGGTGAACTCCATGCCGCGGAAGAAGTGGTGCTGGCGGAGCGACGCATCCCGCGCCTCGAGGAGCGATACGTCTTCGTCGCCCTCCACGAAGCAGATGTGCGGCACGGCATGGATGAATCCGGCCGGCTCTCCCGCCATTCCGCGTGCGACCGCATGCGCCCAGAACTGCTTCGAGTGTTCGAACTGCTCGAAGATCTTCAGCGTCCGCGAGATGTTCACGCTGCCATCTGCCTCGCGGGCGGGCGTGTAACTGATCTCGCAGAGGCCCGCGTGGCCGGTGCCCGCGTTGTTCCAGCCGTTGGAGGCCTCGCAGGCGGGCTCGGGCGTGATCTCGACGACGCGGATCGAGAGCTGCGGTTCGAGCTCCTTGAGCATCGCCGCCAGGCTCGCCGACATGATGCCGCTGCCGACGAGCAGCACGTCGGTCGTTTCTGAAACGCCGCGTGAAGACGAAAGATTCATGGTCCGCGGGTCAACAAGGCGGCTCGGTTGTCGACAATCTGACATCGTCATGATAGCCTCCGCCGATTCGAGATAGGAAGGACGGCGAGACACATGACCACGTGCCTCATCACCCGGGTGATCGATCGGACCGGCTGCGGAGTGTGACCATGACTTTCTTTCATCGTTTGCCCGTCGTGTGCCTCCTCGCCATCGCCTCGGCCGCCGCACGAGCCGAGGAAGGGCCTTCCCCCGACCTGCTGCCGACGCTCGGCTCGATCGAGCGGCTCGACCCGCGGTTCGACACGCTGGTGCCCCGTGACGCGGAGATCGAGGTGCTCGCGAGCGGATTCATCTGGGCCGAGGGGCCGGTATGGCTCAAGGGGGAGCAGGCGATCCTTTTCAGCGACATTCCCCGGAACCGCGTGATGCGGTTCAAGGACGGCGAGGGTCTGAGCGTGTTCCTCGAGCCGGCGGGGTTCACCGGTCCGGGAGCGTACGGCAGCGAGCGAGGCAGCAACGGCCTCACGCTCGACCGGCAGGGGAACCTCATCTCCTGCGAGCATGGCGACCGCCGCGTGAGCCGACTCACGCCCAATGGCGGGAAGCGAACGGTGGCCGACAACTACCGCGGCAAGCGTTTGAACAGCCCCAACGACTGCACGGTGCACTCCTCGGGCGCGATCTATTTCACCGACCCGCCCTACGGCCTTCCCAAGGGCTGGAACGACGAGCGGCGCGAGCTCGATTTCTGCGGCATCTACCGGGTGACGCCGGACGGCACGGTGACGCTCCTGTGCGACACGATGACCAGGCCCAACGGCATCTGCCTCTCCCCCGACGAGAAGCGGCTCTACGTCGCCCAGTCCGACCCGGAGTCACCGATCTGGAAGGTCTTCAC
>JBBAVU010000218.1:0-4842 GCA_040397565.1 Pirellulales bacterium | reverse complement strand
GGGATGTAGTTCACCACCTCGCCCATCGCATCGGAGATGCTCTGCAGGCCGAGAATGTTGAACGCCGCCATCACGAACACGCCCATGAGCAGCCAGAACACGAGCCCGCCGACGATCGCCGAGAGCGGCCGGCGGATGCCGACGTCGTTCATGCTCTTCGCCAGTCCGCTCCGCTCCGCCGCGGTCTGGAGGCCGATCTTCTCGGCGATCACCGAGATGAGACCGCCGAACCAACGGGCCACCGCGTAGCCAACCACGAGCACGACCACCATCGCGACCATCTTCGGCGCGAGCATGATCACCTGTCCCCAGGCCTGGGTGAAGCTGTCCACCAACGCCTGCTTCGAAACGTTCACCGTCTCGGCCGCCGTGCGGCCGACACTCGTCAGATCGTTCATCGCCGTCTCCTTCATTCCTGGCGTCCGTCCGGTCCCCCGGCCGCCGCCCCCCTGTCGTCACCATCGGCGGGAATCGATGGTTGTCCCGCCATCCAACCGTTCGCCGCCGGCCACGAGCCGACGAGCGTGTACTGAATTGCCGCGACGACCGCCGTGGCCATGTGCCATAGGCCCGCCGCCATCGCGAACACCGCGAACTCCACGACGTGCGACGCGAGCAACCGCGGATGAAGCTTCCGTCGCACTCCCGCCTCGAACCGCTCCGGCACCGGGGGCACATCCGTGTCCACGAGCCGGTCAGCGATCTGTTCGAGAAGGTCCATGTCGTTCTGCCCGTCTTTGTTTTGCCGCGTCAGTCCTTGCCGAAAATCCGCCCCGCCTTCGCCGAGAGCTTCTCGCGGATCCGGCTCACCCGCATCCGCAGCGCTCCCGGCGTCGTCTCGAACATCTCCGCCAGCTCGTCGTAATCGTGCCCCTCGCCGAACCGCATGAGCACGAGCGCCCGATCCTCCTCGTCCAGCCCGTCGAGCAGCCGCGTGATGTCGTGCCGCTCGTCGATCCGCTTCGTCTCGCTCGCCCTCGTGTCGCTCTGCTCCGTGATCAGTTCGTCGCCGACCGGGCTCTCACGGCGTTTGCGTCGCCCGCGGGATCGCCTCAGGGTCAGGCACGTCCGGATGGCCACGCCGTGCAGCCAGGTCGAATACCGGCTCCGCCCCTCGAACTTTCCCCGGTCGAAGAACAACCGGACGAAGACCTCCTGTGCCGCATCCTCCGCGTCGTGCTCGCTACCCATCAGTCGGAAGCAGACCCGCCACACGCGGGCCCTGAACCGCGACAGGAGCTCGTTGAACGCGGTTCCGTCCGACCCTTCGCGAGCCGCCTGCGCGGCGAGCTGTTCGTCGGTCAGCGTCGCGTCCAAAACCGTCCCGTTCGCGATCCTCTCGGCCTCACCGGCGTCCATTCGGTCCACGGTTCCTTTCCGTGCCACGGTCGGCCGCCATTTCGTCTGTTGCCGACGACGTCCCCCGTGTCACGAAAAAAATTTCGCAGGCCTGTGGATTTCCCGGAACCCCGTTTTTCCCAGGTTTTTCAGCCGACAGCGGGCTTTGCCCAGCCGGGGGCGGGGGCGGCGGCTGGGCAGGCTGGGCCGACGCCGCACGTTTGCCGCGGCGACTGCAGACCGGAGGACCGGGCTGCCGATTCCCGACCTGCAAGGGAGTGCGTGCACGATGGGTGAAACGACGATGCTGCGGTGCGTGAGGCCCCCGATCGAGATCTCGGTGGTGATCCCGATTCACGACGAGAGGGAGAACCTCGTGCCGCTGCTCGAGGCGCTCGATGCCTCCCTGGCCACGCTCGCCGGGAAGCGCGAATACGTCCTCGTCGACGACGGCTCGACCGACGGCTCCGGGGAGTTGCTCGATCGGCTGGCCGCGCCCAGGGAAGACCTCGTCGTGGTCCACCTGCGACGCTGCTTCGGCCAGACCGCCGCGATCGAGGCCGGCATCCGCGTCAGCCGCGGCGAGGTGCTCGTCTTCATGGACGCCGACCTGCAGAACGACCCTGCCGACATCCCCACGCTGCTCGCTCGTCTCGAGGAGGGCTACGACGTCGTCCACGGATGGCGGAAGACGCGGCAGGACGTCTTCTGGTCCCGTCGGCTGCCCTCGCTCGTGGCGAACCGCCTCATCCGCTGGGTCAGCGGCGTAAAGGTGAACGACCTCGGCTGCGCGCTCAGGGTGATCCGCCGCGAACTCGCCGAGGAACTGCCGCTCGAGGGGGAGATGCACCGCTTCATCGCGGTGCTCGCCGACGCCCGCGGGGCCCGGTGGAGCGAGATGCCGGTCCGACACCATCCGCGGCGGCAGGGCGTCTCGAAATACGGACTCTCCCGCACCTTCAAGGTGGCGGTCGATCTCGTCGTGCTCTGCTGGTTCACGAGGCTCGCCGTGCCGATGACACGATTGCTCGTCGGCGCGGGGCTCCTCCTGCTCGCGCTTGCTCCGCTGCCGCTCCTCGTGGCGACGGCGGCGGCCGTCGCTGGCCGTGAGGTGTCGTGGGGCGGGAGTCTCGCCATCGGCGTCGCCAGCGTCTTCGGCGGAATCAACCTCCTCGGGCTCGGGGTCGTCGCTGCCACGACCGTCTCGACGTGGTGGCGGTCTCGGAACCTCCGGCCGTGGAGCGAACGGTCCGCCTCGATCCCCGGGGAAGACCGAGGCCGCCTGGCCGCGTGATCACGGCGTCGGCCGTCGAACCCCGGGCCATTGCTTCGAAAGGGTGTCGATGATCGTCGTCACCGGCGCCGCCGGATTCGTCGGGTTCCACGTCGCGCGGCGGCTGCTCGAAAGCGGGCGGGAGGTCGTCGGTCTCGACAACGTCAATGCCTACTACGCGACCGGGCTGAAGCGAGACCGGCTCGCGGAGCTCTCGGGAAGACCCGGCTGGCGGTTCGTCGAGGGGGACCTGTGCGATGCGACGCTCGTCGCCGACGTCGTGCGGGCCGCGGGCTCGCGGTGCGTGATCCACCTCGCGGCACAGGCGGGCGTCCGCTGGTCGCTCGAGAATCCATCGGCCTACGTGCAGTCGAACCTCGTGGGCTTCGGCAACCTGCTCGAGGCCTGCCGGCACGCGGGCACCGGCAACCTTGTCTACGCAAGCTCCTCGAGCGTGTACGGCGCCAACACGAAGACCCCGTTCGCGGTCGGCGACACTGTCGACCATCCGGTGAGCCTCTACGCCGCGACGAAGAAGGCGAATGAGCTCATGGCCCACTCCTACGCCCATCTCTTCGGCCTCCCCTGCACCGGCCTGAGATTCTTCACCGTCTACGGCCCCTGGGGACGGCCCGACATGGCCTACTGGAAGTTCACGGAGGCGATCCTCGAGGGCCGGCCAATCGAGGTCTTCGGCGGAGGATTGCTGCGACGCGACTTCACCTACGTCGACGACGTCGTGGAGGCGATCGTACGGATGGTCGACTCTCCGGCGGCGCCGAACCCATCGTGGTCGAGCGACCGGCCCGATCCCGCGACCAGTTCCGCGCCGTGGCGGGTCTACAACATCGGCAACCACACGCCCGTGACCGTCAACGACCTGCTCGGAATCCTGGAAGAGCTCTGCGGCCGCAAGGCGGTGCGGGTCGACCGCCCGAAGCCGCCCGGAGACGTCGAGGCGACGTTCGCCGACGTCGAGTCGCTCTCCCGTGACTTCGGCTTCCGTCCGAGCACGCCGCTCCGCGAGGGCCTCTCGCGGTTCGTAGCCTGGTATCGCGGTTGGAAGGCGGCCGGGACGCCCTGAGGGCGGGCGAACGCCCCCATAAAAACTCACAAATTGGTCTGGCACCTGCGGGCACCGCCTATCTACTTTTCCCCGCCATGAAGCACGCGAGCCCCTATTTCGAACAGCTGCACGACAGGATCACCGCCCTCGGCGGCCTCCACAACGCGCACCTCCATCTCGATCGGTCCGGCACGCTCGACGCCACGAAGGAGATCCTCTCCGAACGCGAGCGGGGCCGCGATTCGCAACTGTCGCTCGCGACGAAGCACTCGCTCATCCCCGCGATCCACGAGAGTCCCTGCTACGATCGCCCGGCGATGGCCGAGCGGGCGAACGCCTTTCTCGATCGGATGACGGCTGCGGGCACGACCCGCGCCGCGACCGTCGTCGACACGACGGCCGACCGGGTCGGCCTCGGCGGCCTCGAGCTCTTCCTCGAACTGAAGCGGGGGCGGGCCGGGTCGCTCGACCTCGAAGTCGGAGCCTACTCTCCACTCGGGTTTCGCGACGATGAGCCATGGCGGTGGGACCTGCTCGTGGCGGGGGCGAGGATCGCGGACTTCGTCGGCCTCTTGCCGGAGCGGGACGAGCGGCGGCGCTACCCGGAGCACGTCGGCTTCGAGGAGTGTTGCCGCCGCGGGCTCAAGCTCGCCGCCGATCTCGGCAAGCCCGTCCATGTCCATGTCGACCAGATGAACCATCCCTCGGAGAACCTCTCGGAGCGGCTCGTGCGAGTGTTTCGCGAGCTGGATCTGCCGGTGAACCGCTGGGAAACGCCGTGGGTCTGGCTCGTCCACGTCATCTCCCCGTCGACCTACGAGGAACGACGGTTTCAACGGCTGCTCGACTCACTCGTGGAACTGAACCTCGGCGTGATCACGTGCCCATCGGCTGCGATCAGCATGCGGCAGTACCGGACCGCCTACACGCCGACATTCAACTCGATCGCGAGGGTGCTCGAGATGCTCGCCGCCGGGCTCCACGTGCGGGTTGGGTCCGACAACATCTGCGACATCACCTCGCCGGCCGGCACGCCCGACCTGCTCCACGAACTCTTCGTCCTCTGCAACGCCGTGCGGTACTACGACATCGAACTGCTCGCGAAGCTCGGCGCCGGACTCAAGCCCGACGCCACCGATCGCGAGCGGCTCCATCGGCATCTCCA
>JBBAVU010000217.1:0-4853 GCA_040397565.1 Pirellulales bacterium | reverse complement strand
ACCCGCTTCGGCAGGAGGTCGCGGGTGAAGGCCGCCCCTTTTTCCATGTCGAGCTTGATGTCGTCGAACGTTACGTCGCGCGGCCGGCCGGTCGGTGGTCGAGTCACCGTGGTCGCGGTCGGCTGCCGCGGTGGATCGCCCGGGGCAGCGGCGGGAGATTCGGCGACGCCCGCGGCCGGCTCGCGATCGCCGCAGCCGCCGGCTGCGGCGAGGCACGCCACGGCGAGGAGCAGGGCGGCCGAAATCGGGGGCAGGGCTGGCCTAACGCGTGAACGCATCGTCGAGATGGTACAGCACTCCTCCTTCGAGCGCGGAGATGCCCGTGGGCCTCACCGTGAAACGCCCGGCGATCTTCACGAGCCGCGGCGTGAAGTCGATGCCCTGGCGATCCGCCAGCCGCACGAGCACACGGTCGGTGATCTTCGGGTTGCCGCCGAAGCAGCAGTCGCCCTGGTCCCGCACGAGCAGGAATTCGGCGATGCCGCGCTGCTCCTTGCCGGGGTACATGTAGCCCTTGAGCAGCACGAGCCTCCCGTCGAGGTCCGTCGCCGAGCCGGGCGCAGCCGTCGGCGGCTCTCCCTCGGCCGGCTGCAGGAGCGAGTAGTCGATCCGCGAGTAGCCCTCGGGGAGTTCGGCCGCGTACTGGATCGAGAGCCACGCGAGGCTGCCGGCGAGCGTGCAGCAGGCGAAGGCCGCACCGCCGATCGCCAGCGGCAGTCCGGTGAGCACCTCCGGCCGCGACGCGACCTGCCACCACCCGATCAGTCCGAGCACGATGGCGATGGCCGGCACCGCCACCAGCCACCAGTCGAAGAAGGCGATCGGCGAGAGCACCGCGAGGATGGCGGCCGCGATCGCGTACTGGCTCGGCGATCGATACTCGCCGAGCGAATCTCCGCCGTCCTCCGATTCCCGCAGTCCGCCGGCGCGGCTGCTGGAAACCACGGCAGGCGAGTCGAAAAGACCCGCCGACATCCCACGACGCATGGACAAACCGGACGCGTTAGCCGGACCTGGAGTCGGGGCGGAGCACGGCCCGCGACAGCACCGCCACGGCAGCCACGATCGCCGCCCACACGATCCAGCGTACAAGCGGGAACGGCCGCGAGGAAGCGTCGCGCGTCGGGGCGGCGGGAGCGGGGCGATTCTCGGGATCGGTGTCGCCGAGCACGGGCGCCAGTCGGCCCGAGAGCGATTCGTCGCGACCTTCATCGGCGGCGTCTTCGTTGGCAAGCGGCTCATCCACGACCGGTTCTGCCGCGAGCGGTATGCCCGCAAGCGGGGCGCCCGGAATCTCCGAGGGTGTTCCATCCCCTTCGCCATCCGCCGGTTTCGGCTTCACCGCAGCGGCCCCGGCGAATGCAGCGAGCGTGGCCGCCCTTTTCACCGCCTCGGGGTCGATCTTCTCGAGCCGCTTGATCGCTTCGGCCGCCTCCGGCTTCGGGCAGGCCCGCAGGTAATTCACGATCGGCTCGCGGACGAAGATGTTGTCGCTCGTGGCCTTCTCGAAAATCTCCACGAGCCGCTCGAGCACCGTCCAGTCCTCCCAGCGGGCGAGGTCGGCGATCACGAGATCCGCGAGCTTCGGCTCGTCGAGCAGGAGCCGCAGCGAGCGGACCACCCGCTCCCTCGGCACGATCCCCTTCTCCTCGCCGAGAAACCGCAGGGCCATGACGGCCGCGTAGGTCTCGGTGAAGGGCACGTCCTTGCGGCTGCGGTCGAGGAAGAGCCGATCGACGAGATCGAGCCCTTCCTCTCCCGTGAGGGTTGCATGGCAGGCGATGAGCGCGTCGAGGCCCGCCCGGAGTTCCGTCGCCTTCTCGCCGAGGCCCTCGCCCGTGAGGATTCTCGCGATCCGCTCGGCGTCGGCCTTCGTCCCGCAGACGCCGAGCATCGTCGCGTAGAGCCGCCGGCGGCTGGCCTGCACCTTTGGGTCCTCGATCCAGGCGAGCAGCTGGGAGGGATCCATCCGGTCCTCGAGCCCCTTCAAGTCGGCGTAGGAAGCGATCGCGAACTCGTCGTAGGCGTCGCGGGCGAGCACCTCGTCGGGGTCCTCGAGGTGCTCCTGGAAGAACGCGAGCCGATCGGGCCCGGAGGCGGGCAGCGAGGGGAGCTTTTTCAGGTAGCCGACGGTCTTCTCCGTGATCGCGATCGGGCTCGACCAGACGAGCTGCGGCGGCTCGACCGCGAGGAGCAGGAAGAGCGACCCCACCGGCTTCTCGTCGAGGAAGATCGTTTCGATTGGCTTCGCGCCTGCCCCCGAGTGCCCCGCCGCCTCGAGGAGGTCGGACCCCTTGAGCACCTCCACCACCTCGAAGGCCCCCTTCGGCAGCGGCCCCTCCGCCCGCGGCGCAAGCGCCCCCGGATCGGGCCGCTTCACGAGCTTCGCGATCACGGCCACCTGGCTCTGCTCGATCTCCTGCGCGAACGTGAGCGAGACGGCTGAGCAGAAGGGGCAGGCAACCGCCTGCCGCGGCAGGGCGACCGCCGTGATCAGAAGCAGGCAGACGAGGATATGCGACAATCGTCCCATGGCCACGACAGTCTAGCTCTTTTCGCGGTGGACCAGCGAGGTCAACCCGGACCTTGGAGCCAGCGGGCGACATCGGTGCGGTAGGCGGCGACCGCCGGAAGGATGCCGGCGAGGATGGCGAGGCCGACGAGGAGCGGCACGAGCAGGAGTTCGGCCTGCGGCGCCGCCGAGAGCACGCCCGCCGAGACGCCCGCGTTCGTTGCGATCCACGGCCCGATCGCGCCGACCAGGAGGTGGCCGAGCACCCAGCCTGCGACGCCCCCGGCGACCGCGAGCAGCACGGCCTCGACGAGCACGGTCGAGAGCACGTGGGAGCGTCGTGCCCCGAGCGCCCGCATGATGGCGACGTCGCGCTTCCGCTCGAGCGTCGAGCCGACCATGCTCACGAGGATGCCCACCGCCGACACGACGACTACCATCGCCGTGATCAAAAGCAGCAAGAGCTCCAGCGGCCGAACGAACAGGTCGAGCAGTTGGCGGATCTCCCCGATGGGCAGCGCGGCCTGCGCGTCGCGGCCCTCGTTGATCGCCGTGCGGACGCCCATGGCCGTGAGTTCCGGCGGCAGGCCGGCGGCGCTCGCCGTCTCCAGGAGGATCGACGTCACCTCCCGCTGGATCTTTCGCAGCGGCTTCGTGCCACCGGAGTCCACCGGGATGCCGGCCTCGGCGGCCTCGTTCCCTGCTTCGATGTCGGCAACGGGTTCGTCGGCTTCGTCGATCGGCTTCGCATGGCCTTCCTGGAGGTAGAACCCCTCCATGTTTACGAACACGCCCCGGTCCACCGGCGTGTCGGTCCGCTCGAGGATCCCGACGACCCTGAAGGGGTCGTGCTTCGGGCCGTCGTCGGCCCCGTGGGTCGGGGAGAACTCGTCGCCGAGCTTCAGGCCGTAGCGATCGGCGACGGCGGCTCCGACCACGCCCTCGAAGTAGTTCTCGTCGCGCAGGTTTCTTCCCGCGGCGAAGCGGTAGGGACGGCCACCGCCACGGGTGAGGCGGTCGAACATCGCAGCGTTCGTGCCGATCACGCGGTAGCCCTGCCAGTAGTCTCCCATGCAGATCGGCACGGCGACGGCGGTGCTCGACGCGAAGCGGCCGTCGCGGCCGTCGTCGCGGCGGTCCGCAGGAAGGAACTCCTCGTAGACGCCCCAGGGAACGTTCTCGATCGGCCGCGAGATGTAGTAGACGCTGTTGAGCACCAGCTGCAGCGGGCTCCCCTTCGCGCCGATGATCATGTTGTAGCCCAGGCCGGTTCCGCTCGCGAAAGCCTGCCGCACGACGTTGCCGGTGACGAGCGTCGCCACGACGAGCGCGACGCCGAGGGCGAGCGACAGCACGGTGAGGGCCGAGGTGAGGGCCCGTTGACGGATGTTGCGCCAAGCGATGCCGAAGAGCGTCATGCCCGCCCCCCGGCCGCGGTCGGCGGCCGCCCTGCTGTGGCCTGATGCCGCCCTGCCGTGGCCTCCGGCCGCTCTGCCGTGGCCTCCGGCCGCTCTGCCCTCGCGGCGCGGTTGAAATCCTCGATGCGGATCCGCCGCTCGAACTGCGAGGCCACCTCCGGCGAGTGCGTCACGATGAGGAGCGCGACCCCCTGATCCCGGCAGGTGTTCCGCAGGAGGTCGATGACCTGCTGCTGGTGGGCCGGATCGATGCTCGCCGTCGGCTCATCGGCGAGGATCGCCCGCGGCCGGTTGGCAAGCGCCCTCGCGACGGCCACCCGTTGCTGCTCCCCGATGGAAAGATGCGCCGGGCGGTGGGAGAGCCTGTGGCCGAGCCCCACCGAGGCCAGGAGCGACTCGGCCCGGGAGCGGTCGGGGCGGCCCGTGCCGAACGACATCGCCACGAGCACGTTCTCGAGGGCCGTGAACCCGGGCAGCAGGTTGAATGACTGGAACACCATCCCGAGCTTGTCGGCCCGGATCCGATCGCGGGTCGCCTCGTCGAACCGGGTGAGGTCGAGGCCGTCGACGACGACACTCCCGCGGTCGGGCCGCAGGATCCCCGAGATCACGTTGAGCAGGGTCGATTTCCCGGAGCCGCTGCGGCCCTCGAGCGATACCTGCTCGCCGCTTGCCACCTCGAACCGATCGACGTCGAGCACCGTGAGCGGCTCGCCCCCGGGCACGGGAAACGTCTTGCGAACGTCGGAGAGCGAGATGACGGCGGAAGGAGCCATGACGCGGTTGATGATACCGCACGAGCCAGGCGAGCGGGTGGATGCCTGATTGTGAAGCTGCTTGAAGGAGGCCGGATTGCCGCCGGGGGAGAGGACGCATCGTCGCTACGGTGAGGATACACCTGATGCTCCTCAACGTTCCCCGAC
>JBBAVU010000216.1:0-4857 GCA_040397565.1 Pirellulales bacterium | reverse complement strand
AGCCAGTCGACGCTCTCGGCGTCGAGATGGTTCGTCGGCTCGTCGAGCAGGAGCAGGTCGGGCTTCTCCAGGAGCAACTTGCATAGCGCCACGCGACGGCGTTCGCCGCCGGAGAGGTTCGTCACCCCCCACTCCGCGGGCGGCAGGTTCATCGCGTCCATCGCGATCTCCACCTGCCGATCGAGATCCCAGAGGTTCTTGGCGTCGATCTCGTCCTGCACCGCCGCCTGCTCGGTGAGCAGCTTCTCCATCTCCTCGGGCTCCATCGGCTCCCCGAGACGGGCGTTGATCTCCTCGAACCGCCGCAGCACCGCCCGCGAATGATCGACGGCGTCCATCACGTTCTCGAACACCGTCTTCTGCGGGTCGAGCTTCGGCTCCTGCTCGAGATAGCCCACGGTGTAGCCGTCGGCCAGCCGGGTCTCGCCGTCATACTCCTTGTCGATGCCCGCCATGATCTTCATGAGCGTGCTCTTGCCCGCGCCGTTGCGGCCGAGCAGCCCGATCTTCGCACCGGGATAGAAGGCGAGGTTGATGTTCTTGAGCAGCTCGCGCTGGCCAAACTTCTTGTTGAGCTCGGTGATCTGATAGATGAAGGCGGGACCCATTCGACTGTTGCACTCCGTGCGCTACACCCAGGACTGATGTCTCCGATGCGAGGCAGGTGGAGCGCGGGCCGCTCCCTGCATCGGACGTCGCGGCACCTCGTTGCACGGGGTGCCGGCGTGGTCTACGATTCCGCTGACCGAGACGGAAGCGAGTATACAGGAGCCGCCCGCCATGGCTGACTACGCCCATCCCGAAGTGCTGGTTTCCACCGAATGGGTGGCCGGACACTTGAACGAACCGACCGTGCGGATCGTCGAATCCGACGAGGATCGGGCGCTCTACGTGCAGGGGCATATCCCGGGCGCCGTGGAAATCGACTGGATGACCGACCTCCAGGACACCACCTGCCGCGATTACATCGACAAGGCGGCCTTCGAAAAGCTCTGTGCCGAGCGGGGCATTTCCAACGACACGACCGTCGTCTTCTACGGCGACAAGAGCAACTGGTGGGCCTGCTACGCCTTCTGGGTGTTCAAGCTCTACGGCCACAAGGACTGCCGGATCATGAACGGCGGCCGCAAGCGGTGGGAACTCGACGGCCGGGCCTGGTCGAGCGACCGCGTCAGTTACCCGCGGGCCCACTACACCGCCTCCGAGCAAGACGGCTCGATCCGCGCCCTCCGCGACGAAGTGCTCAAGCACTGCAAGGCGGGCAAGCAGCTGCTCGACGTCCGCAGCCCCGAGGAATACCGCGGCGAGCGGATGCACATGCCCGACTACCCCAACGAGGGCGCCTGCCGCGGCGGCCACGTGCCGGGGGCCGTCAACGTGCCCTGGCCGATGAATTGCAACGACGACGGCACGTTCAAGACGGTCAAGGAGCTGGAGAAGCTCTATAAGAAAGAGCTGAAAATGAAGCAGCGGTCGCCGACGATCGCCTACTGCCGGATCGGCGAGCGTTCGAGCCTGACGTGGTTCGTGCTCACGTATCTGCTCGGCTTTGGCAACGTGAAGAACTACGACGGCTCGTGGCTGGAGTGGGGCAACGCCGTCCGCGTGCCGATCGCGAGGGGCGCCGAGCCGGGCAGCGTGGCCACGCTCGCCTCCAGCCCCGCCTGACACCGCGCACGGTCCCACCGCCCATGACGAGCGTTCGCGAGCGGCTCGACGCGATCATCGACGAGTTCGCCGATCTCGACGGCCGCGAGAAGCTCGAGCTGCTCGTCGACTTTGCCAACGGCCTGCCCGCCTTGCCGCCCGCCTACGAAGCCCGCAAGGCCCAGGAGGATCGGCGGGTGCACGAATGCCAGACATCGGTGTTCCTCTGGACGGAGTCCGCCGCCGGCACTGCCTCGCTCGTGGCCGAGGTGGCTCCCGAGGCGCCCACGGTGAAGGGGTTCGTCGCCATCCTGGCGGAGGCGATCAATGGCCGGCCGGTGGCGGAGGTGGCCGATATTGCCGACGACGTGCTCGAGCGGATGGGCCTGGCCGACGTGCTGGGCATCCTCCGCGCCCGCGGGCTGCGGGCCATCGTGGCGCGGATCAAGCGCGGCTTCGCCGACGCGGCGTAAGCCTGACGAAACGACTCACAGCGGAATCACCGACACAAGGAGTGGCCAATGACGGCACGCATCGTCGCGGGTATCGATCTCGGCGGCACGGCCGTCAATTACACCTTCCTCGATGAAGGCGGACAGTTCCTCATCGACGGCCTCTGCGAGCACCCGGCCCGCAGCGTCGAGGGGCCCGATGTCTGTCTGGGCCAGATCGCCGACGGTCTCGGGATCGCCGCCGCGCGGGCGGGGGTCGCGGTCGAGAACCTCGTCGCCGTCGGCCTCGATACGCCGGGGCCGGCGAGCGCCACGGGCGTGCTCAGCCGCCGCGGCTCGACGAACTTCGTCCACCCGCAGTGGGCCGGCTACGACATCCGGGCGGGGCTGCAGCGCAAGCTCGGCCTCCCGGTCACCTACCTCAACGACGGCAACGCCGCGGCCGTCTGGGGGCACGTGTCGCTCTTCGGCTCACACTCCACCGGCACGAGCGTGTCGGCGATCATCGGCACCGGCCTCGGCGGCGGCGTGGTGACCGGCGGCCAGATCGTCGTCGGCCGCAACGGCTTCGGCGGCGAGCTCGGCCACGTGCTCATTCCCTTCACGGCGATCCGCGGGATCGACGGCCTCGTGCCCCGGTGCAACTGCGGCCGCACGGGCGATCTCGAATCGCTCTGCTCGCTGACCGCGATTCGCCAGTCGCTGCTGCCATTTTTCCTGGCCCGGCAGCCGGGCCATGCCCTCGCCGGCCAGGAGATCGCCGCCGCGGCCAAGCTCGTCCGCGGCTTGGCGGAGCAGGGGGATCCCCTGTGCCGCGAAATCTTTCGCGTGCAGGCCCACGCCCTCGGCCTCTTCTTCGACGAGATGGTCAACGTGTTCGACCCCGACGCCCTCATCGTGGGCGGCGGTGCGGTCGAGACCAGCCCGGAGTTTCGCCGCTGGTTCATCGACGAGATCCGTGCGGGCATGCCAACGCAGCGGGAAGAGCAGGCCGACATCCCGATCCACGTGATCCCCAACGGCGATACCGCCGGCGCCCGGGGCGCCGCCCTCGATGCGGCAAAGTACGTCCGCGAGAAGAATCTTTAGCGGCTGACCGCCGCAGACGGCCTACGCCACGCGATCGAGAATCGGCAGCGCCGGCAGACCGTTGGGCTGCAGCCGCGGCTCGGCAGGGCGCACCGGCGGCAATGCTCCCGGCGGCTTGCCGCGGGGCGGCCCCAGCAGCATCAGCCGCGCCGTGGCCAACAGCCCGCCAAGCGAGCCAAACGTCGCCTCCACGGCCGCCGGCTCATAGCCGCAGTGCACCATGCAGTCCTGACACTTCGGATTGCCGCTGGCACGGCCGTAGGCATCCCAGTCGGTCTGCTCCATGAGGTCCTGAAACGTCTTGGCATAGCCCTCGTCCAAGAGATAGCAGGGCCGCTGCCAGCCGAAGAGGTTGTAGGTGGGCGTGCCCCAGGGACGGCATTCCAGGTCCCAGGCCCCCTTGAGGAATTCGAGGAACACCGGCGACTGGTTAAAACGCCATCGCGCCGGGGCGTTGTCGAGGATCCGCCGAAAGAGCGAATGGCTCCGCTCGCGCCGCAGGAAATGCTCCTGGTCGGGAGCCTTCGAGTAGGAATACCCGGGGGAGATCATCATCCCTTCGACGCCGAGCGACATCACCTCGTCGAAAAACGGTCGGTAGCGGTCGGGGTCGGCGTCGGTAAAGAGCGTGCTGTTGGTCGTGACCCGAAATCCGGCCCGCCGGGCCGCCCGGATCGCCGACACGGCCATGTCAAACACGCCCTCCCGGCAGACGGCATGGTCGTGCTCCTCGCGGGGGCCGTCGAGATGCACCGAAAAAGCCAGGTAGGGCGACGGCGTGAAGTGCGGCAGCATCTCCTCGAGCTTGATCGCGTTGGTGCAGAGATAGAGATACTTCTTCCGCGCCACGATGCCGGCCACGATCTGCTCGATCTGGGGATGAAGCAGCGGCTCGCCACCCGGGATCGACACGATCGGTGCGCCGCACTCGTCCACCGCGGCGAAGCACTGCTCGGGAGTGAGGTGCGACCGCAGGACCTCGGTGGGGTGCTGGATCTTGCCGCAGCCGCCGCAGGCCAGATTGCAGCGAAAGAGCGGCTCGAGCATGAGCACGAGCGGATACCGCGGGTTTCCCCGCAGCCGCTGCACCGCCACGTGGCGGAGCACGGCCAGCATCTGTCCAACGGGCACACTCATGCGACGCACTCCTGCGGCCGGGCAAGGGAAGCGGCCTCTCGGGCCGAGCACCACCGCGACACGGCCATGAGCGGAAAGTAGATCGGGTAGAAGTGATAGCGGAGGTAGAAGACCTTCGGAAAACCAGTGCCCGTGAACTCCGGTTCATCCCACGAGCCGTCGAATTCCTGCTGCTGCACCAGCCAGTCGACACCCCGGGCAGCGGCCGTCGTTCCATCGTACCCGGCGGCCACGAGCCCGGCGACGGCCCAGGCCGTCTGCGAGGCAGTCGGCACGCCGACTCCCGCCAGCGACTCGTCGGCATAGCTGGCCGGCGACTCGCCCCAGCCACCACCGGCCTGCTGCTTCGACACCAGCCATTCGACGGCATTGCGAACAGCCGGATCGCCCCCCGGCACGCCCACGGCGCGGAGGCCCTCGAGCACCTGCCAGGTGCCGTAGATGTAGTTCACTCCCCAGCGACCAAACCAGCCGCCATCGGCCTCCTGCGCCCGCCGCAGGTATTCCACGCCCCGATCCACGGCGGGATGCC
>JBBAVU010000215.1:0-4920 GCA_040397565.1 Pirellulales bacterium | reverse complement strand
GCGCGGGCTCGCGACTCGTCGCGGGTGCCCTGCACGATCCCGCGGCCGTCGGCGAAGATCGAGAGCGTGATGCCAGGCTCCACCTCGGCGCGGACGAGCCAGTCGTTGACGGTGACGCGGCTGGCCGGCCGAAGCCGTTCCGCGATCGACGCGAGATCGGCGCTGGCGGCGGTCGCCGACGCGACCTGCACGGCGTCGCGGCCGCAGAGCACGGTCGCACGTCCGCCGAGCCGGCCGTCGAGCCAGGGAGAATCGCCGTCGCGGCAGGTGGGGCAGCCGGCCGCGGCGAGCGGGGAGAGATCGACCGAACGCCAGCGTCCCTCCCAGAGGTCGAACGCAAGCAGCGCGGGCCGCACGGTGGCCGTGCCCTCGACGAGCAGCTTCATCGTCTCCGCGGCCTGCACGGCGCCCACGACGAAGGCCGCCGGCCCGATGATGCCGGCCGTGTCGCAGGTCGGCAGGGCGCCGGCCGCAGGCGGCTCCGGCACGAGGCACCGCAGGCAGGCGGTGCGGCCCGGCACGACGGTCATCACCCGGCCCTCGGCGCCGATGGCGCCGCCGTGAACCCATGGCACGCCCGCACGGCAGGCCCACTCGTTGACGAGAAATCTCGCCTCGAAGTTGTCGGTGCCATCGACGATCACGTCGGCGCCCGAGAGGAGCTCGGCCGCATTCGTCGCCGTCAGATCGGCCACGACCGCCTCGATCCTCGCGGAGGAATCGATCGCCTCGAGCCGGCGACGCGCCGCAGCCGCCTTTGGGATGCCCGCGGCGACATCCGCCTCGTCGAAGAGCATCTGCCGAGGAAGGTTGCTCACCTCCGGCAGGTCGCGATCCACGAGCCTGAGAAAACCTCCCGCCGTGCCCACGCCCGCCCGCAGGAGCGCCATCGCCGAGGCGGTCCCGAGCGCTCCGCAGCCGACGACGACGACCCGTCCTGCTCCGAGCCGCCGCTGCCCCTCGGCGCCGACGGACGCGAAGCGGACCTGCCGCGAATGGCGATGGGCGTGGTCGAAGGATCCGGCGGCGGTCATCGGGGCACCTTGTAGACCGCGTAGGCCCCGTTGGCGAACACGCGTTCGAAGGGGAGCTTGCCGGCCGACGCCTCCGCGTCGAGCGGAACGATGCAGTAGTCGGCCTCGTACCGCTTCGCGACCGCGAGCACACGGTCGGCGCCGAACAGGGCCGTGGAACGCTCGAGCGAGCGGAGCGAGCCTTCGCCTTCGGCGGTGAACGCATCGAGCAGCCGACGTCGCCATTCCATGATGCTGCCGAGATCCTGGGGCACGTGCTTCCACGCGACAACCTCCGGCCGCTCCGCCCGCCACTGGAAGCTCGCCGATCCACGGGGCGTGAGGAACCGCGACGTAGGAGGCGTGTTGTCCCGCGCCCAACGGCATACCTCCCCCCACGCAGCCGGCACGACGTGGCGATCGGCACGGCTCGCGACCTCCGGCCTCCAGGGCAGCGGCCAGTGGCGGCTCTCGTTCACGAGATCCGTGGCGAGGAGCGCGACCGTCGCAGCGACCATTCCGCGACGAAACCGCGAGGGTGCCGCCTCGCGGAACGCGAGCGTGGCTGCGGCCGCGAGCAAAAGCGGAACGAGGCCGTCGGCGAGACGAAACCAGTAGAAGCGAGCGAGCGGCAAGGCGACCTGCGGAACGAAATGCGCGAGCAGCGACAGGAAACATCCTGCGATCGCGATCACGACCGCACTGCCGACGAAAGCGGTGAGCCGGTCGAGCGACTCCGTGCGACGCACGATAGCAAGCAGCGTCCAGGCCAGCGCGATCGCGAGCACGTGGCGTGCCACCATCCCGTCGGCGAAGGTATCGACGAGCAGATGGTGCGGCAGACGCTCGACGACGTATGCGCGGATCGCCTCGGCGGCCGCCGAGGGATCGACCCCCCGGGACAGGGCGATCGCCGGCGCGACGCCGATCGCCGCGAGAGCCGTGCCGGCGATCCACGCCGCGACGTTGCCAGGGCGGAACGGCCGCGTCACGAGCGTTGCGAGCACGCAAGCCACGAGGCTCCAGCCGCCGACGACCGCGTGAAACGCCGTCGCGGCGCCCGACGTCAGCCAGGCCATGTCCGGCCGGCCGCGGGCGAACCACCCGGCGGAGGCGAGCACGAAGGCCCACCCAAAGACCTTCCCCTCGCATCCGCCGATCACCCACTCTCCGCTCGCGGTCGTGTGACGCACCGCGAGCGACCAGATCGCCGCGGCCAAGAGCCGCCAGCCGGAGATTCCATGTGATCCATCGACGACCGCGGAGAGCGACCAGAGAATCCCCGCCGCCAGCGCGAGCCAGCCGGCGATCCGGCCGACCCAGGCCGCCTGCTCGAGCGACAGCGTCGCGGCGATCGGCCCCATGAGCCGGTAGAAGACGTGGTGGGCTTCCGACGTCTCGAGGAAGAAGTCGCCGGCGCACCAGGCAGGATCGTGGAAGTGCCTCGCCTTCGCGAGATAGTGCGGCTCGTTGGTGTCGGGAGCCGGCCAGCTTCCTGCCGCCGCGAGGATCGCGGTCACCGCCGCGAGTTCCACCAACCACGCGGCCCACCGCGATCGATCGGGCGGGGCTGGCAAACGGTCCGAAGGCATGCGACAACGACTCCTTCGCGCCACTCTACTCCACCGTCATTCCCCGCACCACGGAGGGCATCATGCACGCGTCCAACCGGTTGCCGAACGAGTGCCCATCGGGCCGCGGCGCCACGTTGCGCGAGGCCGTCGCCGGGGGAGTCATCGCGATCCCCGGCGCCCCGTTTCCTCTCGTTGCGAAGCTCGCGGAGCGACAGGGGTTCGAGGCGGTCTACCTCTCGGGCGCGGCGATGTCGGCCGGTCTGCTCGCCGTTCCCGACATCGGCCTTTTCACGCTCGAGCAGCTCGCGGAGCAGACTCGCCTGCTGGCGGCCGCCTGCAAGCTGCCGATCGTGGTCGATGCCGACACCGCCTTCGGCGGGCCCGCGGAGACGGAGCGGACGGTGCGGCTGCTCGAGTCGGCCGGCGCGGCCGCCATCCAGATCGAGGATCAGCAGTCGTCGAAGCGGTGCGGCCATCTTCCGGGGAAGCGGCTCGTTGACCGCGGGGAAATGATCGAGAAGATCGCAGCAGCCGCCTCGGGACGAACCGATCGCTCCACCGTGATCGTGGCCCGCAGCGATGCCCGCGGCGTGTCGGGCCTCGACGACTGCATCGAGCGGCTGCGGAGCTATCGCGACGCCGGCGCCGACTGGCTCTTTCCCGAGGGGCTTACGAGCCGCGAGGAGTTTCGCACGGTGGCCGCCGCGTTCGATTCGCCACTGTTGGCCAACATGACCGAGTTCGGCGTGAGCCCGCTCATCGGCCGCGACGAACTCGCCTCGCTCGGCTACGCGGCCGTGCTCTATCCCGTCACGCTCCTCCGCGTTGCGATGAAGGCCATCGAGGCCGCGCTCGCCGTGATCGAGATCGACGGGACGCAGGAGAGCCTCCTCGACCTGATGCAGACCCGCGAGGAGCTCTACGACCTGCTCGGCTACGATCCAGCGAACCCCGCGGCCTCGATCCCCGCGGCGCGAGGTGACGGGCCGGTCGCCGAAGGGAGTTGGCGGCCGAACGAGCGGTCGCGGCTCGCATGAGGAATCCACGATCGGAGACGCCATGACGCAGGCCACGCCATCCGCCACCGTTCCCTCCCCCGGGCTCGCCGGCATCGTCGCCGGCCGCACGGCGATCTCGTCGCTCGACGGCAGGCTGCGGTACCGCGGCTACGCGGTCGAGGCCCTGGCCGACACGGCCGATTTCGAGCAGGTGGCCTTCCTCCTGCTCCACGGCGAGCTTCCGACGGCCGAACAGCATGCCGCCTTCGTCCGCCGCGTGTGGCAGGCGGCATCAACGATCGACCCTGCCGTCGTGGACTCCCTCGCGCCGCTCGCCCGCCGCGAGCCCGCGGCCTCGGTCATGGACGCCCTCCGCACCGCCGTGAGCATCCTCGGACAGGTCGAACTGGACAACCTGCCGGGCGACCGTTCGGTGCTCGTGGCGGAGGCAGAGCGGCTCATCGGGCAGGTGCCGGCCGTCCTCGCCGCGTGGCTCGACCTGACCGCGGGCCGCCCGGTCGCCTCCTGGCCCGCCGGCCCCCTGGGCGAGCCCGTTCCGCTCGCCCGCGCCCTTCTCGAGCGGCTCCGCGGCCGGCCTGCGAGCGACGCCGAGACCCGGCTCTTCGGGACGACGCTCGTGCTCTATGCCGAGCACGAGTTCAATGCCTCGACCTTCGCCGCCCGCACGGTCGTCTCCACAGGCTCCGACATGCACTCGGGCGTCTGCGCCGGCATCGCCGCGCTCAAGGGACCTCTCCACGGCGGCGCCAACGAGCAGGTGCTCGAGCAGCTCTCCGAAATCGGCTCGATCGACCGGGCCGAGGCATGGGTGAACGAGCGGCTCGCGGCGAAGCGGGTGATCATGGGATTCGGCCACCGCGTCTACAAGGAAGGCGACGAGCGGGCCGTCCTGCTCCGCCGCCTCGCCCGGGAGACGGCCCACGGAACCCCCGCGGAGGCTCTCGAGGATCTCGCCGACCGCGTCGCCGCGATCATGCTCGAACGCAAGGGGCTCAAGCCCAACCTCGACTGGCCCGCCGCCCGCGTCTACCACGCGCTCGGCCTTCCCGTCAGCGTCTTCACGCCGATCTTCGTGGTCGCCCGGATGAGCGGCTGGACGGCCCACATCATCGAGCAGATCGGCGACAACCGCCTCATCCGGCCGATGTCCGCCTACATCGGCCCGCCCCCGCGCGACCTGCCGCGGTGAATAAACGGGCCGCTTCGGGGCAGTCGAAGGAGGCCGCATTGGTTCGCCAGGTGGCAAACCGCTCCAGGGAAGTTGATGGAGGCCGCATTGCCGCCGGGGGAGCGGACGCATCGTCGCTACGGTGA
>JBBAVU010000214.1:0-4967 GCA_040397565.1 Pirellulales bacterium | reverse complement strand
AAGCGAAGCAAGGATTGCGCAGCGAAGTCTGCATCCGAGCGAGCGGAGCACAGGACGTGCGCAGCAAGCGTCCGGCGAGCGGCACACGGGCAGCCCCGAACTCGCACGTTTGACCCGCACAAAAGGCCGCGAGTTCAGACGAGGCCGCGGCGGACGGCCCAAACGGCGGCCTGCGTACGGTCGGCGACGGCGATCTTCCGCAGGATGTTCTGAACGTGTTCCTTCACGGTCTCGACACTGATCGTCAGCGACTGGGCGATCTCCTTGTTGGAGAGCCCGAGGGCCATGTGTCGGAGCACCTGCGTCTCGCGCTGCGTGAGCGGGATGTCGGGGTCGGGCGTCGCCACCCGGTTCGCCATGGTGGTCGCGACCCGGCGGAGTTCGCCCGCCCGCATCGGCTGCTGGCCCGCCGCGGCTCCCGTGATCGAGTTCACCAGTTCGGCACGGGTGGAGCCCTTGAGGATGTAGTCGTGGGCCCCCGCCGCGACGGCGCGGGCGACGTAGGTCGGGTTGTCGAAGGTGGAGAGCATCACGCACCGCACTGCCGGCATGTCGGCACGGATCTTCTCGAGGGCCTCGAGGCCGTCCTTGCCAGGCATGCGGATGTCGAGCAGAACCACGTCCGGCTTCAGCTTGCGGGTCAGTTTCACGGCCTCGTCGCCGCTGGAAGCCTCCCCGACGATCTTCACTTCCGAGCCCTGGAGGAGGCTCACCAAACCCTTTCGCACAACCTCGTGGTCATCGGCGATGACGACTTTTACTGGCATTGCATCCGTTCTTTCTGCCGGTCGAAACTCCGACCTGCGATTGGAAACACAACGACGAACCGGGAACCTAATGGACTATACCGGTTCAACAAAATTGATTCAATTGCCCGATGGGGCAGTGCCCCGGTCGGGCATCGCCATCCGGCGGTGGGCCTCCAGGAGCGGGGTTGCCCCCGCCGCCTCGAGGCGGGCGGCGACGTGGCGGCCGAGAGTATCGGCCGAGCGGGTGCGATCGTCCGGGGCAGCGTTGAACGGCCCGGCATCGATCGCAGCCGAGCCTTCCTCAAAGAGTCGCACGACACTTCCGTCACTTCCGTCGGCGTCGCCGAGCACGCAGCAGCCGAGCAGCAGTTTTCCGTCCTCGACGCGGCCGAGGCCCGCCACCGGCGCAAGACAGCCGCCGGCAAGCGCCGCGAGGCACGACCTCTCGGCCACCACGGCGAGGTGGGTGTCGCGGTCGTCCAGCGGGGCGATGCGGTCACGGGTCGCGTGATCCCCGGCGCGGGCCTCGAGGCCGAGCGCCCCCTGCCCGACCGCGGGCCAGAAGCGGTCGGGACGCAGGATTTCGGTCGCGCGGCCCGCGAGCCCCAGCCTCGCGAGCCCCGCGGCCGCCAGCACGATGGCGTCGTACTCGCCCGCGTCCAGACGGCGAAGCCTCGTGTCCACGTTGCCGCGAATCTCGCGGACCACGAGGTCCGGCCGCAGTCGCTTCAACTGGACGACCCGTCGGATGCTCGAAGTGCCGACGATCGCCGCGGGTGGCAGGGCATCGACCGTCGGAGCCGTGCGACCGACGAGAACGTCGAACGGGTTCTCGCGGGATGGCACGCCCGCAAGCACGAGCCCCTCCACGGAGGCCGTAGGAAGATCCTTCAGACTGTGGACGGCGAGATCGATGCGATCCTCCAGCAACGCTCTCTGGAGTTCCCGGACGAATACCCCGTCGCCGCCGAGGCGGGCGACCGGGATGTCCGGCGACGGCCGCTCCGCACCGCCGACGGTCGCGTCGCCGCGGGTCGTGATGACGGTGATCTCCACGTCGTAGCCGAGGCGGCGGAGGGCGGCCGCGACCCAATCGGTCTGGGTGCGGGCGAGGACGCTGCCGCGGGTTCCGAGCCTGATCGGTCGTGGCGAGGAGGGACTCACGTGGCGGGGCTCCCTCGGGATTCGCCGCGGTCCGCCCTGGCCATCGCCGCCACGAAGACCTCGGCGGCCCCCGCGGCGACGAGTTCACGACAGCAGGCGTCGATCGTGGCCCCTGTCGTGACCACGTCGTCGACGAGGAGCACGCGGCGACCGCGAACCGCGGGGCTGCAGCGGAAGGCCCCCCGCACGTTGCGGGGCCGATCCTCGGGCGGCAGCTCGTTCTGCATCCGCGTCGGCAGAGCCCGTCGCAGCCCCCGCGACGCCGGCAGCTCGAGTCCGCGAGCGATGGTGGCCGCGAGCGTGTCGGTCGCGCTCGAACCGCGGGCGATCCGCCGAGTCCAGTGGAGCGGGACCGGCACGACGCAATCGCAGTTCCAACCGCGAGCAGACCGGCCATGGCGTCGCAGCCAGAGCGATGCGAGGCCCCGGCAACCATCCTCACCGGCGGCCCGCTTTCCCCGCAGAACGGCGTCCCGCAGCGGCCCGTCGTAGCCCCCGAGCACCGCGATCGCACGCCAGGGCTTCGGCGGACATCCCGCGCAGGCGTCGCCCGCGGCGATCGGCGCGGCACACCTCCCGCATCGCGGCCGCGCGTCCGCCGCAACCGCCTCGACGCAGTCGTCGCAGACGACCGCGGCCAGCGGGTCCGCGGCCGCGGACCGGGCGACGTCCTCCCGGCAGAAAACGCACCGCGGCGGAAAGACCAGGTCGATCACCTCGGAAACCCACGCGGGAGCCCTCGAGAAGATCTCGCGCTGGGAGGGAAGAAGGTGGGCCGGATGCATGCGTCGTGGACGGCTGGTTTTCGGATCGACGGAACCGACGCAAGCGGGCGAAAAACGTCCCGCAACCCGGTCCAGTCTCGATTGACCCTCGTCGATCGATCCCCCTATCCTCCCCGAACCGACCGCAAGATCAACCCGCCCGTCGATCCCGCGACCCTTCCGATCCCCGCGGAACGGCCGGGAACGGACCACGCATGCTCATCGACCGCTACATCACGAGGGCGCAACTCAACGCGTTCCTCATCGTGTTCGTGAGCCTCGCCGGGCTCACGTTCGTCGTCGACGCGTTCACGAACATCGAGGAGTTCATCACGCACGGCGGGAAGTCGGGCGGGCTCTGGCGGGTGCTGGCCGGATATTACGGCTACCGGACGATCCAGTTCTTCGACGCCACGAGCGCCGTGGTGTCGCTGGCGAGCGCCATGTTCGCCCTCTC
The DNA here is from genome assembly GCA_040397565.1 of Pirellulales bacterium. GTDB lineage: Bacteria > Planctomycetota > Planctomycetia > Pirellulales > UBA1268 > UBA4655. The sequence continues at coordinate 1,833 of JBBAVU010000214.1, read as the reverse complement.
CTGGCTCGAGAGGCACAACGAGGTGACAGCACTGCTGGCCGCAGGGGTGACACGGTGGAGGATCGCCAGGCCGGTGATCGTCTTTTCGGCGGTCGTCGCCTTCATGGCCACGGCCAACCGGGAACTCGTCCTGCCCCGGATACGCCACGAGTTCGCAAAGAACGCGCAGGACCTCTCCGGGGAACAGCTCCGGGAATTCGACGCCCGCTACGACCACCGCACGGAGATCCTCTTTCGCGGGAAGAACGCGCAGATGGCCGGCTTCCGGATCGAGGCTCCCAGCCTCTTCCTTCCGCCGTCGCTCTCCCATTTCAGCCCGCAGATCGACGCAGCGGAGGGGTTCTGGAGGCCCGCCTCCGCGGATCATCCGGCAGGCTACCTGCTCTCCGGAGTCACGGAGCCGCCGCACATCGAGCGGATGAAGCCCCTGTCGCTCGGCGGCCAGACGATCGTCATGACCCGTTCCACCTGCCCCTGGCTCGAGCCCGGGCAGTGCTTCGTGACGAGCGAGGTGACGTTCGAGCAGCTCATCGGCTCCCAGAACTGGAGCCAATACTCCTCGACCCCCGAGCTCCTGCGGTCGATCGCGAACCCGAGCCTCGGGGTCGGGGCCGACGTGCCGCTGCGTGTTCACTCGCGGGTCGTTTCGCCGCTGCTCGACCTGACCCTGGCGATGCTGGGAATTCCGCTGGTGATCGGCCCGGTCCGCCGCGGCGTGTTCATGGCGGTGGGGCTCTGCATCGTGCTCACGGCCACCTTCTTCATCGTCGTGCTCGGCTGCCAGTCGCTCGCGACCGGCTACATCGTGAGCCCGTCGCTGGGCGCGTGGAGCCCGCTGGTGCTGCTCGGCACGCTCGCGGCCTGGCGGCTGCAGCCGATGTGGCAGTAGCTGCCCGGGCCCCAACGACCGCTACGACCGTTTCGGCCGGCCGTCCCGCATCCAGCCGCCGGAAACCCCCTCGATTCTCCAGCCCTTTTTTGTCGACTCGACTCGCGCCGTCGGCCGATCAAACACGGTGACGGACGGGAGTCCGCGGATCAAAAACGACCGGCGCGGGAGCCGTGCCGTTTGCGATGTCCTCCCGGCAAAGGAGTGCCTGCCCATGCGGATCACTACAACGCGTTTCGGACGCATCGACGTCGAGCAGGAGGACCTGCTCCATTTCCAGAGCGGCCTGCCCGGCCTCGAGGACTGCCGCCAGTGGGCGTTGCTCGCCGACTCGGCCAACGACGCGCTCGGCTGGCTCCAGAGCACGACCCGCAGCGACGTCGCCCTCGCCGTGGTGAGCCCGAGGCGGTTCGTGCCGAGCTACCAGATCCGCATCCAGCGGAGCGAACTCACGCCCCTGAAGATGAGCGACATGCGCGATGCGCAGGTGCTCCTCGTGGTCGGCCACAACGGCCACAGCCTGACGCTGAACTTGAAGGCGCCGATCGTGATCAACCTCCAGGCCCGGATGGGCCGACAGGTGATCGCCAGCGGCGACCTGCCGATGCAGTACGAACTCGTTCCCCAACGCCCGCCGCTCAAGAAGAGTGCATAATTGCGTGCCGCGCGGTGGTGGAACCGCCGCGCCACGATAGAGAACCGGAAGGATCCCCGATGCTCGTCCTCTCCAGACAACGCGATGAAAGCATCATGATCGGCGACTCGATCGTCGTCACGATCGTGGACATTCGCGGCGACAAAGTCCGTCTGGGAATCAACGCCCCCGCCGAAGTGCCCGTCCACCGCCAGGAGGTCTACGAGGCCATCCAGCGGGAAAACCTCAGGGCCTCACGGCTCGAGCCGGGCGACACGCAGGGCATCGGCAAAATGACCGGCCGCGGCCC
>JBBAVU010000213.1:0-5003 GCA_040397565.1 Pirellulales bacterium | reverse complement strand
CAGCAGCCGTTCCAGCAGCCGATCATGCCGACGCAGGGCACGGCCGGGAACCCGACGCTCTTCCCTCCGGGCTACCCGGCGCAGAACTCGACCTTCCAGCAGACGATGCGGCTCTACCAGGGGGCCCGCGGCAGCTGGGCCTACCTCTTCGGCAGCAACTCCGGCAACCAGCTCGGCGTGAACGAGCTCGACACGACCGCAACCTTCGCCGTGCCGTTCTTCATGAACTCACAGGCCAACATCAACCACGCCCCGCTGCTCGTGACGCCCGGCTTCGGACTGCAGCTCTGGGACGGCCCCGACACGGCCAGCACGGGCAACGACCTCCCGCCGAGCACCTACGACGTCTTCCTCGACGGCGCGTGGAACCCGCAGTTCACTCCCCTCTTCGGCGCCGAGCTCGGCCTGCGTGTCGGCATCTTCACCAACTGGGACGTCTTCGTGCTCGACAGCTGGCGCATCATGGGCCGCGCCATCGGCACGCTCAACCTCACGCCCACGATGCAGGGAAAGGCCGGCATCATCTACCTCGACCGCAACCAGGTGAAGCTCCTCCCCGCGATCGGCCTCACATGGACCCCGAACGCCGACTCCCGCTACGACATCTTCTTTCCAGCGCCGCGGGCGACCCGTCGGATCGCCAACTGGCGCAACCGGTCGATCTGGGGATACGTCGCCGGTGAATACGGCGGAGGCGCCTGGACGTTCCGCCACTCCGACTCCCTCGGCGACGGCATCACGCCATTCGACTACAACGACATCCGTGTCACGCTGGGCGCGGAAATGATCCCGCAGACGCAGACGGGCCTGTCCGGCCACTTCGAGGTGGGCTACGTCTTCTACCGGCAGCTCTTCTACGTGAACGGTCCGCCGCAGATCGTGGACCTCGACAGCACGCTCATGCTCCGGCTTGGGCTCGCCTACTAAGGAGCCCGCCGATGGACTCCGCATCGCCGCCGGGGGGCTCGGGGCTGCCCGTATGCCGCTCGCCGGACGCTCGCTACGGGCATCCTGCCCTTCGCTCGCTCGGATGCAGACTTCGCTGCGCAATCCTTGCTTCGCTTGTCTGCATACGCCGTCTCGGGCACACGGGCAACCCCTCGCAGTCAACTCGTAGCGCTGGCACACGGGCAGCCCCTCGCGGTCAACTCGTAGCGCCGGGCACGGGCAGCCCCTCACGGTCTGCGCTGCTGGGAGCGGCTGCGATCCTGGTTGCCCTGTTCGTTGCGGCGGCGGCGGCGGATGACGTCTCGCCGCTGCCGCTGGTGCCTCCTGCAGACACGGGCGAGGATGCCGACGGAGAACGCGGCGGCTTCATGTCGATGCTGCCGACGTTTCGGCTCGCGGGCTTCGCCGACCCGCAGGATCTCACGGAGCCGCTCCTGCCCGACGACGTCGCCCCGCCGGGGCAGCCGCGGCAGGAGTTCGAGCCTCCGACCGGTCGCAAGCTGCCGCCCGGAGCGAAGCCCGGGGCCCTCCAGTCGCTCGTCTTCACGATGACCGAGCTGCCCAGGCTCGGTTCGAACGGCCTGGGACTCACGGTGCTCGAGTCGAGCGCCACGATCGGCATGCCGGCGCCGACGGTGCAGTCGCCGCTGCTCGTGACCGCGGGGTTCGGAGCGACGTTCGTCGACGAAGTGGCGGGCCCGAGCGACCCCGGGCTGCCCGCGCAGCTCTACGACGGCTGGATCCAGGCGCGTTGGATGCGGAAGATCGGCGAGAAGTTCGGTGTCGATCTCGCGGTCGCGCCGGGCTGGTACAGCGACTTCGTCAACGACACCTCGCAGGCCTTCCGCATCACCGGCCACGGCTTCGGAGCCTACGAGTGGTCGGAGAACCTCCGCGTCGTCGCGGGCGTGATCTACCTCGACCGCTACGACGTCAACATCCTCCCGGCCGGCGGCCTGCTCTGGACGCCGACCGACTCGCAGCGGCACGAGATCCTCTTTCCGCGGCCGCGGTTTGCCTGGCGCATCTCCGAGACCGCCCGCGCGAGCCACTGGCTCTATCTCGCCGGGGAATTCGGCGGCAACCAGTGGGCCGTGCGGCGGGACAGCGGTGCCGACGACATCGTCGTCTACCACGACTACCGGCTCATCGGCGGCTGGGAGCGTCGGCCCGCCGATCTCGGAATCAGCTGGCGGGTGGAGGGGGGCTGGGTGACCGGCAGGCTCGTCGAGTACTACGTGACCGAAACGGCCGACTACCATCCCGCCGACACGTTCATGGTCCGTGCCGGCGTTTGGTACTGATCCCGCTCTGTTTCCAGCCGGGCGGGCCGACCCTATGCTTGCGGGCTCCCTTCTCCAGGAGTGCCCCCCATGCGTCGCCCGCAAAGCTTTTTCCGTTGCCAGCTCGCCGCCGCGATCAGTGCCGCAGCGGTCCTTCTGTCGTTGCCGGCCGGATCAGCCGCGTTTGCCGCCGAGGGAAAGCCGCTCGAGGTGCTCTACATCACCGGCGGCTGCTGCCACGACTATGAGGGGCAGAAGGCGGTCATCACGAAGGCCATGGCTTCGCGGGCGCGGATCAGGACGACCGTGATCCACGAGGGAGGATCGAGCACCGACCACCGTATCTCGATCTACGAGAAGCCCGACTGGTCGAAGGGCTTCGACGTCGTGTTTCACAACGAGTGCTTCGCCCACGTGAAGGACCCCGACTTCCTGAAGAAGATCGTCGCGGAGCACGAGAAGGGAACGCCGGCCGTGATGATGCACTGCGCGATGCACTGCTACCGCGCGGGCAACGACGACTGGTTCAAACTGTGCGGCATCAAGTCGCCCGGCCACGGTGCCCACTACGAATACACCGCCAACGTCATCGCCGACCATCCGATCGTGAACGGGCTGCCGAAGGCGTGGAGCCTGCCGAAGGAGGAGCTCTACTACTGCGACAAGCTCTTCGAAACGGCGAAGCCGCTCGCGGAGGCGATGAGCCGCGAGCGCAACGCCATGCAGACCGTCGCCTGGACCAACGAGTACGGCAAGGCGAGGGTGTTCGGCACGACGATCGGACACTACACCCACACGGTCGAGACGCCCGAGTTCCTCGACCTCGTCACGAAGGGCACGCTCTGGGCGGCCGGGAAGCTCCGGGCCGACGGGTCGCCTGCGGCCGACGTGACGCTCTCGCCGGGCGAGATCGCCGCGGCCGGCGACTGGTCGCACGGCGTCCAGCTTCCCACAGAGGAGCAGGCTCGCGCGGTCTCCCTCTTCAACGGCCGCGACTTCGAGGGCTGGGAGGGGCACATGGACTACTGGTCGATCGAGGGCGGGGAGATCGTCGGCAAGAACGGCCAGGACGACCCGCCGAAGGTGAGCACCTACCTGCTCACGAAGAAGCCCTATCGCAACTTCCGGCTCCTCTTCGAGGGCAGGCTCGTGACGAGCGAGATGCATTCGGGGGTCGCGATCTGGGGCAGGAAGTTCGAGAAGGACGGAGAGACGTCGAGCTACCAGGGGCACCTCGTCATGTTTCCGTCGGGCTGGGGTCTCTACGACCTCTTCCGCCGCAACGGCCTCTCGGGCGACCAGGAGGGCCGCGCCAAGGCGGCCGCCGAGGGCCGTCAGCACGACTGGAACCGGATGGAGATCCTCGCGATCGGCAGCCGGATCCGGCTGGCGGTCAACGGCCGGGAGGTGCTCGACTGGACCGACCCGAAGCCGGAACTGTGCGGCGAGGGGCCGATCGGCCTGCAGCTCCACTCGAACACGGTGCCGCAGGAGGTCCGCTTCCGCGGCCTCGTCGTCGTCGAAGACCCGATCGACTCGCTCGTCACGGCCGAGCCGACGCGGTAGCTACTCGAACTCGGCGAGAAGCTTCCTGGGTGCGCCGATGTCGACGACGTGGACGGCGCCGGTGAATCCACCCACCTGCGGCGCGTCGAAGCCCCGCTTGCGGGCGACGAAGGTCACGGTCGCGTCGGCCCGCACGCACTCGCCGGCCGCGGCGCCGGTGTCGCAGTCGAGCCCCGAGGGGAGGTCGATCGCGACCACCCTCGTCCGTGGCGAGGCGGCGCGGGCGGCGTTGATTGCCGCGATCGCCGTGGCAATCGGCCCGCGGGGCGGTCCCTGGGCGCCCGTGCCGAGAAGGGCGTCCACGAGAACGACTTCCGTGGGCGGCTCGCCGTCGGCTGCTAAGCCCTCGGCGAGTGCGGCTTCCCAGGCGGGCAACTTCGCCGCCGAGAGGTCGGCGATCGGGATGCCCGACCGCTCGGCGATCCGGAAATTCACGGCGGCGTCGCCCGTGAGATCCCGCGGGCTCGCGGCCAGCAGGAGCCGCACGTCGTGGCCGAGCAGTTCGAGGTGCCTTGCGATCACGAACCCGTCGCCCGCGTTGTTCCCCTTGCCGCAGGTGATGCGGATGGGCCGGCCCGGCCAGAGCGAGTCGATGACGGCCGCGGCATTCCGACCGGCGTTCTCCATGAGCACCACGCCCGCCATGCCGAACGCATCGATCGCCCGCCGGTCGATCGAACGGATCTCGTCGCGGGAAAGCGGCCTCATGGATCGTCGTCTCCCGTTCGGGGGCCGTTCACGCGTTGCTGCTTTTTCCGCATGCGGCAGCGGTCGCTGCAGTATCGCACCTCGTTCCAGCAGGCCGCCCACTTCCGCCTCCAGGTGAACTCGCGACCGCAGACGAGGCAAACCTTCACACGTGTTTCGTTCCGGGCCATGGTGTTTTTTTGCATGCGAACCACCGATATCTATACTGGATCACTCCCGCCGATCGACCACCCTTGGTCCGCGATTCCGCCCCAACGCACGGAATCGGCGACGCGGGCGACCTGAAAAGGACCGCCCCCATGGACACGCTGGCAGTTTCGCTGCGCCACAGGCAAGTCACGGCTCCGTCGCGGTTCACGATGTGGCTCGTCCGGGCCATCGGTGTGAACTGCCTGGTGCTTCCCGTCCTGTTCCCAGCCGCCCGGGCTGAAGAGGCCCCGCTCCGGTTCGACCGCGACATCCGGCCGCTCCTCTCCGAAAACTGCTACGCCTGCCACG
>JBBAVU010000212.1:0-5054 GCA_040397565.1 Pirellulales bacterium | reverse complement strand
CGGCCGACACGGCATCGAGCGTGACGCTCAAGCAGCAGGAGGGAAAGACGCAGACCGTACTCCGCAAGGAGATCGCGGAGCTGACGGCAAGCCCCGTGTCACTCATGCCCGAGTCGCTCGCCAAGGCCCTCGCCCCGCAGGACGTCGCCGACATCCTCGCCTGGCTCCGCGACCCGGGTGCCGCGCCGTGAGCCGCGGGCATGGGGGGCCTCGCGGCGGCGGACCGCGGATTTCCGTGCTGGCGTCACGGGCTTGTAAGCGGGGGATGTTCGCGGCTGCCGGCATTTCCGGCGTAACCGACCCGGGGGGGAATGTCATACAACTGACGACATGGTGTCTTCGGCCCTCTGGTATCGGCTCGGATTCGGCCTCCTCGCGGTGGCTGCAGCGACCCTCGTCGCATGCGCCGTCGTGAGCATGGCCCCGTGCGCCGCGGCGGCCGACGATGACGACTGGGAGATCACGGCCGAGAGCGAGGCGGCCGTCGAGCGGGGGCTCCGCTGGCTCGCCGCCAATCAGGGGTCCGAGGGCAACTGGGGTTCGAACGACCTCGGCCTCGTCGCGGTCGGCGGCCTCGCCTTTCTCTCCGCCGGCCACATGCCGGGGATCGGCGAGTACGGCGAGACCTGCGAACGCGCTCTCACCTACGTCGTAAAGAACGCCAAGCCGAGCGGCCTGCTCAACATCGCCGGCGGGCAGCGGGACATGTACAACCACGGCCTCGCCACGTTCGTGCTCGGCCAAGCCTACGGCATGACGGCCGACGCCCGCATCGGCAAGGCGCTCGACCGCGCGCTCAAGCTCATCGCCCGCACGCAGGGGCCGGTCGGCGGCTGGGCCTACCAGGCCGTGCCGCAGGATGGCGACCTGAGCCTGAGCGTGATGCAGGCCAAGGCCCTCCGCAGCGCCGTCGACAGCGGCTTCGAGATCCCGCCGTCGGTGATCGAGAAGGCGATCGTGAACGTCCGCGGACACTACATGCCCAAAGGGGGCAATCCCAAGATGCCCGAGGCCGAGCTCAAGAAGCTTCCCGGGCAGTTCACGTATTCCAAGGGGGGTGGCAACGCCACGGTGGCGATGGCGGCCGCGGGCGTCGTCTGCCTACAAGAGTTCGGCCAATACGACGACTGGCGGATCGGCAAGAGCATGGAGCGGGTCACCGCCGAGATCGCCAAGGTCAAGCCGGCGAAGGCCCACAACGGCCAGATGCCCTTCGACGCCTACACGCTCAACTACGTCGGGCAGTCGCTCTACCAGGTCGGCGGCCCGGGTTGGAAGCAGCACTACCCCGCGCTTCGCGACGCGATCGTTGGCGCGCAGGTGATCGATCCCAAGAACCCGGCCAACGACGGCAAGTGGGCGGCTGGCAACCACGTCGGCGGCAAGCCGGGCGATCTCTACGGCACGGCCGTGGCCGTGTTCGTGCTCTCGATCCCCAACCGCTACCTGCCGATCCTGCAAGAGGGGAGGCTCTCCGATCCGGAGACCGAGACGACCGCCGCCGCGTCCGTCGGAGGACCACGGCGATGATCGCCTTTCCTCCCGGAGCGCTGCCGCTTGCGATCGCCGGCGTGGCCGCGGCCGCGGCGCCGATCATCATCCACCTCTTCAACAAGGCGAGGTTTCGCGAGGTCGACTGGGGGGCGATGGACTTTCTCCTCGAAGCCGCGAAGCGGAGCCGGTCGCTGCTTCGGTTTCGCGACCTCTGGCTGCTCGTGCTGCGGACGGCCGCCGTCGTCCTCTTCGGACTCGCGGTCGCTCGGCCGTTCCTGAGGCTCGGCGCCACCACCCTCGGCGCGACCGCCGGCCGCGGGCCGATCCACGCGATCCTCGTCGTCGACAACAGCATGAGCATGGGCCGCGAGCGTCTCGGCGGCCGAACGCTTCTCGACGACGCCAAGGACCGTGCCAAGGACGCCCTCCAGCAGCTTCCCGCCGGCAGTCGGGCGAGCGTGATCCCGCTCTGCGGCCCCGCCGGCAGCTACAGTCTCGACCCCCTTCCCACGCGGGAAGACGCCGTCGAGGCGATCGATGGGATTCGAATGATCGACCGGGCCGGCACCGTCGCGCAGGCGGTCGATCTCGCCACGCAGGCCGCGGAGCGGGTCACCGATCTCGCCGACAAGCGGATCGTGTTTCTCGGCGACCAGCAGATCGCCGGCTGGCCCGCCGACGTCAAGTCGCTCCTTTCCCGCACCGACGGCCCGGGTGGACGGCCGCCGCTCGACATGCAGGCGGTCGCCGTCGCGGTGCCCGAACTCGACAACACGTGGGTCGAGTCGCTCGCGGTGGTCGACGGCGTGGCCGACGTGGAACTCCCCGCGACGCTCACGGCCGTGGTCCGCCACGAGGGGCAGTCACCGCGGCGGCAGGTGCAGGTGTCGCTCGTCATCGACGGCTCCGACGTGGCCACCGAGACGATCGACCTCGAGCCGGGGCAGGCACGGGAGGTGACGTTCTCGCACCTCTTCGACGCCTCGCCCGAACCCGATCGCCCCGCCTGGGCCACCGCGATGGTCGTGCTGCCGGAGGATGCCATCCCCGAGGACGACCGCCGCTGCCTCGTCGTGCCGGTGGTGTCGTCGCTGCCGGTCGTGTTCGTCGATCAATACGGCGAGAAGGACGAGGACCTCCGCCGCGGCCGCCTCGGCGAGACGCGGAGCGTGCGGCGTCTGCTCGCCCCGGTGACGACCCGCGACACCACGCAGAAGCAGCTCGTGCGGGTGCGGCATCTCACGATCGAATCGCTCGATGAGCAGACGCTCGAGGCCGCCGGCCTCGCGGTGGTGGCGGGCGTGCGCAGCCCCGGGGCGGCGGTGCCGCTCCTGCGGTCGTTCGTCGAACGCGGCGGACAGCTCGTGATCGCGGCCGGCGGCGACTTCGACCCCGCCGAGTGGACCACCGCCGCCTGGCTCGACGGGGCCGGCATCCTTCCCGCGCCGCTCGGCGAGACGTCGGGCCGGCTGCCCGACGAGAGCGGCCGTCTCGAGCCGCGTCGGCTCTCCTGGAACAGCATGCGGGACGACCCGCTCTTCCGCGTGCCCGACGTGCCGGCGGAGGAGCTCGCCGATCTCTACGCCGGCCCGCTCTTTTTTAAGACCGTCGTCACGGATATGTCGGGGGTGGACGCGAACACCGATCCGGCGTTCAAGCCGCGGGTGCTTGCCGCATTCGACGACGGCACGCCGTTTCTCGTGACCCGCCGAATCGGCAAAGGGACCGTTGCGTGGCTGGCCAGCGGGCTCACCGGGCCGTGGAACACGCTCGCCAAGACGAACGCGATGCTCCTGTGCGACCGTCTGCTCCGGGGCATGCTCGCCGACACGCTGCCGGCGCACACGATTCCCTCCGCCGACCGCTTCACGCTCCCCGTCGCCGCGGGCGACCGCCGGGCCACGCTCAAGCTCACGCGGCCCGACGAGAGCGGCAGCCCCGCCGGCCTCGTCGAATCGCTCACCGTCGAGGCGGTGGGAGGCGATGCCTACGGCGCGACCCTCCGCGATCTCTCCCGCCGCGGCCTCTACCTCGTGACCGCGACGGCGACCCGCGAGCCGCTCGCCGCGACCCGCTCCGATGCCGATGCCGATGCCGAGGGACGGAAGCCGGCGGAAGAACTGCTCTGGCGGCAGCCGCTGGCGGTCAACGGCCAGGCCCGCGAGTCGGAGCCCGCGGTCTTCGACGCCAAGTCGTTCTCGGCCCGGCACGCGGACGTCGACGGCCTGCGGTGGATCGGACCCGACGATGCGATCGAGTTCAGCGGTGCCCGGGTCGTCGGCCACGACGCCTGGTGGTGGATGCTCGCCGCAAGCGGCCTTTGCCTCATCGGCGAAGCGCTCCTGCTCGCCACGCCACGGGAGGGCCGATCATGACCGCTCCCTTCTCCGGCAGTGTCGCGAGGTGGCTCGGCGGGCTCTTCGGCCTGGAGAGCCTCGAGCGGGTCGACGCGTGGAAGGTGTCGCTGGCGGCGCCGTGGGCGATCCGGTTTCCGCTCCTCGTCGCCGTGCTCGTCGCGGCCGCGGCGGCCGCTGGGGCCTGGTTCTACCTCCGATGGCAGCCGCCGATGCACCGGCGCATGCGGTCGCTCCTCGCCGGGCTGCGGGCGGCTGCCGCCGCCGTGCTCGTGCTCCTGCTCGCCGATCCGGTGCTGCAGCTTTCCGTGAGGAGCTCGCCGCGGCCGCTTCTCTGGCTGCTCTTCGACGGCAGCGAGAGCATGGCGATCGAGGACGAGGCCGCGGGCAAGAAGACCTCCCGTTCCGGCCTCGTGGCGGAGTGGCTGAAGCAGAAGACCGACAACGTGCTCGAGGCGCTCGGCGGGAAGTTCCGGCTGCGGGCCTTCTCGATCGACGCGGCTGATGGCGTGAGGCCGATCGAGGCGGCGGCCGACGACGCCCCGGACTCGCTCGACGCCGAGTCGCTCGCACGGGGGCTCTCGACGGCCGGGCAGGTGACGGCGATCGGGCGGGCGCTCGAGGATCTCGCGGTTCGGCACTCGGCCGCGAGCCTGCAGGGAGTGGTGCTCGTGAGCGACTTCGACCAGAACGCCGGACCGCCCGCGGCCACCGCGGCCCGCCGGCTCGGCGTGCCGTTCTATTGCGTGGGCGTGGGGCCGACGCTCGCGGCCAACGTGGCGATCGACGTGCAGCCGCCGCCGGTGATGAAGCAGGACGAGCGATCGACGGTGGCGGTGACGCTGCGGCAGTCGGGGCTCGGCGACGCGGTCGCCGAGGTGACGCTCTCCGTGCGGCCGCTCGACACGGACGCCGACAATCTTCCGGATGGCGGGCGGTCTGGCGAGGCGATCGTGGTGGGCACGCGTTCGGTGCCGCTCTCGGCCGGGACGGTGGCCGTCGAGTTTCCCTTCACCCCCACGGCGATCGGCCGCCACGAAGTGGTCGCCACGGTCGAGCGGCTCGAGGGGGAGTCGATCGAGGCCGACAACCGTGCGACCCGCGAGACGATCGTGCGCGACGATTTTCTGCGTCTCGAATACGTCGAGTACGAGCCGACCTGGGAGTGGCGGTTCGTGAAGGAGGTCTTCCATCGCGACCCGCTCG
>JBBAVU010000211.1:0-5095 GCA_040397565.1 Pirellulales bacterium | reverse complement strand
CCCGCGGCGAAGCCGCTGGATGTTCGTGAACCTCGAACAGTGCCGAACGAAGACATGGAACGGCCATCGGACAAGCCGGCCGAGCCGCCATCGAAGCCTGCGACGACGGAACGGCCCGAGAAGGAGGAGCGGACGGAAGAGCCGGAAGAGGAGGCGGCACCGGAATCGAAGCCCGAGCCGAAGCAGCCCGCCGCTCCGTCGGCCGACGACAACCTGTTCGACGAGGCTGCCCATCGCAGGCGGCTCCAGGAGCGGTTGGCGGTGATCCGTTCCGAGGCGCGTGTCGCAAGGGTCGCCCCGGTGCCGTTCCCCGAATCGGAGCCGGCCAGGCCCATCGTCGAGCGACCGTCGGCGTCGTCACCGTCGGCGTTGTCAGAGCCCGATTCGGAGCGGGCGGAGGAACCAGCCCCGAACGGCGGCGTCAGGCCGGTGGTCTACGACCGCGACGCGGGCCCCATGGAAGCCAATCCGCTGCGGACGTCTCGCGATCGCGGCTGGCGGGCCCGTTTGGTCGATTGAGACGACTCACCTGCCGGGAGATGCGAGAGGCGGGAGTCGAACCCGCACGCCTTTCGGCACTGGAACCTAAATCCAGCGCGTCTGCCAATTTCGCCACTCTCGCACGATCCAGCCGACGCTCGATTCTAGCTCGGCATCCCCGCATACAGCGGCGAGACCATCGGCCTTGGCCGACGCTCACTCCCGGGACTCGAGAAACCGCTCCAGGTTGCCCCGCCCCCGGTCGCCACGGTCTGGCCAACTCGCGAGGAGCAGTTCGTGGAACGTGGGGCTCGTCTCGTCGCTCGGCAGCCGGGCGAACCGGATCTCGAGCCACCGCACCTGTTCGCCCGGTCCATGCCGCCCGTTCCAGTCGCGGACGAGGGCGGCGGCGATCGACGGCGAGAAGACCCGCATCGGTGGCCGGGGCAGCTCCCAGAACAGCTTGTGCCAGCGATGGTGGCGGAGCGAGAAGAATCCGCCGTCCGGCATCTCGGCCGCCGTGAGCCCGGCCTCCAACGGCCTTCCTTCACGAAGCAGGTCGACCATCCGGCCGTCGGCCAACTCCGCCCGCCCGTACACCCACTGCCGCTGCCCGGGAACGTCGCCGAACATCTGCCACCGCTGCGGCAGGCACGCGAGGTTGGCGACGCATGTCAGCGGATACGGCGGTCGCGTCGCCTTCCATGGCCCCGTGGCGTGGAGCCACGCCATCGACGCGACGATCGCGAAGAATGCCTGAAGCCACGGTGCCGTCGCAGGTCGATCCGCCTCGGCCGTCGCGGCCGAGCCGCCACCGAAAATCCGGTCCCACAGGCAGCCCGGAATGACCGCCATCCAGGCTGCCGCGCCGATGGGGGCGAACAGGCCGACGGTCATCAGGCAGGCCACCGCGGCGTGGAACGCGACGAATGCCACGACGAGCGCCAGCCGCACGCGCGGCCGAGGGACGGACAGGAGCAAAAGCGGCCCCATGAGCTCGAGCGAGAGCACCGACCAGGAGAGGGCGGACGAGACCACCGGGATTCCGGCGAGCCGCTCGCCGAGCGGCGTGCCGTGGTCGTGCACCGAGAAGGCATGCACGACGGCCCCGCCGGAAAGCCAGGAGGCGTTCCACTTCGAGAGCCCGGCGGCCAGGTACACCGAGGCGATTTGCAGCACGAGCGGAACGGCCCAGGCGGTCCCACGCTCCTCCCTGCCGGCGCGAACGGCATCGAGCGACCAGCATCGTCCCAGCGGCAGAAAGAGCCCCCAGAAGAGGAGCGACACGAGCCACACGTCGCCGGCGTTCGCCGCCGGGGCTGTCCGCCGCACGATGCTGACCGTGGCGACCCAGGCGACGAGGCAGGCGCACCTGGTGAAAAGTCCCAGCGACAGCGCGAGCCCGGCGACCCCCTCGGCGGCGAGGATGACGCCCTGCCAGGTGATCGAGTCCGAAAGGAAGCAGAGCGACCAGACCGAGGGGTCGTCGTGGTATCCGCGCAGCACGTCGATCGGAAAGAGCCCATCGGCGGCGAACATGAGCCGGAAGTCGCGGGTGCGGAGGATCGCGTCGACGCAGACGATGCCACCGACGACCATCCGGAAGAGGGCGAGGCTCCGAAGGTCCAGCCGGAACGCGGCGCGGCACCAATCGTGCAATGCGGTTCGGGTCGGTCCGAGGGATCGCATGACGAAGTGGCCGTTGCGGCGGATGAAAGTGGACGTTTCTTGATGCCCGGGCGGGGCAGGCCTACAACATGGCACGCCGGTCCGCCGCGTGAGAAGGCCTTTTTGAGTGGTTTCCGGCGGGGACGGCCCGCCCTGCGTGGGCCGGATCGTTTTCGTTCGAGGAGTCGTCGATGCACTGTCCGCTCGTGGTGTTGGGAGGAGGCCCCGGGGGCTACGCGGCCGCGTTTCTGGCCGCGGACCTCGGCATGCCCGTGACGCTCGTGGAACGGGAGGACCGACTCGGAGGAACCTGCCTGCTCCGCGGGTGCATCCCCTCGAAGGCGCTGCTGCACGTTGGCCGCGTCATCGCGGAGAGCCGCGAGATGGAGGAGTGGGGCGTGGCGTTTTCGCGTCCTGCAATCGACCTCGGCCGGCTGCGGGCCCGGAAGGACAAGGTAATTTCGACGCTGACCGGAGGCCTCGCCCAGCTGGCCAAGCGACGGGGCGTGGAGATCATCCACGGTCAGGCGATGTTCACGGGTTCGGGCAGCATGGTGGTGGCGCCCGCCGCGGCTGGCGGCGAAGGGCGTTCCATCACGTTCGACCACTGCATCCTCGCGAGCGGTTCGCGGCCGGCGAAGATCCCCGCCTTCTCGCTGCCGACGCCCCGCGTGATGGATTCGACCACCGCCCTCGACCTCGCGGAGATGCCGGAATCGCTGCTCGTGATCGGCGGCGGCTACATCGGCCTCGAGATGGGCACCGTCTACGCCGAGCTCGGCGCCAAGGTCACGGTGGTCGAACTCACCGACACGCTTCTCCCGGGCGCCGACCGCGACCTCGTGAAGCCGCTGGCCAAGCGGCTCGAGTCGATCTTCCATCGCATCAGGCTGGGCACGAAGGTGGTCCGGCTCGAGGATCTCGGCTCGGCGATCGCCGTCGAGTTCGAGTCGCCGCAGGGCGTCGAGCGGGAGACGTTCTCCCGGGTGCTCGTGGCCGTGGGCCGCCGGCCGAATTCCGACGGCCTCGGCCTCGAGAACACGGGCGTGACGATCGACCGCAAGGGATTCGTCGAGGTCGATGGGCAGCAGCGGACGAGCGATCCGAAGATCCTCGCGATCGGGGACGTCTGCGGCGAGCCGATGCTCGCCCACCGTGCCAGCCATCAGGGCAAGGTCGCCGTCGAGGCGATCCACGGCGGCCCGGCGCTCTTCGCACCGCGGGCGATCCCCGCCGTCGTGTTCACCGACCCGGAGGTCGCGTGGGCGGGCCTCACCGAAAACGATGCCGCCGCGCAGGGCCGCGCCGTCGAGATCAGCCGCTACCCATGGGCCGCCAGCGGTCGTGCCCAGTCGATCGGGCGGACCGACGGCATGACGAAGGTGCTCGTCGACCCGGAGACGGAAGCCGTGCTCGGCGTCGGCATCGTCGGCGCGGGCGCCGGCGAGCTCATCGCCGAGGGCGCCCTCGCCATCGAGATGGGCTGCTCGGCCCGCGACCTCGCCGAAACGATCCACCCCCACCCGACCCTCGGCGAGACCGTCGCCTTCTCCGCCGAGAACTACTTCGGCACCGCCACCGAAATCTTCCGCCCGCGGACGTGATGCCGCGTCCATCATGGTGCGGGTCGAACGTGCTGGTTCGGGACTGCCCGTGCCACGTCGCCGGACGCTCGCTGCGGTCCTCCGGACCTCCGCTCGCTCGGAGCTGCCTGCGCTTTCGGCATCCATGCCTGCGCTGGTCAGCTACGCCGGCGACATGGCACGGGCAGCCCCTCACGGCCGACTTTCTCACGCGGCTATGCCGCCCAGCGTAATCCGGCCTTTACGGTACCCGTCACCCGCGGAATAATGCTCAAAGTCGCGAAACCGCCCGGAGAGACGCATGGCAGGAAGCAGTCCCGATCAGACCGGCAGTGCCCAGACCGGCAGTGCCACGCATGAGCCGGCGGCAAACGGCTCGGTCGCAGTGGGACCGGGTTCGGGGATCGGTGCGGACCCGGTGTTCGGGAGCGCCCCCGGCGCCCTGCAAGGGGGGCCGATGTCGATCGGTGAGGGGGGGCAGCCGGTGCTGGCCGACGGGACCGGCAGCGTCGACCTCGACCCATCGGAAACCAGGGAGTGGCTCGATTCGCTCCGCTACGTGATCCAGAGCCGTGGCGGCGAGCGGGCGAGCTACCTGCTCCACGCCATCGAGCAGGAGGCGTATCGGCTTGGCGTCGATATCCCGTTTTCCGCGACGACGCCCTACATCAACACCATTCCCGCGAATCGGCAGCCGGCATTCCCCGGAAACCGCGAGATCGAGCGGCGGATCAAGAGCATCATCCGCTGGAACGCGATGGCGATGGTCGTCCGCGCCAACCGCGAGGACAAGAGCATCGGCGGCCACATCTCGACGTTCGCCTCGTCGGCCACGCTCGTCGACGTCGCGATGAACCACTTCATCCGCGGTCGCGGCGACGACTTTTCCGGCGACCAGGTCTACTTCCAGGGGCACGCCTCCCCGGGCATCTACTCCCGAGCGTTCGTGGAGGGCCGCATCTCGGAGAAGCAGCTCGAGAACTTCCGCCGGGAACTCGCCCCGGAAGGCGGTCTTTCGAGCTACCCCCATCCCTGGCTCATGCCCGGATTCTGGGAGTTTCCGACGGTTTCGATGGGGCTCGGTCCGATCATGGCGATCTACCAGGCCCGGTTCAACAAGTACCTGCAGGACCGCGGCATCAAGGATACGAGCCGGCAGCATGTCTGGTGCTTCATCGGCGACGGCGAGACCGACGAACCGGAGACCCTCGGCGCGATCACGCTCGCCTCGCGCGAGAAGCTCGACAACCTGGTCTTCGTCATCAACTGCAACCTCCAGCGGCTCGACGGGCCGGTGCGTGGCAACGGCAAGATCATCCAGGAGCTGGAGGGCATCTTCCGCGGCGCCGGCTGGAACGTGATCA
>JBBAVU010000210.1:0-5099 GCA_040397565.1 Pirellulales bacterium | reverse complement strand
CCGGCAGGTCTCGCTTCGCGAAGACGCCCCGCTGGAGCGAGCCGAGCGACTCGAGCTCGCCCGGTGAGGGCTGGATGCGGGCGTCGGTTCCGAGCATCGCGAGGGCTTCCCGGCCCGCGGCGAGCCAGCGATCGATCTCGTCGGGCGAGGCCGAGTAGGCGTTGTTGGGATACTTCTCGGTCGGCAGTCCGACATGCTTTTCGATCACGCGGGCCCCCTTGGCGAGCGCGAGCATGATGGCGGAGGTCAGGCCGGGTGGCTCGTGCGTGGAGAAGCCGACGTCGACGCCCGGATACCGCTGCCGCAGCAGATCGACCTGGTTGATCGCGAGCTTCTCCGGCGGGGTCGGATACTCCGCCACGCAATGGAGGATCGTGAGCCGCTTGTTGCGGTGCTGCAGGAAGCTGACCACGGCGTCGATGTCGGCGAGCGTTGCCCCGGCCGTCGAAGCGATGATCGGCTTGTCGACCTTGGCCGCCCGCTCCAGCAGCGGCCAGTCGGTGAACGAGCAGGAAGCGATCTTGACGATGTCGATCCCCTGCGACTCGATGCGGTCGACCGACGGCTCGTCGAACGGCGTGCAGGCGGTCAGGAAGCCGCACTCCCGCATCACCGCGAGGAGAGCGTCGAAGGCCTCGACCCCCAGCCGCGTCGACTCGAAGCGCTTCACGTACTTGACGTCGTCGCGGCCCTTGAACGCGGGGTGGATGAACGAGTCGAGATCGCGGTACTGCAGCTTGAAGGCGAACCGGAAGGCATCGCGATAGCCGTTCACGACCTTGGCGAACGCCCGGATCACGGCCGAACCATGGGCGACATTGCCCATGTGGTTGTTGGCCATCTCGAGGATGATGAGCGGCTTTTCCATGCGTCGATGAGGCTGGCCCCGGACTGGACGATTCACTGGGAAGATACCAGATGGACGGGGCCGACTTTACCGGCGAGAGCCCGGCTCGAACGTTCCACGGGCGGGCCGCTTGCGGTACCATCTGGTGGTTCCCGACGTTCAGCTTCCCCGGGACCCGGCCGCCGGAAGAACGCCGTGCAAAAAAACCTTCTCAACGACGTTTGGAAACGCGGCTGGCCGCTCGCCGCCCTGCTTGGTGTCGTCGTGCTAGGGTGGTGCTCCGCCACGGACACCTGGTCGGGAGCCGACCTCGTGCGTCCGCCGGCGTACATCGAAGATCCGAGCAAGTCGGACCTCATCGGCGGCTACGCCGAACTCAAGGCGGACACCGCCGGCGAGGCGACGCCGTTCTTGTGGAAGACCGTCAGCCGGCTCAATGCGCCGTTCGTCGCCAGCTGGTCCGACAGGCCGATTCTCGACGAATTGCTCGGCCTCACGCTCGCGATCCTCGCCAACATCTTCGGCATCTTCGGCGGCTTCAACGTCGCGTTTCTGCTTGGCCATCTGCTCGCCGCCGGCACGTTCTACGGCGTCGCCCGCGTGAGCGGCGGCTCGCGGCTCTGGTCGTGCGTCGGCGGGCTCGCCTACGGCCTCTCGCCATTCATGTTCGCCCAAGCGCCACACCACTCCGCCATCCAGTGGGCCTGGCACGTGCCGCTCTTCACGCTCGTCTGGCGGTGGGTCGCCACCGATCCCGGCATCGAGCCCTGGTCCCGACGGTTCAAGGAGGCGACCGGCATCGGGCTGCTCACGGGCCTGCTCAACGTCTACTACACCAACATCCTCTGCCAGCTCACGCTCATCACGGCCGCGATCCGCTACCTCCGCACGCGGTCTCGGCCCGCCTTGCTCTCCGCCCTCGCCGTGATCGCGGCGGCTGCGGCCGGCTTCACCGTGAGCAATCTCGACACCTGGACCTACAAGGTCGTCCACGGGCCGAACAACGGCGCCGTCGTCCGCGAATACAAGTGGCTCGAGATCTACGGTCTCAAGATCAAGGACCTCTTCATCCCGCCGGTCACGCACCGCTCCGACACGCTCGCGGAGTTTTCCAAGGCCCACCGACAGGCGGCCCCGCTGCTCGACGAGGACGGCGCCTCCTACCAGGGCATCGTCGGGCTCGCCTGCCTGATCTGGCTCGCGGGAACCGCGATCGCGTGCATGGCCACCGGCCGGGAGAAGGAGGTTCCGATCGAGGCCTGGTGGGTGCTCTGGATCGTGGTCATGTTCACGACCGGCGGCCTGAACGCCATCATCGGGGCCCTGGGGTTCACGATGTTTCGCGGCGCCTGCCGCTACAGCATCGTGATCCTCGCCATCACGCTGCTCTGGGCCGTGCGACGGCTTTCCGAGATGCAGGCCGAGGCGACGCGGCGGCGAACCGCCGGCACGGCCGACTGGGGATGGCTGGCGGCCGCGGCGATCGCGGGCCTCGTGATCCTCTGGGATCAGGTGCCACGGGCTCCGACGGCCGAAGTCCGCGCCACGATCGATCGGCAGGTCGCCGCGGACCGCGAGTTCGTGGAGAAGATGGAGGCCGCACTTCCCGACGGTGCGATGGTCTTCCAGATGCCCGTGATGGAATTCCCTGAGTCGCCGATTCCGGGCGTGTCGCCCTACGACCATTTTCGGCCCTACATCTTCAGCAACGACCTGCGATTCTCGTTCGGCACCCACAAGGGCCGCGACCGCGAAAAGTGGCAGCCAGCCGTGCAGGCGAAGCTCTTCGAGGGGGCGTCGCTCGACCAGCAGGCCGGCATGATCCGGGTGGACAAGGCCAACGCCAAGGCCGCGATCGACGAGCTGAAGCGGCTCGGCTTCTCCGCGATCTACATCAACCGCAACGGCTTCCCCGACCGCGGCAAGGGGATCGAGGAGGCCCTCCTCGACCTCGGCTACACGAAGCCGCCGATCCGCAACGCCACGGGCGATCTGGCGTGCATCGTCCTGGACTAGGATTGCGGGACCCCGGATGGCGGGCCGCCGGGGGTGAGTCATAATCGGGGGAGAGGGAATTCCACTTCGATGCACGACGCACGCCTGCCCGCCGAGCAACCTGAGCCCCCTGAACGCCGCGACACGGCCGCCGCTCCCGCTCCGCGAATTCTCATCGTCGGCGACGTGATGCTCGACCGGTATCTCGCCGGCTCCGTCGAGCGGATCTCACCGGAGGCTCCTGTGCCGGTGCTCCACGTCAGGCGGTCGTTCAACCGGCCCGGCGGTGCGGGCAACGTGGCGGTGAACGTGGCGGCGATGGGCGGGGAGGCGTTGCTCGTGGGCGTGGTCGGCGACGACGAGGGGGGCCGCCAGCTGCGGGCGGTGCTCGAGGCCGACGGCGTGGACTGCGACATGCTCGTTTCGACGAAATCCGTGCCGACCACCGTGAAGACCCGTCTGCTCGCCGGGCACAACCAGATCGCCCGATTCGATCAGGAGGCCGTGCTCGACGACGCCACGGCCCGGGCGGCGGTGGCGGATCGCGTCGCGTCGGCCGTGGCGACGGCGGACCTCGTGGTGATCTCCGACTACCTCAAGGGCGTCTGCGACGAAAGCGTCGCGAGGGCCGCCATCGATGCCGCGGCCGCCCGCGGCATCCCGGTCGTGGTGGACTCGAAGACCGATCAATACGCGAGGTTTCGCGGGGCCTCGGTGATCACGCCGAACCGTAACGAGGCGACGGTGGCCGCGGGATTCCCGATTCGAACTGCCGCCGACGGCCTCCGCGCCGCGGGCGTCATCCGCGAGCGGTTCGACATTGGTGCCGTGGTCGTCACGCTCGGCGAGCAGGGCATGGCGTTCGTCTCGGCGGAGGAGTCGGACGTCATCCCCACGCAGGCTCGGCAGGTGTACGACGTCACGGGGGCCGGCGACTCCGTCGTCGCGGCGCTTTCGGTCGCCCTCGGCCGCGGCATCTCGATGCGGCGGGCCTGCCTGCTTGCCAACGCCGCCGCGGGCCTCCAGGTCGCCCGCGTGGGCACCTCGCGAGTCACCTGGAGCGAGATGCTCGCGGCGCTCGACGGGCAGCAGCCGACGGCCGATGGGAAGGTGGTGTCGCGGTCGGAGCTTCGCGATGCCGTGCGGCGGGCCCGCACGGAAGGCAGGCGGATTGGCTTCACCAACGGCTGCTTCGACATCCTTCACCACGGCCATGTGCAGCTGCTCGAGGCGGCCGCGAGGGAGTGCGACCTGCTCGTCGTCGGCGTCAACTCCGACGCCTCCGTGACGCGGCTCAAGGGTGCCCCGAGGCCGTTCGTGGGATCGGCGGACCGCCAGGCCGTGCTCGCCGGGCTCGCGAGCGTGGGGCTCGTGTGCGAGTTTGCGGAAGACACGCCGCTCGAGATCATCCGCGAGGTCGAGCCCGACGTGCTCGTGAAGGGGGGCGACTACAAGCCCGAGCAGATCGTCGGGGCCGAGATCGTCCTGGCCCGCGGCGGACGGGTTGTGACGCCGCTCTTCGTGCCAGACGCCTCGACCACGGGGATCGTCGAGCGGGTCAGGCGGTCGCGTGCCGCCGGCGATCCTCAAGCAGCTGGACGACCTTCCGGTGCACCATCTCGACCGTGATCCCCTGCATGCAGAGGTTGTTGCGGCAGGACGAGAGCCGGTTGTTGTAGATGCTCACGCACGGGCTGCAGGGCAGGTCGATCGAGATCCTGTGGGCTCGCGGCCCGAGCACGCCCCACACCTTCGGCGTTTCCGGCCCCACGAGCGTGAGGATGTCGATGTCGGTGAGCGCGGCAAAGTGGCCGGGGCCACTGTCGTTGGAGACGAGCACGTCGGCGAGCGTGTAGAGCACGAGCAGCTGCCGCATCGTCGTCTTGCCGGCGAGCGAGAAGCACCTGCGGTGATTCACGGCCTGTACGACCGCATCGATCGCCGCCGCCTCGGACGGCGAGCCGGTGAACGCGACGAAGAGGTCCGGATCCTCGGCCAGGAGCCTCCTTGCGAGCTCCGCGTAGCGGCCGTCGTCCCACTTCCGTAGGGGAATGAGATCGCTGGCATTCGCGTTGAGCAGGACGAGCGGCCGCGGGTCGTCGTGGCCGGTGGCCTCGCGGAGCGTCTGGCGGACCGCGGCCGTCTCCTCGGACGTCGGCTGAAACCGCATGATCGAGGTGTCGAGCGAGGCGACGTCGATGTCGAGGGCCGGCAGCGGCGAGGGGTCGCGCCAGACCGCCTCGACGAGCAGGAGGAA
>JBBAVU010000209.1:0-5154 GCA_040397565.1 Pirellulales bacterium | reverse complement strand
GTAAGCATCCTCCGAGGGATCGGCGGCGAACGCATCGGCGTCGGCCGCCGCAGGCGGAAGCCCCGTGAGGTCGTAATGCACTCGGCGGAAGAGGTCGCGGGCCGCGGCTTGCGGCGAGGGAGCGAGCCCGGCGGCGGCCAGGTCGGCCACGATGAACCGGTCGATCGGGGAATCGCTCCAGGCGGCGGCGACCTCGGCCGTGATCGTGCCGTCGGCGGCGGGCCGAGGGGCCTCGTGACGCTCGGGGGACCGAAACGCCCAGTGCGTTGCGAGCGACTCGCGGAGCCGCTCCTGCATCGCCTCCTCGCGGGTGGCGGAGCCGGCTTCTTCCCCGCCCGGTCCGGTCCAGGGCACGCCGACCGAGACCCACTCCTCGAGCACCGCGATCTCGTCGTCGGAAAGCTTGGAGTCGGGCGGCATCGCCAGCTCGTCGGCGTGCTTCACGACCGCGAGAAGCCTGCTCTTGGCGGCGTCTCCCGGCACGACCACGGCCCCGGCGTCGCTGCCGAGCAGCAGTCCCTTGCGGCTGTCGAGCCGCAGCCCCGCCTCCGCCACGCCCGCACCGTGGCACTCCTGGCACTTTGCAACGAGGAGCGGCCTCACCTTCGACTCGAAGAGGGCTTCCCCCTTGCGGGACTCGCCGCGGGCCACGGCGGCGACCGCGATGACGATCACGAGCCCCGCGGCCGGGACGAGCCTCGCACACGACGGACCTCGCATCGTGATCGGCATCGGAAGGCTCGGCAGAGGGAGGGACTCCGGCAGCACGCTCGACCGCCAATTCTATTCGTCATTTCCGGCCGCTCAACCTCAAACTGCCGCTTTTCAGCCCTTTCCGCCACGCGTGCGGGTCACGAAACGCAGCTTCACGCGATGATCGCGTCGATCGGCGTGCCGTGGTCGATCGCCAGCCGCTTGCGGCCGGGGATCTCGAGCTTCCGCGAATCGAGCCCGAGCAGCTTCAGGATCGTGGCGTGGACGTCGGTCACGTAGTGCCGATCCTCCACGGCGTGGAAGCCGAGTTCGTCCGTCGCGCCGTGCACGAGGCCCCCCTTGATGCCGCCGCCGGCCATCCAGACGGAGAAGGCGAAGGGATGGTGGTCGCGGCCGTCGGAGCCCTGCGAGCCGGGCGTGCGGCCGAACTCCGTGCAGAAGATCACGATCGTCTCGTCGAGCAGGCCGCGGCGGTCGAGGTCCTCCAGGAGCGCCCCGATCGGCTGATCGACGGCAAGCGACAACTTCTCATGATTGGCCTTGAGGCCTCCGTGGGCGTCCCACGCGCCCGCGCCGCCGCCGCCGTGCTGGATCTGGATGAACCGCACGCCCCGCTCCACGAACCGCCGCGCCGCGAGGAGCTGCGCGGCGAAATCCTTGCAGTGCGGCAGGTCGAGGCCGTAGAGCTTCTTCGTCTCCTCCGTCTCGTCGGAGAAGTCGATCACCTGCGGCACGCTCCGCTGCATCCGGAAGGCGAGTTCGTAGGAGGCGATCCGGGCGGCCGTGGCCGGGTCGTTGGGATACTCCACTCCCGTCAGGCCGTTGAGTTGCTCCACGAGGTCGAAGCCGATCTCCTGGGCCTGCCGCGAGAACGGCCGCTCCGGCCGGCCGAAGGCAAGCGGGTTGGCAGGATCGATCCGCAGCGGCACCGCGTCGTGGGCCGGCCCGAGATAGTGGCCGTCCTTCTTGTTCCAGTATTCGCGAGTGCCGATCGAGATGAACTGCGGCAGGTCGTCGTTGAGCGAGCCGAGCCCGTAGTGCACCCAGCCGCCGAGCGTGGGCTGGACGGGATCGAGCATGTGGCGGCCGGTGTGGAACTGGGCCTGCGCGCCGTGATTGCTGTCGGTGGTCCACATCGAGCGGATGACGGCGATCTTGTCGATGTTCCTGGCCGTGTGCGGAAACCAGTCGCTCACCTCGATGCCGCTCTGCCCGTGCTTCTTGAACCCGACCTGGAGGGGAAACAATATGTTTCGCTGCTGGCCGTTGCCGTCGGGCACGGGGGCCCGCTCTTTGGCGAGCTTCGCCGGGCTCTGGACGTCGGCGTAGGGAGTCTCGGAAATCGACTTGCCGGCGTATTTCGTGATCTCGGGCTTCGGGTCGAAGCTCTCCATGTGGCTCACGCCACCGTTCATGAAGAGCCAGATCACGCTCTTCGCCTTCGGCGGAAAGTGCGGCTTCCCGTCGGGCGGCGTCCAGACGGCCGAACTTGCCAGTCCGTCGCGGTGCAGCATCGCGCCGAGCGCGAGCCCCGTGAAACCGAGTCCCAGATCCGAGAGAAACGCCCGTCGTCGCTGGACATGCATGGCCCTGTCTCCTCGGCTCACCGTAGCGTCACGAAATCGTTGTGGTTGAGGATCGCCCACACCATGAGCACTTTGGCGGGATCGGCTGCGCCCGCCGGCGGCTTCGCCGCCCGCCACTTTGTCATCGCCGCCTCGCAGGCAGACCGCTCGTCGGCCGAGGGGAGACGGTGAAGGATCGTCCTGAACGCCCGCTCGACGAACGCGTTGTCGTCGGCGGGCGAACCCGAAGCCTGCACCCGCCCGGCGATCTTCGCCGCCGCGTCGTGCACGATTCCCGCATTGGAAAGGGCGAGTGCCTGCTGCGGCACGATGCTCTGGTCCCGCTGGTAGCACTCCATCACCGCGGCGTCGTCGAACGTCGTCAGGAACGGGTTGCGGCTGATCTCGGAATGCCAGAAGTAGAGGCTCCGCCGAAGCGACGTCGGCTGGTCCGCCTCCTTCACCGGAGGACCGCCCATCGTGGGGTCGAGCGTGCCGGCGAGCGAGAGGATGCCGTCGCGAACCACCTGCGACTCCAGGCGAACCGGCTCCCTCCGCCAGAGCAGCCGGTTGTCGGGATCGATCTTCAGGGCCGTCTCCGCACCCGCGATCGACGAGCCCATCCGATAGGCGGCCGACGTGCAGATGAGCCGGTGCAGGTGCTTCATGCTCCAGCCACGGCCGCTCTGCGGACCGCCTGCCTGCGGCCCGTCCACCAGTTCGCTTGCGAGCCAGTCGAGCAGTTCGGGATGCGTGGGCGCGTTGCCCTTGCGGCCAAACTCGAAGACCGTGGCGACGAGCGGCTTCCCCATGTGCCGCATCCAGATGTGGTTCACGGCGACGCGGGCCGCCAGCGGATTTCGCGGGTCGGTGATCCAGTGAGCGAGCGCCGAGCGGCGGCCGGTGCTCGTCGCGGGGAATGGAGTGGCGGGATCATCGGCCGTCGACGTCTTGAACCGCGTGACCGTCCACTTCGCGCCGATGAACGGCGTGAATGTCTCGCCGGGCTCGGCGGCGGCCTTCACGGCCTTGTCGAGCGACTCGCGGGCCGTGGCGAGTTCCTTCTCGATCGGCTGAAGCGACGCGGCATCTTTCTTGTCGGCGGCAGCCTTGGTGAGCTTCCCCGACACTGCAGCGACCTTCCACCACGCGACGGCGACGGCCGCATCCTTTTCGGCCTTGGCGGCCGCCTTCGCCGCCGCGGCGGCCGCGACGCGGAGCGGGTCCTCGGGCGATTGCGACGGCGCATCCTCCGCGGCCCAGGCCGCCCGTGTCGCCTCGCCCCGCTTCTCAACGGCGACGACCCCGGCCCTCGCTGCCGCGACGGCCTGCTCGTGGGCTGGCGACGGCTCCTTCGCCAGCCTGGCCTCCGCATCGGCGACCGCCCGCTTGGCGGTGGCCACGTGCGCGTCGATCACCCACGGCCGACGCTCCGGCTGAAAGGCGGTCTTCGGCAGCGAAACGGGCTGCACTTCGATCTCGCGAAATGCGATCACCTCCGGCACGCCCGGCTCGATCTTCCTCGACGTGTCGGGCTTCGTGTCATCGCCGCGGACGAAGAGATGGGTGGGCCGGTCGAGATGGCCGTCGAACACCCGCGGGATGCCGTCCTTGTCGAGGTCGCTCTCGCCCGCCGTGACATCCACGCGGGTCTCGATCGGTTCGAAGAAGGCGCGGAACCTGTAATAGTCTTCCTGCTGGATGGGATCGTACTTGTGGGCGTGGCACTTCGAGCAGTTCATCGTGAGGCCAAGGAGCCCCTTGCCCACGTGCTCCACCGTGTCGTCGAGCCACGGCGTTCGGTTGAAGAGAAACCAGTTCCGCGCGAGGAAACCGGTGGCCCGGAGCTTCGCCGGATCGTCGGGATGGAGCTCGTCGGCTGCGAGCATCTGGCGGACCATCTCGTCGTAGCTGACGTCGGCGTTGAGCGACTCAACGATCCAGTCGCGGAAGTGCCACATGTGTTTCGCGCTGCTCCGATGCTGATCGCCAAGCCCCCACCAGTCGGAGTACCGCCAGACATCCATCCAGTGCCGCGCCCACCGCTCGCCGTGCCGCGGGTCGGCGAGGAGCTTCTCGACGAGTTTTTCGTACCAGTCCGGTGAAGTTTCGGCCTCGATCGCGGCCAGCTCATCCGGCTGCGGCGGCAGCCCGATGAGATCGATGAAGAGCCTGCGGACGAGCACGTGCCGCGGGGCTTCCGGCTGCGGAGATGCGCCGGCCTTTTCGAGCGACGCGACGAGAAACGCGTCGATCGGGTTCTTCACCCACGACATATTCTTCACGACGGGCACCTCCGGCCGCACCCGCGGCTGGAACGCCCAGTGGCTCTTGGGATCGGCCTCGGGCTTTTCGTCCGGCGGCGCGGGGCAGCCCGCCTTGATCCACTCCTTCAGGATCGCGAGCTGCTCGGCCGTGAGCGGCTCGCCCTCCCCCTCGGGCGGCATCCGTGTCGCCGGATCGGGATCGCTCACCCGCTCGAGGATCAGGCTGGCGTCGGGATCGCCCTTCGCGACGACGCTCCCAGACTCGCCTCCCTCGAGCATCAACGCGACCGTGTCGAGCCGCAGGCCCGCCTCCTGCTTCAAACCGCCATGGCAGGAGAAGCATCGCTCCGCGAGGAGCGGCCGGATCTTGTCCTTGTAGGCCGACAGGTGCGGCTCCGACTCGGCGGCGACCACCGCGCGGACCGCGATGATCAGAAAGCCGATCGTCGCGAGTCCGCGGGGCAGCGATGCATGGTTCATGGCGAGGGGCTCCGACCGAGAAAATATAGCCCCCGCAAACCGTCATGTCACCTTCCGATCCCATTTGGCGGCGATGGGGCCCTGATGTAGTCTGCAACGCAAAGGATCCCCGCATGCCCCCCTCCGCC
>JBBAVU010000208.1:0-5159 GCA_040397565.1 Pirellulales bacterium | reverse complement strand
CGGCAGGCCGAGCGTGATGTTCACGGCGCGGTGCATGCCCAGGAGCTTCACGGGGATGTGGCCCTGGTCGTGGTAGAGCGCGACGACGCCGTCGAACCGGCCGCGACGGCACTGGAGAAAGAGCGTGTCGGCCGGCAGCGGCCCCGTGACGTCGATTCCCGACGCCGCGAGCGCTCGGACCGCCGGCTCGACGATCCTCGCCTCCTCGTCGCCGAAGAGGCCCGACTCGCCGCCGTGCGGATTGACCGCGCAGACGGCGATCCTCGCGGGGCGTTCCAGGAACCGCCGCATCAGCCGCGAAAGCCGCTCTCCCGCGGCCACGATGCCCTCGGTCGAGATCCGCGCCACCGCGGTGCGGAGCGATTCGTGGAGCGTGACGTGGACGACCCCGAGCCCGCCGGGGGAGGCGAGTTCCGGCCCCGGCGGAAGATAGAGCATCATCGAGACGCCGGCGTCGGGCAGCCCGCAGCCGCGGGCGAGCAATTCCGTGTGGCCGGGAACGTCGTAGCCGGCCGCCCGGAGCGCCGCCTTGTTGAGAGGGCCGGTGACGATCGCCTCGGCGAACCCCTTGAGCACGAGTTCCGCGGCGCGTTCGACTGCCTCGGCGGCCGCGCGGCCGCCGGCCGCCGAGGGGCTGCCGACGGCGAATCGCTCCGGTGGGGGCTCGTTCCCCGGCGGTCGCCCTGCCGCGTCGCCCGCCGAGTCGATCCGAAGGAGCGTGTCCGGGGACGACGGCCGCGGGTCCCCAGGCTCGACCTCGACGACCGGCCCTTCGCCGAGCACGCCCGCCGACGCGACGACCCGCAAACGCGCGAGGGCGTGGAGCGACGCATCCTGCCAGGCCTTGCGGACGATCTCGGGGCCGATGCCGGCCGGGTCACCGCAGGTCAAAAGGAGCCGTGGCCGCCGCTCGGCGGAGGGCAGGGGAGGGGAGGGCGGGGGTGCACTCGAAGGCATCGAGACGTGCTCCAAAGTCCCCTAGAGCCTATAACGCCGGAGGCCGGGCCGCAGGATTTCGACCGGCCGTACGACGAGGAGCCCCGCGACGACATGCCCACCGTCTTTTCCCGCGCCGTCCTTTTTGCCCTGGCGATGCTGGTCTCGACCGCCTGCCTGGGACTCTGGATCGGCGACCTCCACGGTCAGCAGGACCCGGCGATCCTCCGGTGGGGCACGGTTCACCGGCTCTCCGGCGTGTTCGCGGCACTCATGACCGTGCTCGTCAACAGCATGTCGGTGACCTACTTCATCGGCACCGGGAGGTGGTGCCGGGAGGTGGTGGAAACCTACCGGCTCGACGGCGGCTTCTACGAGCGGTCGCGGTCGCTCAAGCGGAAAGCCTTCCCCTGGGCCCTGATCGGCATGCTCGCGGTGGTCGCGATCGTGGCGCTCGGCGGCGCGGCCGATCCCGCCTCCGGCCGACCGGGCACCCAGGACTGGGTGAACTTTCACCTCGTCGGGTCGCTCGCGCTCATCGGCCTGATCGGCCTCTGCTTCCAGGGACAACTCACGCGGATCCGCGAGCAGCAGCAGCTCATCGAAGAAGTGCTCGCCGGCGTACGGGACGCACGCGTCGCCCGGGGCCTGGATCCGTCGTGACGCTCGGGGCGTGAGCCGCTTCACCGTCCGGCCGCGGGCCGGGGAACGCGGTCGTCAGGGCCCGTGGTCGTGGCCGGCAGCGTGCCCCCGCTCGTGCATGGCATGTGCGTGCGAGGCGTGCTCGAGCACGGTCATGCCCCAGGCCACCGCGATCCCGACCACGAGCGAGGCGGTGAGAAACAGCCGGTCGTGGCTGTGGAATTCGACCTCCGGGAGCAGGTCCGCCGCGGCGATGCAGAGGAACGCCCCCGCCGCCATCGCCATCGCCGCGGCGAGAACGTCGTCGGCGCGGTCGCCGAGCAGGCCGAGCGACCAGTGAAACGCGATCGCGCCGATCGGCACGATGAGCGCGTAGAAGAAGGTCGTGGCGCGTCGCAGCCGGGGTGTCGTGCCGGCCGCGATCATGAGCGTGGCGATCATGAGCGAATCGAACGGCTTGTGAAGCACGATCGCGAAGAACGTCGCGAAGCCGGAGAGCAGCCCGGCTCCCTGGCCGCCGTCGGCATGCACCGATGCGGCGAGCGCCGCACCGTCCACGAGACTGTGGAGCGCGAGCCCCGCGAACGCGCCGCACCACGCCCACCGGCCGGCCGTCGCCGCGCGGCCGCCGTGCGCGTGACCATGACCATGACCATGACCATGACCATGCGCATGGGCGTGGTCGTGGTCACAGTGATCGCCCTCGGCGGAGTGGTGGGCGTGGCCGTGAAAGGCCCGCTCGAGGAGGAACATCAGGAAGAACCCCGCGAGCACCCAGCGGGCGGTGCCGTCGATGTCGCCGCCCGACTCGAGGTAGGCGTGGGGGAGCAGGTGCAGGAGCGCCACTCCGAGCATCACGCCCCCGGTCATCGACAGAAGCACCTGCATCCGCCGGTGGCCGATCGCCATGAGCGAGGCGGTCGTTCCCCCGGCGAACGACGCGGCCGCGATCAACGCGAGGTAGACGGCGAGCCCGACCGCCGGCCCCGAGGCGAGGCCCACCAGCGGGCTCGGAAATGCCGGAATGGTGAAGAAGTTCATGGGCGAGAGCACACCGACTGGAAGACGGTCCGGGAGTGTACCGTCTGGAACGACCCGATTCGCGCGGTGAGCAGCCCTAGCGGCGGATCCAGGGCTGGGGCACGGTATAGATCTGCCGCGACGCCTGCTCCATCTGCTGGCGAACGGCCGCCACCTTCTCGGTCCATGCCGCGTCGCTGGCGGCCGCCGCGCCCAGCCCCAGGACCAAAAGGTACGTGAGCATGTTGGCCCACGCGGTCGGTCCGTAGAACTTCACGGCCGTGCCGAACGACTTCTTCACCTTCGGGCCGAAGAGACCGAGCCTCACGCTCCAGATCTCGTCGAGCACCAGATGCGAGAGGAAGCCCAGCACCACGGCGCTCGCCATGAAGTAGCGGTGAAGCGGCTCCTCCGAGCCGAAGGCGAGGAATGTCAGTTGTCCGGCGATGAGGGCGGCCGGCACGCTGTGAAACATGCCCCGGTGAACGGAGTAGGTCTCGAGGAGATAGGCGAGCCCGAAACGGATGGCCAGGTAGAGGCCGGCGGCGAGGAGGATGACGCCCTCGAGCGGCAGGCCGAACTGCTGGAATCGCTGTAGCAGCATCACCGGCACGACCGCCGCGGTGAACGCGACGCTCTCCTTGAGCGGAACGCCCGACTCGCTGTCGAGGTCGGGCATCATGCCCGCGACGGAGCAGAGGCCGGTGGCCATGAGGCAGGTCATCGGCGGCAGGTCGCCGACGAAGTACGCGGCGGCCCCGTAACCGGCCCCGAGGATGGACGACGCGCTGATGTGGACGGGAAACCCGGGCACGGCTGCTTCTTTGGGCGCTTCGATTCGGCGAAAGTCGGGATGGGGGCAGAATTCTCCCCCTCGAAGCATCGGCCTTTGAGACGCCCCGGGCCTACCAGACTCCTCTCCCTATCCCCTGCACCGCTGGAACGGCAGAGTCCCACTCAGTCGCTACAGACAGCCCCAAGCACCCACTTTCACGCAAGTGCAGAGGCAGCCCGCACGGAACAAACAGACGCCCGCGAGCCGCAGGGCCCTGCGCAAAGAGGGGCGGCTGGGCGGACTGGGCCGTCAAAGCTGGCCTAGGGCTTCAAGTCCCCCGTGACTAGACTCCGTCCTCCGTTTCGGCAGTGAGCGATCTCGGGAGTTTTGGCGTGCCGCAGCTGGAAGGCTATGACCTCGTGATGATCGGCATCCTCGCGGGTGCTGCGCTGATCGGGTATTTCAAGGGCTTCGTGTGGCAGCTGGCCTGGATCGCCGGCATCGCCGTGAGCACATTCGCGGCGGTGCGATTTGGCGGCATGGCGGCGCCGTTCTTCGGCCAGCAGGCCCCCTGGAACAGGCTGGCCGCGATGCTCGCCATTTACGCCGCCTCGTCGGTCGGCGTCTGGCTGGTGTTTCGGCTGATATCGGGGGCGATCAGCGCCGTCCACCTGTCGTCGTTCGACCACCA
The DNA here is from genome assembly GCA_040397565.1 of Pirellulales bacterium. GTDB lineage: Bacteria > Planctomycetota > Planctomycetia > Pirellulales > UBA1268 > UBA4655. The sequence continues at coordinate 1,095 of JBBAVU010000208.1, read as the reverse complement.
ACTCGGCCTGTTGTTCGGCGCGGCGAAAGGCGCGCTCCTGTGCATCATCGTGACGTTCTTCGCCGTGACGCTCGCGCCGGGCTACCGCGATCAGATCGTCAACAGCCGCAGCGGACGGCTGGTCGCGGAACTGATCGTGAAAGCGGACGCCGTCCTTCCGAAAGACATCCACGACGTCGTCGATCCATTCGTGAAGCAGTTCGAGCAGCAGATGGCCGCCCCCGGCGGCCTGCCGGTGCAGCCCGGCGCCGCGAACCAGCAGGGACAACCGTCCCCCTTGGCCGCGATGTGGGAGGGCGTGACCTCGGTCGCCGCGTGGGTGGGAACCGATCAGGCCGCCGCGACCGCGCCCGGAGCCGGACTCGCCGCCCAGGCATCCCAGGCATTGCGGGGAGCGGAGCAGGGGGGAGCGGCTCCTGCGGCCGGCCGGCCGGCCGGAGGCCCCCTGCCGCAGGGCTCGTCCTGGTTCGTGCCACCACCGCACCCACCCGCGACCGCGGTCGCCCCGGCCCAGCCGGCCCCCTTCCCGATCGGCACCCAGACTCCGCTGCCCATGCAGCGTCGTCCGTAGTGATCCGACGGCGCGATTCTTCGAGCCGTTGACCCGGTCTTCGCGGAATCATGGCAGGCGGCGGTCATCGACGCGGTCTCGAGTCGGCGGATGAACGGGCAGGGGGCCGCCGCTGGTTTTGCCCGTAGAAACAGGGGCCCAAACCGGACATAAGAGACATTATCGGACGTTGAGCGGAGGGGCGTTTTCGCGGGCGTCGGCTATCCTGACCCCATGTCTCAGCCCCCTGCCACCGTCACGCTCGCCGACCTCGTTGCGGCCGTACGCCGGTTCCGTGACGACCGCGACTGGGCGCAGTTTCATACGCCGAAGAACCTGGCCGCTGCGACCGCCATCGAGGCGGCCGAACTCCAGGAGCGGTTTCTCTGGAAGACCGACGCCGAAGTCGATCAGGATCTGGCCGACGCAGCCAAGCGGGCCGGCGTGGCCGACGAGATCGCCGACGTCGTGATGTTCGCGATGCTCCTGGCCGACCGGCTCGGCATCGACCTGGCCGAGGCGATCACCGCCAAGCTCGCGGCCAA
>JBBAVU010000207.1:0-5181 GCA_040397565.1 Pirellulales bacterium | reverse complement strand
CCGGAACAAACCGAATCGGGGCGGAGTGATTCGAACACTCGACCTCCTGGTCCCAAACCAGGCGCGCTACCAACTGCGCTACGCCCCGAGGAACCGGGCAGTATACCCGCCCGTCATTCCGTGATGTGATCCAGCAGCCGCTGGAACTCTTCGGTGCTGTCGAAGGGGATCACGATGCGGCCGGCGCCGCGGCCGTTGGCGTGCACGACCACCTTCACGCCGAGCGCGCGCCGAAGGTCGTTTTCCACGGCGGCGATCTGCGCCGGGCGGCGGGTCTGCGGCCGGCCCGGCTTGCGTTTCACGGTGGTCGCCGTCGTCGCGGCGCCCTCGGTCGAAGGCGTCTCGGCGAGGTCGCCGTCGCCAAGCTCGTCGCCTCGGAGGATCTCCTGCACCTCCGACTCGATCGCGCGGACGGAGAGCCCCTCGGCGACGACCCGCTCGGCGAGCCTCACCTGCGCCTCCTCGTCGCCGAGCGGCAAAAGCGCCCGGGCGTGGCCCATCGAGACGCCACCGGTCCGCAGCATCTTTTGCACCGCGTCGGGCAGGTCGAGCAGCCGGATGAGGTTGGCGACGGTGGAGCGGTCGATCGAGAGCCGCTTTGCGAGCTCCTCCTGCGTGCACTGCCAGGTGGAAATGTACTGCTTGAAGCTCGCCGCCTTCTCGAGGGCGTCGAGGTCGCGACGCTGGAGGTTCTCGACGATCGCGATCTCGGCCATCTGCCGGTCGTCCACCTCGAGCACCCGCACGAGCACCCGCTCCCACCCGAGCCGCTTCGCCGCCGCGAGCCGGCGCTGGCCGGCGATGAGCTGGTAGCGGCCGCCCGTCGGCCGCACGACGACCGGCTGCACCAGGCCGTGCTCCCGCAGGCTGTCGGCGAGCTCCGCGATGTCGGCGTCGGCGACGACGCTTCGCGGCTGCCAGGGGTTGGGGTCGATCGAGCCCACGGGCACCTCGCTCGAGGGCAGCGAGCTTGCGGCCTGCTCGATCTCCTCGGGCGTGTGGAGGAAGAGCCTCGCCGCGCCCGAGGGCGCCGGCGCCGAGGCGAGGGCCGCGTTGCCCGCGGTGGCGGGGGCCGGTCCGGTCTTGCCGAGCAGGGCCTCGAGGCCGCGGCCGAGCCGCCGCTGGTTCGTCTGATTACTCACAGTCTCGTACCTCCATGCAGAGTTCCGTATAGGCCCGCGCTCCCCGAGACCGCGGCGCATAGTCCAGGACGCTCATCGCGTGGCTGGGGGCCTCCGACACGCAGACGTCCCGCGGGATCACCGTCTCGAAGACGATCTCCCCGAAGAAGTCGCGGACCTCGGCCTCCACCTCCGCCGTCAGTTCGAGCGAGGCGTCGTGCATCGTCAGGACGATTCCGCCGAACTTCAGCCGGTCGGGCCGCTCCGCCATGACGTCGCGGATCACCTCGATCATCTGCGTCAGCCCCTCGAGGGCGAAGTATTCGCACTGGATCGGCATGAGCACCTCCGTGCTGCCGGCAAGCGCCGCCCGCGTGAGGTCGCCGACCGAGGGCGGGCAGTCGATGAGGCAGCAGTCCCAGGCGTTGAGTCCGTGGGCGAGATGGTGCTCGAGCACGGCCGAGCCGCTCCGGGCGAGGGCCGCGATCCGCTCGACGTCGCGGACGCTCCGGCTGCCGGGCAGGATCGAGAGGTTCGCAACGCTCGTCGCCACGACCGACTCCGAGAGCGGCCGCTCCGAGACGAGCGGGTGCGTCGCCGCGGGTGCGACGCCGAAGCCGGTGGTGGCGTTGCACTGCGGATCGAGATCGACCAGGAGCGTGCGCAGTCCCCCCTTCGCCATGCCGGCAGCGAGGTTGGAGGCGGTGGTCGTCTTGCCGACCCCACCCTTTTGATTGGCGACGCACACGATCCGGCCCACGCGAGGCTCCACGAACCGACACGGGGCCGCGACACGCCGCCCCCTCTCGTCGTCTATCGGACGCGGGAGGAGCCGACGGTGGCCGCGTGCTCCGCTGGCGGCCGAGTTCCACGTGGAATCCCCAGCTTGCCCCACCTGCGGGGATGCCCCGGTTTCATGTGAAACCTGGCATGAAGGGAAAGCGAGGGGAGTTCGGCGTCACTCGAGAGGCCCCCGCCTTACTCCAGAGAGTTGAACACCAGGCCGCTCGCGAGCTTGGGGTAGAAGTAGGTGCTCTTCGCGGGCATCCGTTCGCCCGTCTCGCTCACCTTCCGGATGTCCTCGACGCTCGCCGGCATGACGAGGGCCGCGAGGGGATACTTCCCGGTGCCGAGGCCGTCCACTACCTCCCGGACGAGGTGGACGTAGCCGGGGGTCGGGATCTCCTTCGCCCCGAGCAGGTCACCGATCACGAGCCGGTGGAGGATCGACACGCCGAGGCTCCGCCAGGCGTCGCCGTGGTCGGCGGCGACCTTGTCCATGCGGCTTCGGCCGGCCGGCGTGATCGTCGCGAGCACCCACTGCCGGTCGCCAGCCGTGTAGAAGCCGAGCACTCCTTGCTCCCCTTCTACTTCGATCTGCTCCCAGACCTGGTGGGCCGCCTCGGGACCGTTGCCCGCCGGGCGGACGCTGAAGCAGTCGCCGAGCTTCGCCGCGAGCTCCGCGGCCGTGCCCACCGCCGGCTTCTCGAAGAGCCGATGCGTTGGCAGCACGACGAGGCCGGGGTCGCTCATCCCGACGAGCATCATGAGCACGAAATTGGCCGGGTGGTCGGCGGGCAGGAGCGCCCCGCCGTGCGACGCCGCCCACGCGGCCGCCACCTCGTCGCGGTAGTTGCAGGCGGTCTCGTAGCGGTGGTGGCCGTCGGCGATGAAGACCGGCTTCGGTCCCATGATCCCGGCCACCTTCGCGGCGAGCCCCTCGTCGCTCACCGGCCAGAGCCGGCTCTTCACGCCGAGGTGGTCCACCGCCTCGACAGGCGGCTGCCCGTCCACGGCCCGATCGAGCAGGGCCTGCACCTCGCCCGCCGGATCGGGGTAGAGGCCGAACACCTGGCTCAGGTTCGCCCGACAGGCCCGCGTGAGCAGGAGCCGGTCCTGCTTCGGCCCGCTCATCGTCTCCTCGTGGGGGTGGATGTTGCCGGTGCCGAACCGTTCGAGCCTGACTCTCGCCATCACGCCCCGCCGCACGTGCGTCGAGCCCTCCACCTCGAACTCCTGGTGGTAGACGTACAGGGCCGCGGCCGGCTCCTGCATGATCACTCCCTCGTCACGCCACTGCTTCAGGAACTTCGCGGCGCGGGTGTACTTGTTCGACGTCTCGCCATCGCCCGGCTCCTCGCGGTTGAGCTCGAGGCGGATCACGTTCGCCGGGTGCCGCTCGTAGAGCTTCGTCTGGAGCGCCGCGTCGATCACGTCGTACGGTGGCGCGATCACCTGCGAGAGGGCGCCGACGTGCTTGGGGTCGTAGCGGAGGCCGCGGAGCGGGGCGACAGTGGGCATGGGAATCTCGAGACTCCTGGGGTGGTGGGGAGTCGAGATCGTATCAAAAAAGGACGTCGGCCCGACCAATCCGGCGCGGGGTTGCCCCTACCATCTCGCCGGACGCTCACTGCGCCCATCCTGGGCTCCGCTCGCTCGGATCTGCCTGCGCTTCGGCATCCATGCCTCCGCTGGTCAGATACGCCGTCTCAATGGCAGGGGCAACCCCACGCCTCCCCGGGTTGGCGAGATGACCCGCCATCGCCGACGAACACGGCGACGGCGGATTAGTACCGGTAGCGGCTTAGTACCGGTAGTATTCCGGCTTGAAGGGGCCTTCCACCGGGACGTGGAGATAGTCGGCCTGCTCCTTCGTGAGCTTCGTGAGCTTCACGCCCAGCTTGTCGAGGTGGAGGCGGGCCACTTCCTCGTCGAGCTTCTTGGGCAGCAGGTGGACGCCGATCTCGTACTTCTCGCTCTCCTGCCAGAGGGCAAGCTGCGCGAGCACCTGGTTGGTGAAGCTCGTGCTCATCACGAACGACGGGTGGCCCGTCGCACAGCCGAGGTTCACGAGCCGGCCTTCGGCGAGCACGATCACGCTGTTGCCGCTCGGGAGCGTGTAGCGGTCGACCTGCGGCTTGATCTCGACCTTCTTGACGCCCTTCGTGCCTTCGAGCCAGGCGACGTCGATCTCGAGGTCGAAGTGGCCGATGTTGCAGATGATGGCGTCGTTGGGCATCTGCTTGATGTGCTCACCGCGGATGACGTCGCGGCAGCCGGTGGCCGTCACGAAGATCTGACCGCGGCTGGCCGCCTCTTCCATCGTGGTGACCTCATACCCCTCCATCACCGCCTGCAGGGCATTGATCGGGTCGATCTCCGTCACGATCACGCGGGCCCCGAGGGCCTTCATCGCGTGGGCGCAGCCCTTGCCCACGTCGCCGTAGCCGGCCACGACCACGACCTTGCCGGCCACCATCACGTCGGTGGCCCGCTTGATGCCGTCGGCGAGGCTCTCGCGGCAGCCATAGAGGTTGTCGAACTTGCTCTTCGTGCAGGAGTCGTTGACGTTGATCGCCGGGAGCTTCAGCTCGCCGTTCTCATGCATCTGGTAGAGCCGGTGGACGCCCGTGGTCGTCTCCTCGGACAGCCCGCGGATGCCGCCAAGCAGTTCGGGGAACTTCTGGTGCACCATGGCGGTGAGGTCACCGCCGTCGTCGAGGATCATGTTGAGCGGCTCGCCGTCCGGGAAGAAGAGCGTCTGCTCGATGCACCAATCGAATTCCTCGTTGTTCATTCCCTTCCAGGCGTAGACCGGGATGCCGGCCTTCGCGATCGCCGCGGCGGCGTGATCCTGCGTCGAGAAGATGTTGCAGCTGCTCCAGGTGACCTCGGCGCCGAGCTCCTTGAGCGTCTCGATGAGCACGGCCGTCTGGATCGTCATGTGGAGGCAGCCGGCGATCCGGGCGCCCGCGAGCGGCTTCGACTTGCCGTACTTCTGACGCAGCGCCATCAGGCCCGGCATCTCGTTCTCCGCCAGCATGATCTCCTTGCGGCCCCACTCGGCGAGCGAGAGATCGGCGACCTTGTACGGCAGACGCGTTTCGACGTGGGACACGGGGGGAACCTCCTTGAACGGGCGGAAACGAGCGTGAAAAGGATTGAACGAGTCGGAATGCCCCAAGTGTAGCCGGCCGCCACGGCCCGCACAGGCCCCCGGGACGCTGGAAAACGCCTTTTTAACCGGACGCGAGGGCCCGCAGGGCGGCCGCGAGGAAGG
>JBBAVU010000206.1:3081-5226 GCA_040397565.1 Pirellulales bacterium | reverse complement strand
ACGATCATCGAGAGCGGCCTCGACATCCCGCGGGCCAACACGATCTTCATCGACGAGTCCGACACCTACGGCCTCGCCGACCTCCACCAGCTGCGCGGCCGCGTCGGCCGGTCGCACCACCGCGCCTACTGCTACATGCTCGTCGACGGCGGCAAGCCGCTCACGGGCACGGCGACCCGCCGGCTCCGCGCGATCCAGGAGTTCTCGAGCATCGGCGCCGGATTCTCGCTCGCCATGAGGGATCTCGAGATCCGCGGCGCAGGTAACCTGCTCGGCACCCAGCAGAGCGGCCACATCGCGACGGTCGGCTACGAGCTCTACTGCCGGCTGCTCGAGCAGGCGGTGCGGGGGCTGAAGGCGATGCCGCCGGCCGAACCACCGCCGGTGCACGTCGACCTGCCGGGCGAGGCGTGGTTTCCGCGGGAGTACCTCGCCGACTTCCGCGCGAAGATCGACTTCTACCGCCGGCTCTCGCGGGCGACGAAGGAGTCGGAGATCGACGACCTTGCCGCCGAACTCTCGGACCGGTTCGGGCCGGCGCCGGCGGAGGTGCTGCGGCTGCTCGAATTCTCCCGGCTGCGGATCGCCGGGGCCGGACTGGGCGTCGCGGCCATCCGCCGCCAGAACGACCTCCTCATGCTCACGTTCCACGAGGGGGGCAGGACGACGCGAAACACGCTCGAACGACTGAAGGCGAAGTCCGGCGGGCGGCTGCGGATCGTGGACGACCGCACCGCGGCGTTGCCGCTCACCGCGACCGACGTCGAGTGCCCAGACCGCCTCGTCGCCGCGGTCAAAACGCTGTTGATGCGGGATCGCCGGCCGACCTATAGTCCCGCCCCCGCGCCGGCGGCGCCGCCCTGAAGCGGCGGCCCGAACTCACGGAAGCCGTTCACCCGTGCCACGACACTCCCCTCCCATGCTCCGCGGACTGGCTCTCGTCCTCGCGTTCATCGCGACCGCGGCGAGCGGATCCGACACCGACTCGATCATCGGCCAGGCCGCCGACGCCGGATCGCCCCGCGGCATGACGCCCGTGGCCGCGGCCCCGCACCCGCGCGAGGCCGTGTCTCGTCCTGCCGGCTGGCCTGGCGGCTCCGGTGCCGACGTGGACGTCGGGAAGCACGTGCTCTCGAGCATCCGCAAGAAGCCCGGCAGCCCGCTCATACCCGTCGAGGCATTCGGCGTGAAGCAGGCGGCGGGTGAGTCCGCTGCCGGAGGCATCGAGCAGGCAGGATTCGATTCTCCGTCGCCGCTGCCCTCCGCCGTTCCCCCTTCCGCCCAGTCGCTCGAAACCGCGCTCGTGGTGGCCCGCGTCGGACCGGAGGTGGTTCTCGAGAGCGACCTCCTGACGCCGAGCCTGACGGAGTGGCTCGAAAAGAACACCGCCGGCATGACGCCCGAGCAGCTCCGCGAGGTGAAGAAGCAGATCTTCCGGCAGATGCTCTCGCAGTACGTCGAGTCGCTCATCGTCTACGTCGACGCCTGCCGCACGATCCCGGAGGACAAGCTGCCGGAGATCCGCACGAAGGTGAACGAGGCATTCGACGAGCAGCAGCTGCCGAGGCTCATGAAGGATGCGGGGGTCACGAGCGTCGGCGAATACGAGCAGATGCTGCGTTCCCGGGGACAGTCGCTCGACCGCATCCGCAAGACCTTCTTCGAGCGGGCGCTCGCCCAGCAGTGGGCCGAGCAGAAGGCGTCGTTCGACGGCGAGATCCCCCACGCCGAACTGATCGCCTACTACCACGCCAACCTCGCCGACTACGAGTACCCGGCGAAGGCGAAGTTCGAGCAGCTCATGGTGCGGATCGGGCCGTCGCGGCCCCGGGAGGAGGCCTGGAAGCGGATCGCCGACATGGGCAACGCCGTGATCGGCGGCCGTCCCCTCGCCGACGTCGCCCGCGAGATGTCGGACGGACCGACCGCGAAGCAGGGGGGCGGCTACGACTGGACGGGCAAGGGGAGCCTCTCGTCGACCGTGCTCGACCGGGCGATCTTCACGCTGCCGGTCGGCCAGCTCAGCACGATTCTCGAGGAGGAGTCGGCCCTCCACATCATCCGCGTGACGGAACGGACCGAGGCCGGCCGCGTGCCGTTCGTGGAGGCCCAGGTCGAGATCCGCCGACGGCTCGTCGGCGAACG
>JBBAVU010000206.1:1791-2981 GCA_040397565.1 Pirellulales bacterium | reverse complement strand
TATGCCGAGAGCCGCGGACGCCGTCATCGCTCGCTGTCCTCCTCCGCATTCGAGCCGCTCGAAGATCGCCGAATGCTGGCCGCCCTCTATGCGGACAACGAGATACTCGTGCAGTTCGCGGCGAATGCCTCACCGTCGCAGCGGGCGTCGGCCAGGGCCTCGGTGAACGGAAACGCCGTCGAGGAGATCCATACGGCCGCCATGAAGCGGGCGGCCACGGGGATTCTCGAGAGAATGTCCGTGCCCGGAAACATCGGGGTGGAACGGGCGATCGCCGCCATCTCCCGTCGCCCCGGGGTCGTTTCCGCGGAGCCGAACTGGAGGCTTGCAACGGCAGCCGTCGGCAACGACCCCTACTACACCACGAGCAGCCGGCTCTGGGGCATGTATGGAGACGACCAGCCGCTTTCCTCCGGCCCTGTCGGCACGACGAATGCGTTCGGTAGCCAGGCCGAAAAGGCGTGGGCGGCGGGCTTCACCGGCTCGCGCAATGTCTACGTGGGGATCGTCGACGAAGGCGTGGACTTCAACCATTCGGACCTCGCGGCCAACATGTGGCTGAATCCGTTCGATACCGCAGGAGACGGCATCGACAACGACGGCAACGGATACGTCGACGACGTCCGCGGCTGGGATTTCTACTCGAACGACAACACCGTCTACGACGGCGTCGGCGACGATCATGGCACCCACGTGGCCGGCACGGTCGGCGGCGTCGGCGGCAACGGCACCGGCGTGGCCGGTGTGAGTTGGAACGTCACGATGATCCCCACGAAGTTCCTGGGGACCGACGGCGGCTATACCTCCGGCGCCATCAAGGCCCTCGACTACCTGACCGACCTGAAGAGCCGGCACGGCCTCAACGTGGTCGCCAGCAACAACTCGTGGGGGGGCGGCGGCTACTCGTCGGCTCTCCATTCCGCCATCATCCGAGGGGCCAACGCGGGGATCCTGTTCGTGGCGGCCGCGGGCAACAGCGCCGTCGACACCGACGTGACTGCGAACTATCCGTCGAACTACTCGACGCTCCAGGGCACGTCGACCGTGCGGGCGGCCTCCTACGAGGCGGTGATCTCGGTGGCGGCACTCACGTCGAGCGGCGGGCTGGCGTCGTTTTCCAACTACGGCATGACCACCGTCGACATCGCGGCCCCCGGCGAAGGCATCAACTCCACGGTGCCCGGCGGCGG
>JBBAVU010000206.1:0-1691 GCA_040397565.1 Pirellulales bacterium | reverse complement strand
TCACGGAGCCCGACGAGACGTTCTCCGTGAACCTCTCCCGCGCGTCGGGTGCTTCGATCGCCGTGGCCCAGGGAATCGGAACGATCCTCGACGACGACGGCGTCGCCGCCGCGGCACGGCTCGCGGCATTCGCCGCGATGGACTCCACGACGGACTCTTCGGCATCCGGCCGCGGAGCGAGGAAGCGGGCCTGACCGCCGCCGATTGCTGCGGCACCGACTGAGGGCTACACTTCGGTCGTCGTGGAAAAAAGGGCCCGCAGCCCTCCGCGCACGCCGCCCCCCAGCAGGAGCCCCGCGATGACCGTCTCCGCGCCCCCGACCGGATCGAAATCTTCGCAGCCGGGCCCCTTCCCCGGCACGAAATCGGCGGGCGCGGCACGTCTCGAGATCAACGGACGGTCGGTCGACCTGCCGATGCTCGTCGGCTCCGAGGGTGAGCACGGCATCGACATCGGAAAGCTCCGGAGCGCGACCGGGGCGATCACCCTCGACGAGGGCTTCGTCAACACGGGCTCCACGACCAGCGCCATCACGTACCTCGACGGCGAGAACGGAATCCTGCGGTACCGCGGCTACCCGATCGAGGTGCTTGCCGAGAAGTGCGACTTCGTCGAGGTCGCCTACCTGCTCATCTTCGGCGAATTGCCGACGACCGCGCAGCTCGACTCGTTCCGGGTGTCGCTCTCGCACCACACGATGATCCACGAGGACATGCGGAACTTCTACAACGGCTTCCCGCGTGACGCCCACCCGATGGCGATCGTGGGGAGCGTCGTGGGCGCCCTCTCCACCTTCTACCAGGACTCCCTCGACGTCCGCGACCCGCGACAGGTCGAGGTGAGCGTCCACCGTCTGCTCGCGAAGCTGCCGACGATCGCCGCCTACAGCCATAAGAAGTCGGTCGGCCAGCCGCTGATGTATCCGCGGAACGACCTGGACTACTGCGAGAATTTCCTGCAGATGATGTTCGCCGTGCCGTGCGAGGAATACCACGTCGACCCCGACTTCTCCGACGCCCTCGACATGCTGCTCATCGTCCATGCCGACCACGAGCAGAACTGCTCCACATCCACCGTCCGCATGGTCGGCTCCAGCGACGCGAACCTCTTCGCCAGCATCTCCGCCGGCGTCTCGGCCCTCTGGGGGCCGCTCCACGGCGGCGCCAACCAGGCCTGCGTCGAGATGCTCGAGCGGATCGTGGCCGACGGCGGCAACGTGAAGAAGTACGTCGATCTCGCCAAGAAGAAGGACTCCGGCTTCCGCCTCATGGGCTTCGGACACCGCGTCTACAAGAACTACGACCCGCGGGCGAAGCTCATCAAGGCGACCTGCGACAAGCTGCTCGCCAAGATCTCCCGCCACGACCCGATCTTCGACATCGCCCAGCAGCTCGAGGAGGTCGCGCGCGCCGACGACTACTTCATCGAGCGGAAGCTCTACCCGAACGTCGACTTCTATTCCGGCGTGATTTATCGGGCGATGGGCATCCCAGTGCAGATGTTCACGGTGCTCTTCGCGATGGGCCGCCTTCCCGGCTGGATCGCCCACTGGATCGAGATGCACCATTCGCCCACGAAGAAGATCTGCCGCCCTCGCCAGATCTACACGGGCGAACTCCTCCGCGACTTCGTGCCGATCACGAACCGGTCCTGAGCGGGCTGGGCTCGCTGCAGGTTCGGGGCTGCCCGT
>JBBAVU010000205.1:0-5229 GCA_040397565.1 Pirellulales bacterium | reverse complement strand
AACGCCCCAGGAATTGTTCGTCAGCGGCTACGACGCGAGCTACCGGCCAGAGCCCTGAATACTTTGCCGATGGAATGGCTCGACTCCAGCGGCTGGCGGAGCGGCTGGTCGTAGTTCACCGTGTAGGTGTTCCTTCGGCCGTCCTTGTTACGAACCACATATCCGCCCCGAACGAGGTCACACACGATCCGATGGGCGGCCCGTTCGCCGATGCCCACCAAGTCGGCAATCTCCGAGATTCGGACGTCCGAATTCTGCAGACAGGAGACTCTGCCATGCGGTATCGGATCACGATCACATCGGCTTTGCCACCCGGCTCGACGGAGCACCGCGTGCCAAGCCTCGCGGCCGGCGGCCCATTTCGCGTCCGGGACATCATGCACTTGGGGGGCGGGACGTGGGGGTTTACTATTTATTCCGCTCGGCCCGGCTTGGCGGTCGGTTTCGCCAACGTTGCCGAACTGTTGGTGCTCCTCGCTCGCGAATTCGACGTCATCGCGGTTGAGCGTGTGTCCGTGGAGGCGTTGGCGTCGGCCTCCTGAGCCGTTTTTCTCCCGTTCTTAAATATCCGTTTGTTTGGCACATCCATTTCACTACCTCTCGGAAATCCATCATGACACGACATGCGGTGACCTTGATCCCCGGAGATGGCATCGGTCCGGAGTGCGTCCACGCGGCCGTCGACATCATCAACGCCACCGGGGTGGAGATCGAATGGATTGAGCGTCACGCTGGCGAGCGAGTGTTCAAGCAGGGCATCGCCTCGGGCGTGCCACAGGACACGATCGATTCGATCAGCCGGACGAGGGTGGTTCTCAAGGGTCCCCTCGGCACGCCCGTCGGCTTTGGTGAAAAATCCGCCAACGTGACGCTGCGGAAGCTGTTCGAAACGTTCGCGAACATCCGTCCGGTCAGGGAACTGCCTGGCGTAAAGACGCCCTACACGGGCCAGGGCATCGATCTGGTCGTGGTGCGTGAGAACGTCGAAGACCTCTACGCCGGCATCGAGCACATGCAGACGCCCGACGTGGCGCAGTGCCTGAAACTCATCAGCGCGAAGGGCTCGGAGAAAATCGTCCGGCTCGCGTTCGAATTCGCACGCTCCGAGGGCCGCAAGTCGGTGGCATGCGCCACGAAATCCAACATCATGAAGCTCACCGAAGGCGAGCTGAAGCGAACGTTCGAGCGGATCGCTCCCGAATATCCCGACATCAAGTCCTGGCACGTGATCATCGACAACTGCGCGCATCAACTCGTGAAGAAGCCGTCGCAGTTCGATGTGATTGTCACGACCAACATGAACGGCGACATCATCAGCGACCTCACGTCGGCACTCGTCGGGGGCCTCGGATTCGCCCCTTCCGCGAATCTCGGCAACGGCATCGCGATCTTCGAGGCGGTTCACGGATCGGCCCCGAAATATGCCGGCAAGGACGTGATCAATCCGACGGCCGTGCTCCTCAGCGGCGTGATGATGCTCAAGCATCTCGGCGAATTCGCCGCCGCCGCCGACATCGAACATGCCGTCCTCGTCACGCTCATGGACGGCCGGCTCACCGGTGACGTCGTCGGCTATGACCAGGGCGTGAGAACTTCGGAGTTTGCCAAGCACGTCATTGCCAACCTCGGCCGCCGGGCGGAGGGCTGGAGCGTGCGCCCCGCAAAGCCGATCCAAGTGCCGCAGGTGAGCCGAGATCCGGTTTTCCGGCCGGCAAAGACGAAGGACGTGGTGGGCGCCGACATCTTCGTCGACAGCGGTCTTGCGCCCGCAGACCTCGGCGCGGCGCTCGAAGCCATTGCCGCCGCGGCGCCGCTCAAGCTCAAGATGATCTCGAACCGCGGCACGAAGGTGTATCCCGACGGCAATCCCAACATCGACTGCGTCAGCCACCACCGCTGCCGGTTCGTGACCCGCAGCGGCAATCCGATCAGGTTCGACGACGCCCTGGCCCTCGCCCGAAAGATCAACGAGTCGCACGAGGTCTGCCACATCGAGCGGCTGCTACGGATCGACGGCGCCGACGGCTTCACGAAGGCTCAGGGGGAGGATTGACCGGCGTTCGGGCTCGGCGCAGGTCTCCTGCGAGTTCGACCTTTCGGCGATACGAGGTCACCCCACGGTGATCTCGCATCGACTGCGGCATCCTGCACCGGCGGCTTCTACCCAGCCTGTCCGGCCCTCGAAAGCCGCTCGATCTGCGGTCCCGTTCCGCCGCGTTTCCACGCGATGTGGGCGAGCCAGTCGTCGGAGCGTTCCGGGAAATCCCGCCGGACGTGCACGCCGCGGGTCTCGTCGCGGAGGATCGCGGAGCGGATCATGAGCCTCGCTACCTCGAGCATGTTCTGCAGCTGCCAGCCCTCGGGCGACTGGAACTGCCGCGGCAGGACGTAGCGGCACCATCCCTCCACGGCCTCGAGCGCCTCGCCGAGGGCGTCGGCCGAACGCTCGACGCCGACCTGCCGCCACATGAGGCTCTTGAGCGAGTTGCGGATGTCGGCGAGGTCGAGCGGGCCGTTCACTTCGTCCTCGCGGGCGTTGGCAAGCGGCGGCACGCGGAAGTCGTTCCTTCCCGCCTCCACCGCCTCCTCGCTCGCGGCCCGCCCGGACCGGGCGCCGTAGACGAGCCCCTCGAGCAGGCTGTTGCTCGCGAGCCTGTTGGCGCCGTGGAGACCGCTCGAGGTGACCTCACCCGCGGCAAGGAGCCCGGGCAGGCTCGTGTGCCCCGAGTCGTCCACCTCCACGCCCCCGATCATGTAGTGGGCGCCGGGACGGACCGGGATCCGGTCCCGCGCGAGATCGAGGCCGAACTTCGCGCATGTGGCCGCCATCCCCGGAAACCTCCCCCGCACCGCCGCAGCGTCGAGGTGCGAAAGGTCGAGGTAGACGTTCGCGTGGTGGGTGCGGTGCATCACCTCCGTGATCGCGCGGGAGACGACGTCCCGCGGCGCGAGCTCGGCCCGCGGGTCGAACTCGGGCATGAACCTGCGGCCATCGCGATCGACGAGGTGGGCCCCAGCGCCGCGAACCGCCTCGGTGATGAGCGTTCTCGCGCCGCCGGGAATGTAGAGCACCGTCGGGTGGAACTGCATGAACTCCATGTCGCGGACGACCGCCCCGGCCCTCCACGCCAGTGCCATGCCGTCGCCGCTGGCCGTCTCGGGGTTGGTCGTCTCGCGGTAGAGTTGCCCCGCGCCGCCGGTCGAGAGGATCGTGCGGCGGGCCCAGACGAGCGTCTTCCCGTGGGCCCTATTCCAGACGAGCGCCCCCCGGCAGACCCCGTCGCAGGTGACGAGGTCGATCGTGAAGGTGTCGGGCCAGATCTCGAGGTTCGGCAGCCGCTTCGACCGTTCGATCACCGCCCGCATCACTTCGCGGCCCGTCGCGTCGCCCAGCGCGTGCACGATGCGGCTGTGGCTGTGCCCCCCCTCGCGGCCGAGGGCGAGTGCGCCATCCTGCTCGTCGAACCTGGTGCCCCACTCCATGAGCTCCGCGATCCGGTCGGGGGCCTCGCGGACGACCGAGTCGACGACCTCCTCGTGGCAAAGGCCGCCCCCGGCGGCGATCGTGTCGGCGACGTGGTTGTCGAACCGGTCCTCCGGGTCGATCACTCCGGCGATGCCACCTTGCGCGTACTGGCTCGACGACTCGCGGAGATCGTCCTTCGTGATGAGCGTGATCGAGAGCCGCGGGTCGACCTCGAGCGCCGCACGCAGCCCGGCGAGACCGCCGCCGAGGATGAGGACGTCGGTGAAGCAGTGTGGCACCCGCTTGGGGCCGAACGAAACGAGATATCGGGGGCCCTCGAACATGCCGTAACGATAGCCCAAAACGTCCCGCCACGCGCCGGAAGACGGCCGAAAGGCCGGGAGGCAGCTCGATGGCGGAGGGGCGCGAGGCAGGCGGGTTGCGACCGCGGCGGCACGCGGGCTACCTTGCAATCTGCCGGAGCCGGAGGCGATTCGCCGCGGTCGCCGGGCTCCCGGCGAATTTTTCCCGCATGACACGCCCCGCCGTCACCCTCGACGACGTCCGCGCCGCCCGCGAGCGGATCCGGTCCGGGATCGTCCACACTCCCTGCCCCGCGAGCGTGCCGCTCTCGGAGCTGACCGGCGCGGAAATTTTCTGCAAGCTCGATCTGCTGCAGCGGACGGGCAGCTTCAAGGAGCGGGGCGCCCGCAACGCGATCATGCTGCTTTCGCCAGAGCAGAGGGCCCGCGGCGTCGTGGCGGCCTCCGCCGGCAACCACGCCCTCGGGCTCGCCTGGCACGGCCGGCTGCTCGGCGTTCCGGTGACGGTCGTGATGCCGAAGTTCGCGCCGCTCGTGAAGGCGTCGACCTGCAGGCGTCTCGGGGCCAAAGTCATCCTCGAGGGGGAGACGTTCGACGACGCCCGCCGCCGCGCGATCGAGATCGCGGCCGACGAAGGGCTCGAGCGGATCCACGGCTTCGACGATCCGAGGGTGATAGCTGGCCAGGGCACGCTCGCGCTCGAACTGCTGGAGGACGTGCCCGACGTCGAGGCCGTGGTCGTGCCGACCGGCGGCGCGGGCCTGCTCGCGGGGGTCGGCGTGGTGCTCGGGTCGCTCGCGCCGAACGTGCGGATCATCGCGGTCGAGGCCGCGGCGTCGCCGAGCTTCTCGGCAGCCATCGCGGCGGGGAAGCCCGTGAACGTGCCGATCCGCCCCACGCTCGCCGACGGCCTGGCCGTGGGACGGGTCGGCGAGGTCTCGTTCCGGCTCGCGGCCGAAGCGATCGACCGTGTCGTGACCGTCGACGAGGACGCGCTCGCCCTGGCGGTCGTGCGGCTCTTGGAACTCGAGAAGTCGGTCGTCGAGGGGGCCGGCGCCGCGGCGCTTGCAGCCTTTTTCGGCAACCGCCTCAGCGACCTTGCCGGCCGCAAGGTCGCGGTGCTTCTGTGCGGCGGCAACATCGACCTCACCAGCCTCGACCGGGTCATCGACCACGGTCTCGCCGCCGACGGCCGCCGCTGCCGTTTCACGACGCGGATCAGCGACCGCCCCGGCGGCATGGCCCGTCTCGCCACGGCGATCGCCGCCGAGGGTGCGAGCATCCGCGAGATCCTCCACGACCGATCCTTCTCCGGCCCCGACGTCTTCTCGATCGCGGTGCAGGTGACCGTGGAGACGAGCGGCCACGACCACGCACGAAAGCTGCTCGCCCGGCTCGCCGCCGAGGGCTTCGAGGTGATGGGCCTGGGCGAAGGCACGG
>JBBAVU010000204.1:0-5253 GCA_040397565.1 Pirellulales bacterium | reverse complement strand
CTGCGGATCGGCACCGGCAACGTGGAGTTCGCCGCACTCTTCGCCCCGAAGCCGCAGGGCATGAACACGGCCAACGACTGGACCCGCGAACTGGCCACCAAGGGCTTCCCGCAACTGCAGCGGCTCTACGCACTGCTCGGCGCGAAGGAGAGCGTGATGCTCCACCGGGGCGAGCACTTCCCACACAACTACAACGCCGTGACGAGATCGGCCTTCTACACGTTCCTCAACCGTGAGTTTCGGCTCGGGTTCGCGGAGCCGGTCATCGAACGGGACTACGAGCCGCTCTCCCGCGAGCAACTCTCCGTCTGGAACGCGTCGCATCCCGCGCCTCCCGAGGCCGACCCAGAGTTCGAGCGGGGGCTGCTCTCGCGGCTCGCGGCCGACATCGACACGCAGGTGAAGCGGCAGGCCGCCACGCCCGAGGGGCTCCGCGAGTCGGTCGCGCCGGCGGTCGAGACCGTGATCGGCCGGTCGTACGAGGAGGCGGGGGACTCCGAGTGGCGCCAGGACGAAAAAGCCGGCGTCGCAGGAGCGGTCCGGATGACCGGCGCGCTTGTGAACCGGACGCACGACGAGGAGGTGCCGCTCGAGTGGCTGCACCCGGAGAAGTGGTCGGGCCGTGTCGTCGTCTGGGTCGATCGTGACGTGCCGCTCGTCGATGCGGAGGGACGCTCTCCGTCGCCGGTGCGAACGCTCCTCGCCGCCGGCACGTCGGTCGTCGCCCCGAGGCTCTTCCACTGGAAGATCGGCACCGAGCAGCCGGTCGTCGCGAACCCACGGGAGTTCGCGGGCTACACATACGGCTACAACCATCCGGCCGCCTGCCGCAGCGTCCACGATCTCCTTTCGCTCGTGCGGTTCCTGCGGACCGCGAAGGTCGGCTCCCACCCGAGCCCCACCGAGGTCGCGGTGGCGGGGTTCGGCGACGCGGCGCCGGTGGTGCTCGCCGCCCGTGCCCTGGCAGGTCGGTCGATCGATCGCGCCGCGGCCGCCACGGGTGGATTCCGATTCGCGGGCATCGACGACTACCGTCATCCGCTCTTCATCCCGGGCGCGGTGCGATACCTCGACCTGCCCGGCTTGATCGCACTGAACGCCCCGCACCCGCTCTGGCTCGCCGGCGAGGACCGCGACGCCGTGCTCCTTCAAGGGGGCTACCCGGCCGCGGGGCCGGACCGGCTCGTCGTCGCCCGCCGGGACGAGGCCGATGTGCGGGAGTCGGCGGCAAAATGGCTCGTCGATCCGGCCCGATGACGCCGCCGAAAGCTGCCACGGTGGATTTTCGGCTGGATCGAATTACAACCGGAAAACCCCGGAACGAACCCATGCCCAGCCAGGAAATGTCCAAAGAAAAGCCTCCCTCAAGCCAGCAGAAGGCCTGGGGGGGCGTCTTTCGCGAGGCGACTGACCCACGGATGGAAGCGTTCTCCGAGAGCATCTCGTTCGACAGGCGGCTGGCGGACGACGACATCGACGGTTCGATCGCCCACGCCCGGATGCTCGCCGCGTCGGGGCTCGTGACCGCCGACGAGGCTGAAAGCATCGTCGCCGCCCTCGAGGAGATCCGGCGGGAGATCGCCGAAGGTCGCTTCGCGTTCACCGCGTCGAAGGAGGACATCCACCTCCACGTCGAAACCGCGCTCACCGCCCGGCTCGGCGACGTCGGCCGAAAGCTCCACACCGCGCGGAGCCGCAACGACCAGGTCGCCACGGACCTCAGGCTCCACTGCCGTCGGGCGATCGACCGGATCGACGCGGCGGTGCTCGCGCTCCAGCGGGCGTTCCTCGGCCTCGCCGAAAGGGAGCATGGCCTCGTGATCCCCGGCTACACCCACCTGAGGCGGGCCCAGCCCGTGCTCGCGAGCCACCAGCTTCTCGCATGGGTCGAGAAGTTCGAACGGGACCGGCAGCGGCTCGCCGACTGCCGGAGGCGGGTGAACGTTCTGCCGCTCGGCAGCGGCGCGATGGCGGGCACGAGCCTGCCGATCCGGCGGGAACTCGTGCAGGAGGCGCTCGGCTTCGAGTCGTTCGCCGCCAACAGCGTCGACGCCGCGAGCGACCGCGACTTCGTCTGCGAGCTGGCGTTCGTGCTCTCGCTCATCGCCGTCCACCTCTCGCAGTGGGCGGAGGAGTGGATCCTCTGGAGCGGTGAGGAGTTCGGCTTCGTGCTCTTGCCGGAGGCGTTCTGCACCGGCAGCTCGATCATGCCGCAGAAGATCAACCCCGACGCGCTCGAACTCACCCGGGGAAAGTCGGCCCGGGTCATCGGCAATCTCCAGAGCCTGCTCGTGCTCGTGAAGGGGCTGCCGACCGCCTACAACCGCGACCTCCAGGAGGACAAGGAGCCGATCTTCGACTCCATCGACACGGTCGAGGCGACGCTCGGCGTGGCCGCGCCGCTCGTGGCGGGCACGCGGTTCGACGCGGCGAGGATCGCGGCGGGCATCGAGCGGGGCCATCTCGACGCGACGAGCCTGATGGAGGCCTTCATCGCCGACGGCCTGCCGCAGCGGACGGCCCACGAGACGGTCGGCCGGCTCGTGCGGCTGGCCATGGCAAGGGGCGCTACGCTCCTCGACCTTGACGACGACGCGTTCCGGGGGGAGTTTGCCGGCTGGAAAAGCTCCTACCGGGAGGCGCTCGGCAGTTCGCGGGCAGTTGAACGGATGCAGAGCGCGGGCTCCACGGCGCCGAAGCGGGTGGCCGAACAAATCTCCGCGTGGAAGGTCCGGCTGGCTTGACCGGTCCGCCACGCAGGGGACCTTTCATGCGCGGCCTTTGGCGTTTCCTCCTGATCGCGGCCCTGGCCGTTCCGGCGCGGGCCGAGCCGCCCGATCCGCTCGCCCAGGCCGTCATCGACTCCCTCGCCTCCCCGGAACGGACGACGCCCGTCCCGCTCTTCGACGCCGTCGTCAAGGCGACGAAGGTGGATGCCTACGACGTCGCAGCGGCCTACCTCCGCCGATTCGACACGGCGCTCGCCGCGGCCGGTGACCGCCGGCCGGACATTCTCGCCGACCTCGGTGATGCCTACGACGACGGCACGCTGCTGGCGACCGTCCGCAGGCTCTCGCCGACGGAGCCGGCCATCGCGAAGGTCGTTCGCGACATCCAGACGGCCTCGCGACTCCGCCGACGCGACCCGAAGCGGCTCGCCGAAGCGATCGACGACCTCACGAGCGATTCGTTCGCCCGACGCACCGAGGCGGGCCGCCGGCTGTCGCTCGCCGGGCTCGACGCGATCGGCCCGCTCGTCGGCTGGCTGAACGACCCGCGGCACGCCGAGGGTGACGACGAGCCTACGGCCCGCGGCCGTGGCATCGTCCGCGAGCTTCTCCGCGACCTCGGCGAGGATGGGGTCGTCGCCCTGCTCGGATGGCTCGGCACGCCCGACGTCGACAACTGGCCGGGCATCATCTCCGCGATCGATCTCGCCGGTCCGCCGCCGGATCGGGTCCGGCCCTTCCTGCTCGCGCCAGTGGCCGTCGTCGACACGCCCCCGGAGGCCCGTCGCCGGGCCGCGGCCGCGATCGAGCGGGCCGGCGGAAGGCTGCCGACGAGGGAGGCCGCAGCCGCGGAACTCGATCGCCGGCTCGACGCGGTGCTCTGCTCCGAAGACGACGACGCCACCGGCGCCGGAGGCCACGCCGCCACGGCGGCCGACACGACCGAGGAGGTCGCCTTCTTCGATGCCGAGAAACGCATGGCCGGAAGGGCGAGGCTCACCCCGAGGCAGCGGAAGTCGCTCGAGGCGGCGCACCTCGCCCGCGACCGGGCGGCGCTCGGCGAACTCGACGCGGCCTCGGAGCGGCTGGTTCTCCTCGCGAGGCTCGAATCGACGCTCCTCGTCGTCGACCGGGCCGATGCCTCGGCCGGAGAGAGGATCGTCGCCGCGGTCTCGTCGGCGGAAGGACCTTCGGCCACGACGATCGCCTCCGTGCTCGACGAGGCCATGCAACGCGGGATGGCGGAGGCCGCCGAGGCCGCGGCGACGGTGATCGCCGAGATCGCCGGCTCGCCGCCGCGGCCGATGGAACCGGCGGTGCGCCGCTCGCTCGTGCGGGCCCTCTCGGCGCCGGACATCGGCGTGCGTTTCGCCGCCGCGAGGGCGCTGGCGATCGCGGCTCCCCGTGGACTCTACGCCGGCCAGAACAGGGTCGTGGAGACCCTCCTCGACTGCGCGACTTCCACGGGGATCGTCCGGGCGGTCGTCGCCCATCCGATCGCGGCCCCGCGACAGGAACTCGCCGCGGCGGTCGCCGCGCTCGGCTACACGCCGACGACGGTCGTCCGCGGCCGCGACGCCGTCGTCAAGACACGCGACTCCTGCGACGTGCGGCTGGTCGTGATCGGCGCGAATCTCGGGCCTCCGGGAGCGCACGAGACGGCGGAGTTCCTCTCGTGGATACCGACGGACGGCCCGCTCCGCGTCGTCGTCGTGCACGACGAGGCCGACCTCGCCGAGGTCGCTCCGGTCGGCGAAGACGATCGCTCGCGGGCCGCCGAACGGCTCGCCCGCGCCGGGGAGTCGCTGCGGCTGCTCGCGAGCATCGCCCGCGACGGCGAGAACGTCGCCGCCGCGCTGCCCGTCGCGCTTGCCGCCATCGACGAGCCGAGCCTCGCCCCGCGGGCCATCGATCTGCTCTCGACGATCGGCCGGCCGGAGGCGCAGGCCGCTCTCCACGCGATCGTCATGCGGCCGAATGCCTCCGACGACCTGCGGGAACGGGCGATCGCCGCGTTCCGCGAGAGCGTGGGACGGTACGGAATCCTGCTGGAAACCTGCGACATCTCGGAGGCATACCGCCGTTACAATACGGCGACGGATGCGGCGGGCCGGCGCTGGAGCGGGCTCGTCCTCGACATCCTCGAGTCCCCGTCAACCGACGAAACGCCGACCGCGGCCCGAACCCCCACCGCCGATGCTTCGAACCCCCGGTGACGATGGCGGACTGCCGCGGCAGGATTCCCAGTCGGCCTCGCCGCCGATCGACGGACTGATCGGCTCCGGCGGCGCGATGCGGCAGGTCTACGCCATGACCCGCCGGGTCGCGGCCTCCAACGCCTCGGTGCTCCTCATCGGTGAGACGGGCACGGGCAAGGAACTCATCGCGAAGGCGATTCACGCGCTCTCGCCCCGGGGCAGCGGGCCGTTCGTGCGGGTCAACTGCGGGGCCCTCTCCGAGAGCCTGCTCGAGAGCGAGCTCTTCGGCCACGTCCGCGGCGCGTTCACCGGCGCCGTCGCCAACC
>JBBAVU010000203.1:0-5263 GCA_040397565.1 Pirellulales bacterium | reverse complement strand
CAGTCCACGGGCAACCTCGTGATCGTGCCCGAGCCGGGAGCGATCGCGCTTGCCGCCATCGGCATCGCCGCCGCGGCCTGGGCCGCCCGCCGCCGCATGTAGGTGCAGACTGGCAGTCTGCACCATGCCCGAACCGCAGAGTACCACTCTGCGGCTACGAAGGGGCGGCTACGAAGGGTTGCCGGAGATTGCCACGCTGCCGCTCCAGGGTGACATGATGCTCCTGGATCGTGTATGAACATCGGTTTTCCACGGATCCGCTGCGCCCCGAGAACGCCCACGCCATGCAACACGACACGGCCCCCCTGCCCTTCCGGCTCCGCCGCTGCCCGCGATCGGCCGCCTTCGCCCTCTTCCTCGCCGTTGCCACCGCCGTCGCCGCCAGCACGGCCGCGGTCGCCGCCGAGCCGCTCTTCGACGGCACCTCCTTCGCCGGCTGGAACGGCGACACCGCATCCACTTGGCGGATCGAGGACGGGGCGATCGTCGCGGGCGATCCCGGCAAGCCCGCTCCCCGCAACGAGTTTCTCGCCACCAACCGCACCTTCGGCGACTTCGAACTCGCGGTCGAATACAAGCTCGAGTGTGGCGAGAAGTGCAACGCCGGCATTCAGTTCCGCACCGCGCGGGTGCCCAACCACCACGAGGTGATCGGCTACCAGGCCGACATCGGCCCCGGCTGGGACGGCTCGCTCTACGACGAGAGCCGTCGCAACCGCGTGCTCGTGAAGGCTCCTGAAGAGGCCGTGAAGGCCGCAGCCGCGAAATCCCGTGACGGGTGGAACGAATACGTGATCCGCTGCGAAGGGCCGCGGGTGCGGCTCTCGATCAACGGCATTCAGACGGTCGACTACGTCGAGACCGATCCGTCGGTGCCGCTGGAGGGCGTGATCGCCCTCCAGATCCACGGGCAGATGGTCGGCACCGTGCGGTACCGCAACATCCGCATCACGGAGTTTCCGCCACTGTTGCGGAGCGACCTCCGCCTGCCGGCCGCCGCCGAGGGCTGGGAGGGCTCGAAGCAGCCGGATGCGTTCGCGGGCAGCCAGATCCAGGCGGCGGGCGACCACGGCGTGCGGATCGAGCGCGGAAGCCTCATGTCGCCGCCGGTGCCGGTGGAGCCCTTCGGCTACTACCGGTTGCGGCTCCTGGCCAGGGGTTCGAGCGGCGGCCACTGCGCGGCCGTGTTTCTCGACGGTGAGGGGAAGGAACTCGTGGCGGACGACTACGACTCGATCGATCCGTCGACTTCGTGGAAGCCCTACGTGCTCTGCTTCCGGACCCATCCCGACGCGAAGCAGTCGCGGATCCGGCTGCAGTTCGACTACCGCGATCCAAAGTCCTCGCCGCTCGAGGTCAAGGACGTGCGGGTGGAGAAGATCGACGCGGCGGAAGCGGCGGCTTGGTCGGCCCGGGCGGCGGCCGCCTGCCCCGTGTCGCGGTTCGAGCCGGCCGCCGGCCGCTGGGCCCTCATGAAGAAGTCGATGGCGAAGCTCGCGGCCGGGGAGCGGCTGCGGATCGTGATGCTCGGCGACAGCATCTGCAACGACACGTCAAACTCGCTCTTCGAGACGCAGCTGGCCGGCCGCTACCCGAAGGCGACGATCGAAGTGGTGACGAGCGTCCGCGGCGGCACGGGCTGCTGGCATTACAAGGACGAGAACCGCGTCGAGCCCTACGTGCTCGCCTACCGGCCCGATCTCGTGATCATCGCCGGCATCAGTCACGGCTTCGACGTGGAGTCGATCCGCAGCGTGATCCGGCAGATCCGCGCGAAGAGCGGGTGCGACATCCTCGTCACGAACGGGGCCGTCGCGCCGCGGGAAGTGTTCGAGCCGGAGTTCGTGAAGGCGAAGCCGGCCCCGGTGGCGCTCGACCTCATGGAGCGGTTTCCGGACGCGCTTGCGACGATGTGCCGCGAGGAGCGGGTTGAGTTCTTCGACATCCGGCGGGCCTGGGACGACTACATGCTCGCCTCCTACCAGCCCTACGAGCACTTCGCCCGCGACCGGATCCACGCCAACAGCCGCGGCAAGGCCGTGCTCGGCCGCATCCTCTGCCGCTACCTCTCGCCCTGACGGGCCACTACGGCGGAACACCCGTTTGCGAGTATCATACGGCCCACGTCATCCATTCTGGCTCAGGAACCGTCGTCGCCCATGACTCCCCAGCACCAGTTCGAATCGCTCAAGCTCACGCTGCCCCCCGCGCCGAAGCCCGTTGGCGTCTACAAGCCCGCGCTCGTCGTCGGGCAGCACCTCTACGTCTCCGGCCACGGGCCGCTTTTGCCCGACGGGAAGCTCATGCGGGGCCGCGTGGGCCGCGACCTCGACGCCGACGGCGGCAAGCAGGCGGCCCGGCAGGTGGGGCTCACGATGCTCGCCACGCTCTTGGCCACGGTCGGCAGCCTCGACAAGGTGAAGCGGGTGATCAAGGTGCTCGGCATGGTCAACTGCACGGCCGACTTCGAGCGGCACCCGTACGTGATCAACGGCGCGAGCGAGCTCTTCGCCGCGATCTGGGGCCCGGAGAACGGCATCGGCGTTCGGAGCGCCGTCGGGATGGGCTCGCTGCCCGACGACATCCCGGTTGAGATCGAAGCCCTGTTCGAGCTCGCGTAGGGTCTCGCCCATGCCGCATGACGCGACGCTCACGGACATGCTCGCGCGGCAGAAGGCCCTGCCGCTCTTCAATTGCGGCGACGCCGCCACGGGCATGAAGGTGCTCGAAGCCCTCCATGCCGGCGGCATGCGGGTGGTCGAGTTCACGAACCGCTCCGCGGAAGCCCTCGACGTGTTCCGCTCGCTCGCCGCCGGTGCTGCCGCGGAATTTCCCGACATGGTGCTCGGTGCCGGCACGATCGTCGAGCGATCCCAGGCGGAGGCCTTCCATGCGGCGGGGGCCCGGTTTCTGGTCGCGCCGAACCTCGACGAGGCGGTCGGCCGCTACTGCGCCGAGCACGGCCTGCCCTGGTGCCCCGGCACCGGCACCGTCACGGAGATGGTCCACGCCCATCGGCTCGGCGCCGCCGTGATCAAGGTGTTTCCTGCCGACGCGCTCGGCGGGCCGGCCTTCATCAAGGGCGTGCGAGGCCCCTGCGGCTGGCTCAAGCTCATGCCGTCCGGGGGCGTGACGCTCGAAGAGGCCAATCTCAGGGCGTGGTTCGCCGCCGGCGTCGTCTGCGTGGGCATCGGCTCGCAGCTCATCGACGCCGAGACGCTGAAATCCGGGAAGTTCGCCGAACTTGCCGATCGCACGCGGCGGCTCGCCGCGGTCCTCGCCACGGTCTGACCGATGCTGCCGCTCGTCATCATCGCCGTCGCCATCGCCGCTCTGGTGGTGCTCGTGGCCTGGGCGAAGATGCACCCGTTCCTCGCGTTCATCATCGTGTCGGCCGGGGCGGCGCTGGCCCTCGGCATGCCGCTGTCGGCCGTGCCCGGTGCGATCCGCAAGGGCATGGGCGATATCCTCGGGTCGCTCCTCATCGTGATCGTGGCCGGGGCGATGCTCGGCAAGCTCGTCGTGGAGAGCGGCGCAGCCCAGCGGATCGCCGACACGCTCGTCGCCGCCTTCGGCGAGAGGCGGATGGCCTGGGCGATGGCCCTCACCGGGTTCATCGTCGGGATCCCGCTCTTCTACGGCGTCGGCTTCGTGCTGCTCGTGCCGATCATCTTCGCGGTCGTCGAGCGATACCGCCTGTCGCCGCTCGTCGTGGCCCTGCCGGCGCTTGCCGCGCTGAGCGTGGCACACGGCCTGCTGCCGCCACACCCGGCGCCGACGGCGCTCGTCGCGACGTTCCAGGCGAACGTCGGGCTGACCCTGCTCTATGGCATCGTCATCGCCGTGCCGGCCCTCGTGCTCGCGGGCCCGCTGTTCGGCCGGCTCGTCACCGGGATCCCGGCCCGACCGCTCGCGGGCCTCACCACGGCCGCCCGCCCGGAGTCGGAGCTGCCCGGGGCCGCCGTGAGCATCGTCACCGCCCTGCTGCCCGCCGCGCTCCTGCTCGTCACGGCCGTCGGCGGCAGCCTCGCGGAGCCCGGCTCCGCGGTGGCGAACGTGATGGCGTTCGTGTCGGAGCCCGACGTCGTCATGCTGGCGGCGCTATTCTTCGCCACGTGCACGCTCGGGCTGGGCCGGGGCCGCTCGCTGGCCGAGGTGATGAACACCTACTCCGCGGCGATCGGCGACGTCGCCTCGATCCTGCTCGTGATCGGCGGCTCGGGGGCCTTCAAGGAGGTGCTCGTGAAGAGTGGAGTCAACGGCCAGATCGGGGCTTTGCTCCAGGGACTGCCGCTCGACCCGCTCGTCACGGCCTGGATCGTGACGGCCGTCATCCGGGCCTGCGTCGGGTCGTCCACGGTCGCCGGCCTCACCGCGGCCGGGCTCGTCGCGCCGCTCGTCGCGGACGGTGCGGCCGACCCGAACCTCATGGTGCTCGCGATCGGGGCCGGCAGCCTCGCTTTCTCCCACGTCAACGACGCCGGGTTCTGGCTCTTCAAGGAATACTTCAACGTCAGTCTCGCCGACACGGTCAAGAGCTGGACCGTGATGGAGACGATCGTGGCGGTCGTCGGGCTCGCGGGCGTGCTCGTTGTGTCGCAATTCGTGGCCGCGGCGGAACCGCCGGCATCACCTCCGTGGGACCTCGCGTCGCTCCGCAGGCCGCCGGCCTTCGAGTGGCTCGATAACGATGATGACGACACTCCTGTGCGGTCGCTCGTCTACGAGGGCGAGCCCTTCCAGGGGCGGGCCACGAAGGTGTTCGCCTACTACACCGAGCCGAAGTGCATCACCGCGAGCGGTCAGCGGGCACGCCCCTGCCCCGGCATCGTGCTCGTTCACGGCGGGGGCGGCACGGCCTTCGCGGAATGGGCGAAGCTCTGGGCCGAACGGGGCTACGCCGCCATCGCCATGGATCTGGCCGGCTGCCGGCCCGACCCCGCGGCCGAGAAGAAGAACGCCACCGTCCGCCTGCCCGACGGCGGCCCCGGACAGGATCACAAGGACAAGTTCGACACGATCGCCACGCCCGGTCTCGACGACGACTGGCCCTACCACGCCGTGGCCAACGTCATTCGCGCCCACTCACTTCTCAGAAGTCTCCCGGGAGTCGATCCCGATCGCACGGCGATCACGGGCATCAGTTGGGGCGGCTACACCACCTGCCTCGTCGCCTCCCTCGACGATCGATTCCGCGCGGCGGTGCCGGTCTACGGCTGCGGCCACCTCCGCGAGAACAGCTGCTGGCTCGGCGACTTCGAGC